>CAINMN010000181.1 GCA_903850735.1 uncultured Burkholderiales bacterium | reverse complement strand
GGTCTCCTTGCTGCAAGGCGAGATCATCGACAGCATGTTCATGAGCAAGAAGGCGCTGTGCGAGTTCTACGAAAAAGAAATTGAAGACGCGCACAAAACCGGCGTGATGTTCTCGTTGCACGTCAAGGCCACGATGATGAAGGTGTCGCACCCCATCGTCTTCGGCCACTGCGTCAAGATTTTCTACAAAGACGCTTTTGCCAAGCATGGCAAGCTGTTTGACGAGTTGGGCGTGAACGTGAACAACGGCATGGCCAACCTGTACGACAAGATCGCCACGCTGCCCCAATCCAAGCAAGAAGACATCAAGCGCGACTTGCATGCCTGCCACGAGCACCGCCCCGAACTGGCGATGGTGGACTCGGCCAAGGGCATCACCAACTTCCATTCGCCCAACGACGTCATTGTGGACGCTTCCATGCCCGCCATGATTCGCAACGGCGGCAAGATGTGGGGTGCCGATGGTCGCTTGAAAGACGTCAAGGCCGTGATGCCCGAGAGCACCTTCGCCCGCATCTACCAGGAGATGATCAACTTCTGCAAGTGGCATGGCAACTTCGATCCCAAGACCATGGGCACGGTGCCCAACGTGGGCCTGATGGCGCAGCAGGCCGAAGAGTACGGCTCGCACGACAAGACCTTTGAAATTGCCGAGGCTGGCGTGGCCAATATCGTGGACATCGCCACGGGTGAAGTGCTGCTGAGCCAGAACGTGGAAGAGGGCGACATCTGGCGCATGTGCCAGGTCAAGGATGCGGCCATTCGTGACTGGGTGAAGCTGGCCGTCAACCGTGCGCGCAATTCCGGCATGACCGCAGTGTTCTGGCTCGACCCCTACCGTCCGCACGAGAACGAGTTGATCAAGAAGGTCAACACCTACCTCAAAGAGCACGACACCCAGGGCCTGGACATTCAAGTCATGTCCCAGGTTCGCGCCATGCGCTTCACGCTGGAGCGCGTGGTCCGCGGTTTGGACACCATCTCGGTCACCGGTAACATTCTGCGCGACTACCTCACCGACTTGTTCCCCATCATGGAGCTGGGCACCAGCGCCAAGATGCTGTCCATCGTGCCCTTGATGGCCGGCGGCGGCATGTACGAGACGGGCGCCGGTGGCTCCGCGCCCAAGCACGTGCAGCAGTTGGTGGAGGAAAACCACTTGCGCTGGGATTCTCTGGGTGAGTTCATGGCCCTGGCCGTGTCGATGGAAGACCTGGGCATCAAGACCGGCAATGAAAAAGCCAAGTTGCTTGCCAAGACCCTGGATGCGGCAACGGGCCAGCTGCTGGATCACAGCAAGAGCCCCTCGCCCAAGACTGGCGAGCTGGACAACCGTGGCAGCCAGTTCTATCTGGCCATGTACTGGGCCCAGGAACTGGCCGCACAAACCCAGGACAAGGAGCTGCAGGCGCATTTCGCCAAGGTGGCCAAGGCGCTGACCGACAACGAGCAGAAGATCGTGGACGAGCTGCGTGCTGTGCAAGGCAAGCCGGCAGACATCGGCGGCTACTACATTCTGGACAAGCAGAAGGTCACCGCGGTGATGCGTCCCAGCGCCACGCTGAACGCCATCATTGACGCTGCCCACTGACATTGCGGCGCGCACAAAAAAACCGGCCTAGGCCGGTTTTTTTGTGGGTGAAACCCCAGCCGATCAGTAGCGGCTGCGCTCGCCACGGTAGCCACCGCCACCGCCGCCGCCACTGCCATAGCCCGTGCCGGGTTCTTTGGGGCGCGAAATGTTCACGACGATGGAGCGACCGCCCACCGACATGCCATTCAGGCCCTTGATGGCGGCTTCCGCTTCTTCGGGCGAGGACATTTCGACAAAGCCGAAACCCTTGGAGCGCCCGGTGTCGCGGTCCATCATGACTTTGGCCGACTGAACGCCGCCAAACTCAGAGAAATTTTGACGCAGGCTGGCGTCGTCAATGGAATAGGGCAGGTTGCCCACGTAAATTTTGCTGCTCATGTCAGAGCCTTTCAGAGAAAGCGCACAGCCTGTAAACAAGTCTGGTGCGCAGGGAGAAGCGGTTTCTTGGAAGATTCCGCGAGAAAAGTGCCGACCCCTGCGGGATCAGCACATTGGGGCGGCGTAGGCGCTGGTGTGCGCCCAGCCTTGAGTCATGGCGTAAAAATGCGCGTCTTCGCGCGTTTTGAAGCTCGGGTTGAAACGGTAAATGCGGTGGTGCGAGCTTGCGCCCCGTCCACTGCTGATGGTGATCGAAGCGCGGAAGTCACCGCTGTCGGTCTGCTGTGTCGAGGGCGAAACGACGTACTTGCCCATGGGGATGGAAATATCGGAAACAGAAGTCATGAAAAGGTGCAAGCACTGAGAGCGGCTTGCAGAGAGCGGGGAAAAATCGGTTGTCTGGTGCTCAGCAGAACAACGTGGGCGACGGGTGTCGGCAGTGCCCAAAGATTGGATGCACTGGCAGGAGTATAGCGGGTTTTGGCGAAAACGCATGCTTTTTTCTAAAAAACCGAATTCGCGTGACAATCACCCTATGAAAACGGCTCTTTCTGTGAACCTCAACAAAGTGGCTTTGGTGCGCAACACGCGCCACCTAGGCATTCCCAGCGTGACGCGTGCAGCGCAGTTGTGCCTGGCGGCGGGTGCCCAAGGCATCACCGTGCATCCCCGCCCCGATGCACGCCACATCCGCGCGGACGATGTGCATGCGCTGCATGACTTGTTGCAGCAATGGCCCGATCGCGAGTTCAACATTGAAGGCAACCCGTTTCACAACCTGATGGACTTTGTGCTGGCGCTCAAACCCCACCAAGCCACCTTTGTGCCCGATGGCGAGGGGCAGTTCACCAGCGACCACGGCTGGCGCTTTCCAGAGGACGCTGAACGTTTGCGCCCCTTGATCGCTCAAGCCAAGGCGCTGGGTGTTCGCGTGAGTTTGTTCATGGACCCCGAGCCTTCACAAATGGTTGCTGCCCGAGCCGTGGGCGCCGACCGGGTCGAGTTGTACACCGAGCCCTATGCGCAAGCCCATGGCACGCCACAGCAAGCGCAAGTGCTGGCGCAGTACCGCGACAGCGCGCAAGCGGCACTGGATGCGGGCTTGGAAGTGAACGCCGGCCACGACTTGAACCGTTTGAATTTGCAAGATTTCTTGCAAGGCGTTCCTGGCGTCAAGGAAGTGTCGATCGGCCACGCCCTGATCGCCGATGCGCTCGAGCTGGGCTATGCCGACACCGTCCAAGCCTATCTGGCTTGCATGCCCACCGATGCCTCATGATTTACGGCATCGGCACCGACATCTGTGACATCCGGCGCATCCGTGCGTCGCTGCAGCGTCACGGCGACCGCTTCGCAGAAAAAATTTTGTCGGAGGCCGAGATGCGCACCTGGCGGCAGCGCAGCGCGCGTTGGCCGGAGCGCGGCGTGCGTTACCTGGCCACGCGCTTTTCTGCCAAGGAAGCCTTCAGCAAAGCCATTGGCCTGGGCATGCGCATGCCCATGACCTGGCGCTTGTGCGAGATTGCCAAGCACCCCAGTGGCGAGCCCCATGTGGTGTTGCACGGCGTGCTCAAAGCCTGGTGCGAGGAACGCGGCTTGGTGGCCCGCGTCAGCGTCACCGACGAAACCGATTACGCCGCCAGCTTTGTGGTGGTCGAGCAGCGCGATAAACTCGCTGCATGACCCATCACGCCCCCCTGATTCTTGACATTGCCGGCACGTCGCTCACGGCGCTGGATCGCCGTCGCCTGGCCCATCCGCTGACCGGCGGCATCATCTTGTTTTCCCGCAATTGGGAAAACCGTGCGCAACTCACGGCCTTGTGCCAGTCCATCAAGCGCGTGCGCCAGGATTTGCTGATTTGCGTGGACCATGAAGGCGGCCGCGTGCAGCGCTTTCGCTCCGATGGCATGACCCATTTGCCGCCCATGCGCAGCCTGGGTGCGCAGTGGATGCAGCCCGATGCCGGGCCCGAGGGCCGCGCGGCATTGAACGCCATGCGCTCGGCCACGGCTTGCGGCTTTGTGCTGGCGTCCGAGTTGCGCGCCTGTGGCGTGGACTTCAGCTTCACGCCGGTGCTGGACCTGGACCATGGGGAAAGCGGCGTCATTGGCGACCGCGCTTTTCACCGCGACCCGCGCATTGTCAGCACCTTGGCGCGCAGCCTGATGCAAGGCCTGTTGCAAGCGGGCATGGCCAACTGCGGCAAACATTTTCCCGGACATGGGTTTGTCAAAGCCGATTCGCACACGGAAATTCCGGTGGACAAGCGCAGCCTCAAGGCCATCCTGGCCGACGATGCCTTCCCCTACGAAGGCTTGCAAAACACCTTGACCAGCATCATGCCCGCGCATGTGATTTATCCCAAGGTGGACGCATTGCCGGCGGGCTTTTCGCCGCGTTGGCTACAAGACATCTTGCGCCAGCAACTGGGCTTTGATGGCGCGATTTTTTCAGACGACTTGTCCATGGAAGGCGCGCGCCGCCTGAATGGCCAGGGGGTGTCCTACACCGAGGCTGCGGTGGCCGCCTTGAATGCCGGCTGCGATTTGGTGCTGCTGTGCAACCAGAGCTTGCCCACCAGCGAAGGCCAGGGGCGTGCCGTGGATGACTTGCTGCAAGGTTTGTCGGAAACCTTGCTCAAAGGCCGTTGGCAAGCCAGTGAAGCCAGCGAGCACCGTCGCCTGGCCTTGTTGCCGCGCGCGCCGGCACCTCGTTGGGACGATTTGATGACCGATCCCGCCTATTTGCAGGCTCTTTCCCTGATTCCTTGAAGCTTTTCAAGCTCAGTTGCAGATAAGCGGTTAGACTGGACAGCTTAGCTCCCGGTCATGCGATCGCGTTGCGCCAACCTAGGATCTCTTGTGGCGACCAAATCTGGAAAAAACCAAGTGGACGAGAGCGGATTACGCTTCACCAGCCGCGAGAATGGTTCGCCCTTCATCGGCATGGGCAAGGTCGGCGAGACCATGTCCTGCATCAAATGCGGTTTGCACAAGCCCCGTCGTTTGGGCAGCCAGCGGCGTTTTGCTGGCACCCTGGCGTTCTTCTGCTTCGATTGCAAGCCACCCCTTCCGACGCCCGCGCCCGAAGCGGCCAAGTGAACCGGATTCCCTTTACCTTTGAACTTCTCTGAACATGGCCACACCGAATTACAACTACGAAAAGCGCCAACGCGAGCTTGCGAAGAAAAAGAAAAAGGAAGAGAAGCTGAAAGAGCGCGAAGCGCGCAAGAACCAGCCCGGTGGCACGGACGCTGAAGGTTCGTCGGACGACGGCACCTCAGAGCCTGGCCAAACGGCTCCTACCCCCTGACCCCGTCGTTGCAAAGCCCGCAGGGCCGCGGCAACCCCTCACCGCAGAAAGATCGCCGCGCTGCGCCCGCGATGACGGGCGCGGTGCAGGGGCTCAGGCTTCGCGGCGCAAAGCCGGGAAGAGGATGACGTCGCGGATGCTGGGGCTGTCGGTCAGCAGCATCATCAGGCGGTCAATGCCGATGCCGCAGCCGCCCGTGGGGGGCATGCCATATTCCAGCGCGCGCACAAAGTCGTGGTCGAAGAACATGGCTTCGTCATCGCCACTGTCTTTCGCCGCCACCTGCGCCTGAAAGCGTGCGGCCTGGTCTTCGGCGTCGTTGAGCTCACTGAAGCCGTTGCCGAACTCGCGCCCGGTGATGTACAGCTCAAAGCGCTCGGTCACTTCCGGGCGGGTGTCGCTGGGGCGCGCCCGCGGTGAAATTTCCACCGGGTGCTCGCAAATGAAGGTGGGCTGCCACAGCTTTTCTTCCACCGTCTCTTCGAAATACATGACCTGCAAACTGGCCAGGCTGCGTTGCGAGAGCTTGTCTTTTTCTTCGTTGAGCCCCAGCTTCTTGAGGGCTTGGGTCAGCCAGGCGGCATCGTCCACATGCGCGCCCGCTTCGGTGTATTTCTGAATGGCTTCGCGGATGGTCAGGCGCTGGAAGGGCTGGCTCAGGTCCACCGGCTTGCCACCGTAGGTCAGCAACAGCGTGCCCACGGCTTTTTCGGCCGCATCGCGCACCAGGTTTTCGGTGAACTGCATCAGGTCCTGGTAGTTCCAGTAGGC
>CAINMN010000180.1 GCA_903850735.1 uncultured Burkholderiales bacterium | reverse complement strand
CCCCACCATGTCAAGGTGGTGCTCTAACCAGCTGAGCTACGCGCCTGTGTTGTCGAGAATCAAATTGTAACAGGGTTTTCAGCGACGCCTTGCATTGCGCACGCCTTTGACCTCTTTCACCACTGTCAGCACCTTGGCCAAGCGCGCCGAGTCACTGATCTCGATGGTGAAGGTCATCCAGGCCAAGCCCTTGATGGACTGGGTCTGCACACCGATCACGTTCATTTTTTCTTTGGCGAACACTTCGGAGATGTCCCTCAACAGCCCTTGCCGGTCGATGGCTTCCACGGCCACATCCACCGGGTAGTACATGGCCTCACCGGCCGGTGCACGCCCCCATTCGACGTCAATCACGCGGTCTTCGCTGCGCAGTTTCATTTGCCGAAAGTTGCTGCAGTCTGCGCGGTGAATGCTGACGCCCTTGCCGCGCGTGACGAAGCCTTGAATGGCATCGGGCGGTGCGGGCTTGCAGCAGCGCGCCAATTGCGTGAGCAAAGAGTCCACGCCCACCACCAGCACCCCTCCGCGCACGCTGTTTCCGGAAGGCTTGGCTTTCTTGAGGATGATTTGCTCATCCAAAGGCACAGGGGCGGCCTCGGGCGGGTTGAGAAGGGTTTCGATGTTGCGCAAAGAAAACTCGTCTTTGCCGACCACCTCGAACAAATCATCGGCCGACTTGAAGCCGAGTTGGCTGGCCAAGTCTTCGAGCTTGATGGCTGTGCGCCCTTCGCGTTGCAGCAATTTTTCAACCGCTTCCCGACCGCGCGCCACCGTCTCTTGCGCCAGCAGGGCATTGAACCAGGACCGCACTTTGGAGCGGGCGCGCGGGCTGGCCAGGAAACCAAGCTCGGGGTTGAGCCAATCGCGCGAAGGCCCGCCCTCTTTGGTGGCAATGACCTCCACCGTCTGGCCGTTTTTCAAAGGCGTGTTGAGCGGCACCATGGTGCCGTCGATGCGCGCACCGCGGCAGCGGTGTCCCAAATTGGTGTGCAGGCTGTAGGCAAAGTCCACCGCGGTGCTGCCTTGCGGCAATTCCACGATGGCGGCATCGGGCGTGAGCACATAAATGCGATCGGACATCGCGTCCGAAGTGGCGCGCCCAGACTGCGCCTCGCCCGAAGATGCCAGCTCACGCTCCCAGGCCAGCAACTGCCTGAGCACCGCAATTTTGGCGTCGTAAAGGCTGCTGGCGCTGACCCCCGCATAGCCTTTGGTGCCAGCCTCTTTGTAAGCCCAGTGGGCCGCCACCCCCAGCTCGGCATGGTCATGCATGTCCTGCGTGCGAATTTGCACCTCGATGGCCCGCCCGGCCGCATCGCGCACCACACTGTGCAGGCTCTGGTAACCATTGGGCTTGGGGCGGGCGATGTAATCGTCAAACTCTTCCACCACGGGCTGAAAATGCGCATGCACCCAGCTCAGCGCGGCATAGCAATCCGGAACCGTGGGCACCACCACCCGCAGGGCGCGAATGTCGAAGATCTTGTCAAAGCTCAGCGATTTGCCGCGCATCTTCTTCACGATGCTGTAGATGTGCTTGGGACGCCCTTGCACTTGCGCCTCCATGCCCTGCCCTTTCAACTCTTTCGTGAGTTGTTCTTGCAAGTCTTGCATGTAGCGCTCGCGCTCGGTACGCTTTTCATCGAGCAGGCGCGCCACCTCGCGGTAGGTGTCTGGCTCCAGGAAACGAAAAGCCAGGTCTTCCATTTCCCACTTGATTTGCCAAATGCCCAGACGGTTGGCCAGCGGGGCGAACACATGCAAAGACTCATGGGCCAGGCCATAGGGCACAGGCAAGCGGCTGGCCGCGTAATGTCGCAAGGTCTGCAAGCGCGATGCCAGGCGCAGCAACACCACGCGCAGGTCACGCGAAAACGCCAGCAGCATGCGCCGCACGTTTTCGGCATGCAAGCCCGTGTCTGCACCGGTTGCGGCGGCGCCTTGCACCGAACGGGCCTGTCGCTGCACATGAATCAGTTGGGTGGTTTGCACCGCCAGCTCGGCGTCGGCTTCGCCAAAGGCTTTGCCAATCACCTCGCGCGGCTTGTTGAGGTGCTCACTGGCATACACCAGGTAGCTGGCCGCCTGAATCGCCTCGGAGCCGCCAATGTGGCGCAAGATGGCCACCATGGCATCGGCATGGGCCAGGATGTTTTCGCCGGTGTCCAGATGCGCTTCGGCCAGCAAAGGCTCGGCAAATGCGCGCGCGCGCGCCAGCCCCTCTGGCAGGGTCACCAGGCCTTGTTGAGCCACAGCGACCACAGCATGGGCCAGCGACAGGTCAGGGGAAAGGCTTTTCATGGGTCAAAGCGTCAGGGAAATGCAAAATGAACAGGGATAATCTGTGACATTTCCTGTGCAGCACAGGCTAGATCGTAATCGACTGGAGTTTCAAATGTCTGAAGGTTTTCTCAAAGGCAAGACCGCCTTGGTCACCGGTTCCACCAGCGGCATTGGCCTGGGCATCGCCAAGGCCTTGGCGCGCCAAGGCGCCAACATCGTGCTCAATGGTTTTGGCGACCACGCCACCCCACAAGCCGAGATCCAGGCCTTGGGCGTGAAAACGGCCTACCACGGTGCGGACATGAGCAAGCCCGCCGAGATCGAAGACTTGATGAAGTTCAGCGCCCAGGAGTTTGGCCGCGTTGACATTCTGGTCAACAACGCAGGCATTCAGCATGTGGCGCCGATCGAGCAATTTCCGGTGGAGCGCTGGGACGCCGTGATCGCCATCAACCTGAGCAGCGCGTTTCACACCACCCGCCTGGCCTTGCCGGCAATGCAAGCCGCCAACTGGGGCCGCATCATCAATGTGGCCTCGGTCCATGGCCTGGTGGCCTCGGTCCAAAAAGCAGCCTATGTCGCTGCCAAGCATGGCATCGTGGGCTTGACCAAGGTCACCGCGCTGGAAAACGCCACCTCCGGCGTGACCTGCAATGCCATTTGCCCGGGCTGGGTGCTGACCCCCTTGGTGCAAAAGCAAGTCGACGCCAAGGCTGCGGCCATGGGCCTGTCCAACGAGGAAGCCACCAAACTGTTGTTGGGAGAAAAAGAGCCTTCCATGCAATTCACCACCCCTGAGGAGCTGGGTGAACTGGCGGTGTTCTTCTGCTCGGTCGCGGCAAACAATGTGCGCGGCGTGGCCTGGAACATGGATGGCGGTTGGGTGGCGCAGTGATTTTGCAAGCTTCAGGTTTCTATAAATGAAAATATTTATATAACTTAGTCCAACTTACAAGCCATGAGGTGAAATTGATTATTTTTGGCGTCATGACCAAGAATGACATCCAGACCGAAGCGCAGAAATTCGCCCAACGGCTGCGCACCGCCATGCAAGACGCCGGCTACAAGCCTTCCGCGACAGTGCTGGCCAATGAATTCAACCTGCGCTACTGGGGCAACAGCATCACGGCGCATGCGGCACGCAACTGGCTCATTGGGGTTTCTTTGCCCAAGCAAGACAAGCTGCGGGTGCTGAGCGACTGGCTGCGCATCAGCCCGAACGACTTGCTTTTTGGGCCCGAGCACACGCCCACGCGCTTGCCCCTGATGGAAGCCTTGGTTCCCGATGAGCTGAACCTGGCCGATCATCAAATGGTCAAACGCTACATGGCCTTGTCGGTGGAGCATCGGCGGGTCATACGGGAATTGGTCGCCGCCCTCGACTGCATGGGCAGCAAGGGTTACCCGCTGGCCGTCACCTCGGACCGACGCGGGTAAGCAAGGCCACGGCGCGGGCCTCCATGCTCTGGCCTTGGCCCACGGGGCCGAGTTTTTCAGCCGTTTTGGCTTTCACATTGACCTGATGGACGGACACCCCCAGATCGGTGGCAATGTGCGCGACCATGGCGGGCAACCAGGCTGCCAATTTCGGCCCTTGGGCCACGATGGTGCTGTCCACATTGCCCACTTGCCAGCCCGCCTCTTGCAACAAGCGCGCGGTGTGTTGCAACAGCACCCGCGAATCGGCGCCTCGGAAGCGCGGATCGGTGTCTGGAAAGTGGCGGCCAATGTCACCCAAGGCCGCGGCGCCCAACAAGGCATCGATGAGCGCATGCAGCAAGACATCGGCATCGGAGTGTCCTAACAGGCCTTTGTCATGGGGGACATGCACGCCGCCCAAAATCAGCGGCCGCCCAGGGACCAAGGCGTGGACATCCCAGCCTTCGCCGATGCGAAACAGTGAATCGCTCATGCAGAGGCCTCCTTGTTGACCTGGCGTGCCGCCAACAGGGCGCGCGCCAATTGAAAATCTTCAGGGTAAGTGACTTTGAAATTGTGGGCACTGCCACGGACCAGCAAAGGCGCCAGGCCGATGTGCTCCATGGCCGAGGCTTCGTCGGTCACCGCATCGCCGGCCTGCACCAAGGCCTCGGTCAATACGCCCAGGCGGAACATTTGCGGGGTTTGCGCCAACCATTTGGCACTGCGCTCCAGCGTGGCTTGCACGCGCCCGCCGCGCTCGGCCTTGAGGGTGTCGGCCAAGGGTTGTGCCAGCAAACCGCCGACGGCATCGGCGCGGCAGGCGGCCATCAGGCTCGCCACAGAGGCCGGCTCAATCAGGCAACGGGCGGCATCGTGCACCATCACCCAGTCGGCCTCGTGGGCGCCTTGGGCTTGCAAATGGCGCAAGCCAGCCAGCACGCTTTGCGCGCGGGTGGCACCCCCGACCGGTGACACGGCCCACTGACCTAAGTTGTGCTGAGCCAGCAAGCCCGCCAGCGTGACATCGTCGGGCGCGACCACCAGCAGGCACTGGCTCAAGCCTGCAACCTGTGCAAAAGCCTGCACGGTGTGAATCACCAGGGGCAGGCCCTCCAGCAGGGTGTATTGCTTGGGCAAGGCCGTGCCTGCGCGGCTGCCTGAGCCGGCGCAGGGGATCAAAACATGAATCTTTTCGGGGTGAGTGGCCATGCGGTGTGTGATGAAGCTGACCTCATTCTAAAATCCTTCCACCACCCCACGCTGTCGTGCCTGGGGTGGTTTGTCATTGTTCGGCCCTTTTTGATGCAAGCACCCTCCCTTCTCCCCGGCAAACGCTTCACCTTGCCCCGCCCTGTCGGTTCCGCCGATGCCTTGCTGTTGGCACGCCTGGGCGAGCGCGAAAAAGCCCAAGGGCGTCGCGTGGCCATGGTCACGGCCGACGCCCAGGATGCGCAGCGCTTGCTGGAGGAAATGCCCTTTTTTGCGCCCGATTTGCGTTGCGTGCTGTTTCCCGATTGGGAAACCCTGCCCTACGACAGCTTCTCGCCGCACCAGGACCTGATCAGCGAACGCCTGGCCACGCTGTGGCGTATTTCCCAGGGCGAAGCCGATGTGGTGCTCATTCCCGCCACCACCGCCTTGTACCGGCTGGCACCCCCTTCCTTTTTGGCCGGCTACACCTTTCACTTCAAGGTCAAGCAACACCTGGACGAAGCCCAGCTCAAGTCGCAGCTGACCTTGGCGGGTTACCAACATGTGACCCAAGTGGTCAGCCCGGGGGAGTACGCTGTTCGCGGCGGCTTGATCGACCTGTTCCCCATGGGCTCGCTGGTGCCCTACCGCGTGGACCTGTTTGACGACGAAATCGACTCGATTCGAACCTTCGACCCCGACAGCCAGCGCAGCCTCTACCCGGTGCCCGAAGTGCGCTTGTTGCCAGGCCGGGAGTTTCCGATGGACGAGGCCGCCCGGGGCAAGTTTCGCAGCCGCTGGCGCGAATTGCTCGAAGGCGACCCCACGCGCAGCAGGCTCTACAAGGACATGGGCCTGGGCGTGGCCACGGCCGGCATTGAGTACTACCTGCCCTTGTTCTTTGAAGAAACCGCCACCGTGTTCGACTACCTGGGCGAGCAAGCCGTGGTGGTGTTGCATGGCGAGCTGGAAGGCGCCTTTCAACGCTTTTGGGAAGACACCCAAGACCGTTACCGACTGGTGCAAGGCGATCCTGACCGGCCGGCCCTGCCGCCTTCGGCTTTGTTTCTGACGGCTGAACAGTTCTACGCCCGCGCCAATGCCCACGCCCAACTCTCCCTGCGGCCTCAGTTGGAAGACGTGGCGGACAACGCCTTCGCCCAACCCTTGCCCGACATTCGCGCCGAGCGCGGCACCGATGACCCGTTGCTGCGACTGAAAGCGCACACGGCGCAAACGTCACACCGCGTGCTGGTGCTGGCCGAAAGCGATGGCCGACGGGAAAGCCTGCTGGACTTTTTGCGGGCCAGCCAAATGGACACCCCGGTGTTCGACTCGCTGCAAGACTTTCTCACCAGTGACGAAACTTTCGGTCTGGCCACCGCCCCGCTGAATGTGGGCTTTGCCTGGGTCGAGCAAGGCCTGGACCTGGTCACGGAGACCGAGCTCTTTGCCAGCGGTCCCACATCCCGTCGCCGCAAAAAGCAAGAACAGGTCAGCGATGTCGACGCGCTGATCAAAGACCTGTCCGAATTGCAACTCGGGGATCCGGTGGTGCACAGCGCGCATGGCATCGGCCGCTACCGAGGGCTGATCCACCTGGACATGGGCAACACGCTGGAAGATGGCAGCGCCGCACTGCAGGAATTTTTGCACCTGGAATATGCCGACAAGGCGGTGCTGTATGTGCCGGTGAGCCAATTGCACCTGATCAGCCGCTACACCGGCGTGAGTGCCGATGAGGCGCCCATGCACCGCTTGGGCTCCGGCCAATGGGACAAAGCCCGCCGCCGTGCTGCAGAGCAAGTGCGCGATGCCGCGGCTGAATTGCTGAACGTGTACGCGCGTCGCGCCGCCCGCGAAGGCCATGCCTTCCGTTATGCCGCGCAAGACTACGAAGTGTTTGCCAACGACTTCGGCTTCGAAGAAACGCCGGATCAGCGTGCCGCGATTCATGCCGTGATTCAAGACATGATCAGCCCGCAGCCCATGGACCGCTTGGTGTGTGGCGATGTGGGCTTCGGCAAAACCGAGGTGGCTTTGCGTGCCGCCTTCATCGCTGTGACCGGCGGCAGGCAAGTGGCCTTCCTCGCGCCGACCACCTTGCTGGCCGAGCAACACTTTCAAACACTGACCGACCGTTTCTCCAAATGGCCCGTGAAGATTGCGGAGATGAGCCGCTTTCGCACCACCAAGGAAATCAACGCCGCCGCGGCCGGCATTGCCGAAGGCACGGTGGACATTGTGGTGGGCACGCACAAGTTGCTGAGCGAGTCTGTCAAATTCAAAAACCTGGGCTTGCTCATCATCGATGAAGAGCACCGCTTTGGCGTGCGCCACAAAGAAGCAATGAAATCTCTTCGCGCCGAAGTGGATGTGCTGACCCTCACCGCCACGCCCATTCCACGAACCTTGGGCATGGCGCTGGAAGGTTTGCGCGATTTGAGCGTGATCGCTACCGCGCCACAGCGCCGACTGGCCATCAAGACCTTTGTGCGCAATGAGGGCCAAGGCGTGATCCGGGAAGCGGTGTTGCGCGAGTTGAAACGTGG
>CAINMN010000179.1 GCA_903850735.1 uncultured Burkholderiales bacterium | reverse complement strand
GCAGAGGGTTCAGCTTGCGCAACCTGTTGTTGCGCTTGTGCTGCTTGCACAGCTTCACGTTGTTTTTGCAATGCTGCCAGCACACCATCGCGCGGGCCGCTGGCCTGCACAGTGCCTTGGTGCAAGATCAAGAGCCGATCGGCAACGCCCAAAATGCCGGGGCGGTGGCTTATGAGCACCACAGTTTTGCCCTTGGCCTTGAGGCCCTGAACTGCGCGCACCAGCGCGCTCTCGCCCTCGTCGTCCAAGTTGGCGTTGGGCTCGTCCAGCACCACCAGGGCCGGCTCGCCGTACAAAGCACGCGCCAAGCCAATGCGCTGACGCTGGCCGCCCGAGAGCAAACCACCGGCCTCGCCCATGGGCGTGTCGTAGCCCTTGGGAAATCTCAAGATCATCTGGTGCAGGCCCGAGGCATCTGCTGCGGCTATGACCTTCTCTGAGTCCACCTGGCCAGCGCGGGCAATGTTCTCTGCGATGGTGCCGTCGAAGAGCTCGATGTCTTGGGGCAAGTAGCCAATGTGCGGGCCCAGCTCCATGCGGTCCCAGTTCAGAATGGCTTGGCCATCCAGCAACACCTGGCCACTGCTGTGAGGCCAGATGCCTAACAGCACGCGCGCCAAGGTTGACTTGCCAGAGCCCGATGCACCCAGCACCACCGTGACCGAGCCTGCCGGCATGAGGGCGCTCACGCCTTTCAAGATGGGATCCTTGCGGCCAGGCGCCGAAGCCACAACGTCTTTCAACAACATATCGCCTTTGGGGGTGACGCCCATGGGTGCTTTGATGCGCAGGGGGTGGGCATCTAGCAACTGACTCAAACGCGCGTACGCATCTTTGGCACTCAAAAAGCCTGTCCAGGTGCCCACCATCAGATCGATGGGCGCCAGTGCACGGGTGGTGAGCACGTTAGCGGCGATCATGGCGCCGGGCGAGAGCTCGCCCTGAATGACCAGCAGGGCGCCGCCGCCAAGCGCCAAGGACTGCTGCGTGTAGCGCACAAACTTGCTCCACGCCACCACCTTGCCGGTCACGGCCTGCGCATTAAGGGCGCTGCCCATGGCGCGCGCGTTGCGCTCAGACCACCTGCGGTACAGGTGGCTGACCATGCCCATCGACTCGATCACCTCGGCGTTGCGAAACTTGCTCTGCAGATAGCCGCCCACCTCTTGCTGCGACTTGCTGGCCGCGGCCTGCGCGGGCTTGGTGGCGTTGCTGCCCCACCAGGCCAAAACCGCTTGAACGGCGCCAAAGAACAGGGCCATCACGCCCAGCCAGGGGTGCAGCATGAACAGCACCGCAATGTAGATGGGGGCCCAGGGCGCATCGAAAAACGCAAAGATGCCGTTGCCCGTCAAGAACTGGCGCAGCTCGGTCAGGTCGTTGAAAGAGCGCGAGGGGTTGGCCACCGCCGGGTTGAGGTAGGCCTCGTAGCTGGCGTGAAACAAGCGCTTGCTGAGCAGGCCGTCCAAGCGCACACCAGAGCTTACGAGCAGCTTAGAGCGTGACCACTCTGCAAAGGTGAGCACGCCAAAGAAGAACAGCGTGATCAGGGACACCGCAGTGAGCGTGCCCATGCTCTGGCTTAGCATGACGCGGTCGAACACCTGCAGCATGTAGATGGTGGGCGTGAGCATGAGCAAGTTGGCCACCATGCTGAAAATGCCCACCACCATGAACTCGTAGCGAAAGCCCCACAGCGTG
>CAINMN010000178.1 GCA_903850735.1 uncultured Burkholderiales bacterium | reverse complement strand
GGTGATCTTTGACCGGATTCGCGAGAACTTCCGGCGTTTTCGCAAAATGGAGACGGTGGAAATCATTGACAACGCCATCACCTCCACCATCAGCCGAACCATCATCACCCACGGCTGCACGCAATTGATGGTGCTCTCCATGCTGCTGTTTGGCGGCGCCACCTTGCACTACTTTGCCTTGGCCTTGACGATTGGCATTTTGTTCGGCATTTACTCCTCGGTCTTCGTGGCCGCCGCCATCGCCATGTGGCTGGGCATCCGCCGCGAGGACCTGATCAAGCCGGTGAAAAAAGAAGGCGACCCGGACGACCCCAACGCGGGCGCAGCGGTCTGAACCAAAAGGGCTTCTTCACTCAAGTTCATCGCGAGCGCAGCGCGGCGATCTTTCTCAAGTGAGGGGTTGCCGCGGCCCCTGGTGAGGCCTCGCAACGACGGTCAGCGCTCAGTGGGCGACGCGGTCAGAGTCGTCGCACAGCTCGTCAAGGATGAGCGCGTCGGGCTCCAGCCCTGCGCTCCAGTAGACCATCAGGACGATGATTTTCAAATCGTCGATGGACACGGGGTGGCCCGGCACCGCCATGGCACGGTCGACCACAATTTCTCGCATGTGCGGTGGCAACACCCCTGCCGACTCCAGGAAGCTCACAAAACCCAGACAAGGGGCCCCCAAGTGGTCTTGCTCGGCGACGGAGTAAATGCGCATGCTGTGCACCGATTGGGCATGGGTGGCATTGCCCGCGGCCTCGACTTGCGACAAGTCAATGAGTTGGGTGTTGTGCGAGGCCAAATCTAGGCCCGCCAGCCATTGCAGGGCTTGCTCGATCTCGTCGGGCTCAAAGCCTGCTGCGCTGAGTTTGCGTCCGAGTTGCTGCAACTCGGGACAAGCATCCCCACGCCAGTAGTTTTCGTAAACGTACACGAGGACTTCAAACATGGCCCCCAATATAACTGCTTTTTCAAAGTCTGTGCAAGCGCAGGAGGCGACATTCAACATCTGACCCGCAGGCGCTGAAAAAAACCCCCAGGCAAGCGCGCGACCACACCCTGCAACTCAAGGTTCAACAGCGCCGCCTGAAGCGCTGAAATGTCCAAGCTTGTGCGCTGCGCCAAGACCTCTGGGGTCACGGGGTCAAATCCCATGGCCCTCAACAGGGCAGAGGGCGCCGTCTCCTCAGGGGCTTGGGTTGGAGCTATAGGGGCCGGCGCAAGGAAAGGCGCCAATTCTTCGAGCACGTCCTGCGTGGTCTCCACCAACTTGGCGCCCTGCCGTATCAGGGCATGGCAGCCGCGGGCTTGCGCCGAATGGATGGAGCCAGGAATGGCCATGACCTCGCGCCCCAGCTCCAAGGCCAGCTGGGCCGTGATCAGAGAGCCCGACTTCAAGCTGGCTTCGACCACCACCACGGCAGAACTCAAAGCCGCGATCAAGCGGTTGCGTTGCGGAAAGTGGTGCGCCATGGGCGCCGTTCCTGGCGGGTATTCGCTGACCAAGAGGCCTTGTTGTGCGATCCGCTGCGCCAAGCCGGTATTTCGCGCAGGATAGACCCGATCCAGACCGGTGCCCACCACCGCCACCGTGGGCCAGCGCAGGTTCGAGGGGGTGGCATCAAGGGCGCCTTGGTGGGCGGCAGCATCGATGCCCCAAGCCAGACCCGACACAATGCAAAAGCCCGCTTGCGCCAGCTCGCCAGCCAAGGCATGCGCGTTCTCCAAGCCTTGCGCTGTCGGGTTGCGACTGCCCACCAAAGCCAAGCCCGACGGCATCGATTGGTTCAATTGGCCTTGGGCATACAACAGCAGGGGCGGGTCGGCCAAGGTCAACAAGGGGGCTGGATAGTGGTCACTTGCCCAAGTCCAGACAGCGTGTGACACGCCAGGCGCGGGGCGGTTCAGCCAGTCGGCGACCCGTGCCTGCAACTGCGCCAGCCCCGCCGGCACAACACACAAGGCCTGCGCCAACGCCGGGCGCACATGGCGACGCAAGGCGCTTTCAGGTTGGCGAAAAATCTCTGCCGCCGACCCGTACCAGCGCAGCAAGTCGGCCGCCGTCTGAGCCCCCACGCCTGGCGTGCTTTGCAAGCGCAGCCATTCCTGAAAATCTTCCATGCCCACCCCCTGTGAGACCCCATGCTAGGAGGCCCCAACCCTCGGAGGGGCAAGTTGTGCCACCAAAATCTGAAAGGCATTGTGGCAAGCGGACAGCAATCGGCGGCCAAAACGGGGACAATAGAGGGATGGCTTTGCTCCCCATTCTCAGTTACCCCGACCCTCGCCTGCACACCGTGGCCCAAGCGGTGCAAGCGGTGGATGACCGCATTCGCGCCCTGATTGCCGACATGCTGGAAACCATGTACGAGTCCAATGGCATTGGCCTGGCCGCGACACAAGTGAATATTCACGAACGGCTGATCGTCATCGACGTGTCCGAAGAACGGAACCAACCCATGGTGCTGATCAACCCGGAAGTGCTCTGGCAAAGCCCGGAACGCGTTCGAGGCGATGAAGGCTGCTTGTCCGTCCCCGGCATTTACGATGGCATCGAGCGCGCGCGCGCCGTCAAGATCCAGGCGCAAGATGGCGAGGGCCAGTTGCGCACCATCGAGGCCGAAGACCTGCTGGCTGTTTGCATTCAGCACGAGATGGATCACCTTATGGGCAAGGTCTTTGTCGAATACCTGTCGCCCCTCAAGCGCAACCGAATCAAAACCAAGATGCTCAAAGCGCAACGCGCCGAGCGCTGAAGCCCATGCGCCTGATTTTTGCCGGCACGCCGGAGTTCGCTCGCGAGGCCTTGGCCCAACTCCATGCCGCGGGCCATGCGGTGGCGCTGGTGCTGACCCAACCCGATCGCCCGGCGGGGCGCGGCATGAAGTTGCAAGCTTCGCCCGTCAAACAATGGGCGCAAAGCCACGGCCTTCCCGTCTGTCAGCCCCGGAGTTTGCGGCTGGAGGGCAAATACCCCGAAGACGCGCGCATGGCGCAGGCCGCACTGCAAGCGGCCAAGGCCGATGCGATGGTGGTGGCCGCCTACGGCCTGATCCTGCCGCAATGGGTGCTGGATTTGCCACGGCATGGCTGCCTCAACATCCATGCGTCCTTGTTGCCGCGCTGGCGCGGTGCGGCCCCGATTCACCGGGCCATTGAAGCCGGCGACACCCACACGGGCATCACGCTGATGCAAATGGATGCGGGCCTGGACACCGGCGACATGCTGGCCGTGCACACCGAAGCGATTCTGGCGCACGACACCACGGCCAGTTTGCACGACCGCCTGGCCGTGGCCGGCGGTGCGCTGATGGTTCAAGCGCTGAAAAGCCTGGAAGGCCTGCAGCGCACACCCCAACCCGCGCAGGGCGTGACCTATGCGCACAAGATCGAAAAGCACGAGGCCACCCTGGATTGGTCGCAGGCGGCGATCACCCTGGATCGGCGCATCCGTGCCTTTCACCCTTTCCCAGGCGCCCACAGTGCGCTGAGCGGCGAGGTTTTGAAAATTGGCGCTGCAGAAGTGTTGCCCCACGCAAAGTCAACGGCCGCATGTGGCACCTTGGTGCACATCGGACCCGACGGCCTGGATGTGGCCACAGGCGAGGGCGTGCTGCGGCTGACCCAACTGCAACGCCCGGGTGGCAAGCGCCTGAGTGCTGCCGAGTTCTTGCGTGGCCAGCCACTGGAAGCGGGCATGCGGTTTGATGTGCCCGCGGCCTGAGAAGGGCACACGACCCGATGTTTTTTCTCGCTGAAAACTACCGCCACCCTGCTTTTCGCGAAGGCGTCAAAGATTTTTCTGGATTGGCCTTGGGCATTGCCGCGTGGGGGCTGATGACCGGCGTGACCATGATGAAGTCGGGCATGACGCTCACAGAATCCGTGCTCATGGGCATCCTGGTGTTTGCGGGCAGCTCGCAACTGGCGGCGATTCCCCTGCTGGTGGCCGATGCGCCCATGTGGATTGTGCTGGCCACCGGCTTTTGCGTGAACCTGCGGTTTGTCGTGTTCAGCGCCCACTTGCGACCCTACATGATGCCTTGGCCCCGCTGGAAGCGCCTGGTGTTGGGTTACATGACCGCCGACCTCAGCTATGTGCAATTCGTCAAACGCTTTCCGCATCCCGCCACCGACCCCGCAGAGCAACAGTACCAACTGGCCTACCTGGCCGGCAACACCGGCCTGAACTGGCTCAGCTGGACCACGGCGGGTTTGATCGGCATTGGGCTGGCCCAGGTGATTCCCACCGAGTGGGGCCTGGGCTTTGCCGGCATTCTGGCCCTGGTGGGGTTGAGTTGCTCGCTCGCGAGCTCGAAGTTGCGGGTCGTGGCCGGCACGGTCGCCGGTGCAGCCGGTGTGGCGGCGGTTGCGCTGCCATTGAAGCTGAATGTGCTGGTGGCCATTGCGGTGGCGGTCACGCTGTGCATGTTGCTGGAGAAACTCCCCCGCCCAGCCTCGGAGCCGCCCCATGAGTGAAACCGAAAAACTCTTCACCATCGTGGCCTTGGCCGGCATCACCGTGGTGACCCGCTGCTTCTTTTTCCTGTCCGATCGGCCCTGGCACTTGCCGCATTGGGCGCAACGCGGCCTGCAATACGCGCCCATCGCGGCGCTGACCTCGGTGGTATTGCCCGAAATTGTGGTCACACAAGGCCACCTGATCAGCACCTGGCAGGACGCACGCCTGTGCGCCGCCTTGGTGGGCGCCGCCTATTTCTTGACCCACCGTCACCATCGCCAAGCGGTGCTGGGCACCATGGTGGTGGGCATGATGGTCTACCTCCCCTTGCACATCGGCCTGGGTTGGTGAACATCGCACCGCTGTCAGGCTCTGCAAGCCATGACTTTTAAAATAGGTCCACTCTTTTTCTCATCCCCGCAGCCATCATGAATGTTCTTCGTTTTTCCGATTTGTGCGCCCAAGGCAAGGTCAAAGGCCAGCGCGTGTTCATCCGTGCCGACCTGAACGTCCCCCAGGACGACGCCGGGCACATCACCGAAGACACCCGCATCCGTGCCTCGGTGCCCTGCATTCAAATGGCTTTGGACGCAGGTGCCGCCGTGATGGTGACCAGCCATCTGGGGCGTCCGACCGAAGGCGCGTTCAAGCCGGAAGACTCGCTGGCCCCTGTGGCGCAACGCCTCTCTGAATTGCTACAGCGCGATGTGCCGCTGGTGAGCCAGTGGGTGGACGGCGTGCAAGTGCAGACTGGTCAATTGGTGCTGCTGGAAAACTGCCGGGTGAACCCGGGCGAAAAAAAGAACAACGAAGCATTGGCCCGCAAGATGGCTGCCTTGTGCGATATCTTCGTGAACGATGCCTTTGGCACTGCGCACCGTGCCGAAGGCACCACCTATGGCATCGCCCAGTTTGCGCCCATCGCCTGCGCGGGACCCTTGCTGGCCGCTGAAATCGACGCCATCACCCGCGCCCTGGCCGCGCCCAAGCGCCCCCTGGCCGCCATCGTGGCGGGCTCCAAGGTGTCCACCAAACTGACCATCCTGAAAAGCCTGGCCAGCAAAGTGGATCAGCTGATTGTGGGCGGCGGCATCGCCAACACCTTCATGCTGGCCGCGGGCTTGAAAATTGGCAAGAGCCTGGCAGAGGTGGACCTGGTGGACGAAGCGCGTGCGGTCATGGCGGCCATGAAAGCGCGCGGCGCGGAAGTGCCGATCCCGACGGACGTGGTGGTGGCGCAGCGCTTTGCGGCCGATGCGCCCGCACAAGTCAAGCGCGCCGACCAGGTCGCGGAAGACGACCTGATTCTGGACATTGGCCCGGAAACCGCGGCGCGACTGGCAGAGCAGCTGAAGCAAGCAGGCACCATCGTGTGGAACGGGCCGGTCGGGGTGTTCGAGTTTGACGCCTTTGCCCAAGGCACAGAAACCATTGCCAAGGCGATTGCCGCCTCAGACGCCTTCAGCATTGCCGGTGGCGGTGACACCCTGGCGGCCATTGCCAAATACGGCATCGAGAAACAGTTGGGCTACATCTCCACCGGCGGCGGGGCTTTTCTGGAAATTCTGGAAGGCAAGACTTTGCCTGCCTTCCAGATTCTGAGCGAACGCGCCGCTCAGCAGGCCTGAACGGCCTCAGGCCGGCAAGGCAGCGGGCTGACTGGTCGCCCGCCCTTTGTAATCCGTCCAGCAACGGCGGGAAAAGTCGTACAGCTTGCAATGGCGGGCGGTCTGGAAATACCAGCGCCATGAAAAGCGCTGGATGATGATGCGCTCGGGCAACATGTCTTCGAGTTTCGCC
>CAINMN010000177.1 GCA_903850735.1 uncultured Burkholderiales bacterium | reverse complement strand
CAAACCTGTGTGCGAGGCACAGGGCGCGCGCTTAGGTTTGGCACCCCATTCTTTGCGCGCCGTTGCGCCGGACAGCTTGCGCGAAGCCCTGGCCGGATTGCACGCACTGGACGCCACGGCCCCGGTACACATCCATATCGCCGAACAAACTGGCGAGGTCGATGCCTGCCTGGCCTGGAGTGGCCAAAGGCCGGTGCAGTGGCTGCTGGATCACGCCCCGGTTGATGCCCGCTGGTGCCTGGTGCATGCCACCCACATGACACCCGAAGAAAGCGTGCGCGCCGCCCGCACCGGTGCCGTCGCTGGACTGTGTCCCAGCACCGAAGCCAACTTAGGCGATGGCATTTTTGATGCGGCGAGCTGGTTGCAGGGTGACGGGCGCTGGGGGGTGGGCTCGGACAGCCATGCCTGCGTGAATGCAGCACAAGAGCTGATGCTGCTCGAATACAGCCAGCGCCTGGCCACGCGCCAGCGCAATGTGCTGGCCACCGCCGATCAGCCTTCGGTGGCCACTGCCATGACACGGGCGGCTGTGGCCGGCGGTGCCCAGGCCAGTGCGCGTCCAGTGGCCGGTTTGGCCATCGGTCAGCAGGCCGACATGGTGGCGCTCGATGCCCAGCA
Organism: uncultured Burkholderiales bacterium; assembly: GCA_903850735.1. Lineage (GTDB taxonomy): Bacteria > Pseudomonadota > Gammaproteobacteria > Burkholderiales > Burkholderiaceae_C > Limnohabitans. Next base: position 1,016 of record CAINMN010000177.1, on the reverse strand, counting down.
CCTTCTGCTGCGCGATTTGCCCTCGCCCGAGGCCATGCTTTCTGCCCACGTGTTTGCCAGCCACCGCCAATCTGCTCTGATGCAAGTTTGGGTGGGTGGACGCTTGAAGGTTCAATCAGGACGCCACGCCTTGCACGACAGTGCCCTGAGCGGCGGCGTGGCCGCACGTCAACAATTGCTGAAGAACACACCATGAGCTTTCAGACCACCGAGCCTGCTTTTCACTTTCGCCAAGGCACACGCCCTTTGCTGATCTCGATGCCGCATGTGGGCACGCATGTGCCGCCTCAATTGGCCGCACGCCTGACCGACGAGGGCCAGCGCGTGCCCGACACCGATTGGCACCTGGAGCGCTTGTATGACTTTGCCGATGAGCTCGGCGCTTCGGTCCTGGTGGCCACGCATTCGCGTTTTGTGATCGATCTGAACCGCCCACCGGACGGCAGCAGTCTGTATCCAGGGCAAAGTGTCACTGGCCTGTGCCCGGTCGATTTGTTTGACGATCAACCGCTGTACCGCGACCCGGCCGATGTGCCGGGTCAAGCCGAAGTTGCCGAGCGGCGCCAAGCCATTTGGCAGCCTTACCACGCGCAACTGGCCCAAGAGCTGGCTCGCATAAAGGTCCAGCACGGCGCGGCTGCCTTGTGGGACGCACACTCCATCCGCTCGGTCCTGCCGCGATTTTTTGAAGGTCGTCTGACCGACCTGAACCTGGGTACGGCCAACGGGACCAGCTGCAGTCCTGTGCTGGCCGAGCAACTTATGGCCATTGGCCAAGCCGCTGCGGGCTACACGGCCGTGCTCAACGGTCGCTTTAAGGGCGGGTACATCACTCGCCAACATGGCAATCCCGCGCACGGCATTCATGCGGTGCAGCTGGAGATGACGCAATGCAGCTACATGCAGGAAAGTTGGCCGTTTGACTATTTGCCCGAGGTGGCTGCGGGTGTAAAACCCCATGTGCGGCGTATGCTGGAAGCGGTGTTGTCGTTTGTGGAAGGCGGCAGATAAGTCTT
>CAINMN010000176.1 GCA_903850735.1 uncultured Burkholderiales bacterium | reverse complement strand
GCCCATTTTTTTAGGCCGTGGGTTCGAGGATGAGGTGCTTTTAGTAGCCATGGCCTTGCTCCTTGATGCCTATATGCAGTGGTTTCATATAGGTTCATACCGGTTGGCTGGGTATTTTTCTCAGCGGGGTGGGTTGGTGCATCCAAAGGGATGGGCTGCTTTCGGCCATAAGCGGACATTTTCAAGGCTGAAGTGAATCTCTACTCACAGCCCAAGCCGGTTCGATCATTTACACACGCCTAAAGCTCGCGGACACAAAATCAATCAATGCTTTGACCCTGACCGATGTTCTGTGTCTTTCGGCGTAGATGGCATAAATATCGGCGTCGGGACTGTTGTATGCGGTTAACAGTTGAGTCAGTTCTCCGGATTGGATGTACTTATCGACATCCCACTGTGCGCGCAGCAAAACGCCGTGCCCATCCAGTGCCCAATTCAATGCGACGCCGCCATCATTTGTTGTCAGATTGCCTCGGATTTTGACGTTCTCCGAGGATGTGGTCTGGTTCTTTACTTTTCCTTTGGTACTTGTGAACCGCCACAAGCCGTATGCCTCATCACCCTGCCGAATGCCGATGCAATTGTGTTGCATGAGGTCCTGAGGCGTCTGGGGCGCACCATGCTGCCGAATATATGCAGGTGATGCGACAACGATGCGTTTGTTGGCGGCGATGAAACGGGCAATGGACCTGGAGTCTGGTGGGTTGCCAAAGCGAAAGCAAATGTCAAAAGCGTCGTCGCCGCTGGCGGGTGGATTGACGGACAACTGCAATTGAATGTCTACCTTTGGGTATTGCTTTGTGAATCGAGAAATCAGAGGCGCGATATGACTACGACCAAAACCCAAGGTGGCATTGACCCTGAGTAAACCTTGTGGCACGACAGAGGAGCCTAGCAACAGGTTTTCCAACCCTTCAATATCGCCCATGATTTTGCGTGCGTGTTCCAAGTAAATCTCACCCTCCGGAGTCAAACTCATCCTGCGTGTTGTTCGGTTGATGAGAGGGCTACCCAGCCGGGATTCCATCAGCCCCAAATGCCTGCTCACCGCTGCAGGGGATACGCCTTGTTCGCGTGCGGCTGCGCTCAAGGAGCCTGCACTGGCCAATGCCATGAAAAAACCGAGGTCTGAAGGGCTGATCAGTTTGCTCATATCTTTAACTTGTAGTTAACAATGATTTGAATATACAGGCAATTTTTGATTCGGTTGATCGTTAAAGTTGGTCTCGTTCCAGTGAGGAGATGCGCTGGATAACCATCCCAAATAAAGGAGACTTTGATGTTCAAGGATTTCAAAAAAATCATTTTCATGTCGGCTCTGACAAGCGTTGCGAGTCTTGTCTCAGCGCAGTCATGGCCCACTAAAACTGTCACGATCGTGGTGCCATTTCCCGCCGGTGGAACCACCGATGTATTGGCGCGAGCCGTGTCCAATAAGTTGTCTGCGGCTATCGGGCAAGCGGTCATTGTTGACAACAAACCTGGTGCCGGTGCCACGCTTGGCGCTGATATTGTGGCTAAAGCGAATGCCGATGGTCACACACTGCTGATGGGCGCGGTGCACCACACGGTGGCCACCAGTGTTTACAAAAATCTGAAATATAACTTTGAAAAAGACTTTGCGCCCATCACAACGGTTGCTTTGGTACCCAACGTCATGACCGTCAGTGCCAAGTCTCCTCACAACACTGTGAAAGATTTGATGATGGCCGCTAAGGCTGTACCCGAGAAGCTGTCTTATGGCTCCAACGGTAATGGCACAGCTCAGCACATGATTGGGACTCAATTTCAGATGGAGACAGGCGCAAAAATTTTGCATGTGCCCTACAAGGGCAGCGCCCCTTTGACAACCGATCTGCTGGGTGGTCAGGTCGATATGTCGTTTGACACCATCACGCCGGTTCTGCCTTTCATCAAGGAGGGCAAGCTCAAGGCATTGGCTGTGACGACCGCTAAGCGCTCCTCGGCGCTTCCCAACGTGCCCACCCTGCAAGAGGCTGGCATTACCAACATTGCGATTGGCACTTGGTTTGGTCTGCTGGCACCTGCCGCAACACCCAAGCCTGTAGTTGCGCGTCTGAACGCAGAAGTTGTGAAGATCATCAACTCACCTGAATTCAAAAAGCAAATGGTGGATATCGGTGCGGAACCTATCGGTAACAAGCCCGAAGAAATGGCTCGGCAAATCAAGGAAGAAACAGAAAAGTTCGCCAACTTGGTGAAAGTCGGCAAGGTCACTTTGGACTGAACCTCAACAACAAGGAGTATCCCCATGGATAAAGCAACAGCAGTCGCTGACCTGACGCATGTGATGTCGAAGTTCACTTCGTACATCGGCAAGCGTTTACCCACCGATGTGACTGAAAAACTCGGTGAACTTCGCGAAAAGGAAGTCAATTTTTTGGCCAAGGAAGTGTATGAGTCCATGCGCCAGAACCAGGAAGCCGCCGATAAGTTGGACCGCCCCAGCTGCCAAGATACCGGAGTGATCCAGTATTTTCTGACAGCGGGATCCAATTTTCCGCTGCTGGGCGAGCTGGAAGACATTTTGCTTGGCGCAACGCAAGGCGCCACAAAGGACGGTCCATTGCGTCATAACGCGGTAGAAACCTTTGTCGAAAAAAATACCGGTACAAACACCGGCTCCAAAATCCCATGGCTGGATTGGGAGATCGTCCCCGGTGATGACAGCGTGACGATTGATGTCTACATGGCCGGTGGCGGTTGTACTTTGCCAGGCGCTGCCAAAGTGCTGATGCCCGGTCAAGGCTATGAGGGCGTCGCTGAGTTCGTGTTCGACGTCATCACCTCAAGAGGCGTGAATGCATGCCCTCCGCTGCTTGTGGGTGTTGGCGTATCCACCTCTGCCGAAACGGCTGCACGACTGTCCAAGAAAGCGATCTTGCGTCCGGTGACTTCTCGTCACACCAATGACAACGCTGCACTGATGGAAGAGTTGTTAACCGATGGTTTGAATGAATTGGGTCTGGGGCCACAAGGTTTGACAGGCAACAACAGTGTGATGGGCGTGAACATTGAATCGTCTGCGCGCCATCCTTCCACGATTGGGGTTGCTGTTTCAACCGGTTGCTGGGCACACCGCCGGGGCAAGATCAAGATCAATGCCGACATGTCATACGAAGTCATCTCGCACCAAGGATTCAAGCTGTGAAAAAAATTCTAACTACCCCCATCAAAAATGAAGACTTGGAGTCACTGAACATCGGAGATGTGGTGTACCTGACAGGCACCTTGGTGACTTGCAGAGATGTGGCACATCGCCGCCTGATCGAGTTGGGCCGTGAATTACCTGTGAACCTAGAAGGCGGCGCAATCTTTCATGCAGGTCCCATCGTGCGACAGAAAGACAATGGGGAATACGAAATGGTTTCGATTGGCCCGACAACCAGCATGCGGATGGAAAAATTCGAAAAAGAGTTCATTGAGCGAACGGGTGTGAAGCTGATCGTGGGCAAAGGTGGTATGGGGCCTGAGACACAGCAAGGCTGCCTGGAAAATAAAGCGGTTCACGCCATTTTCCCAGGAGGTTGTGCCGTGTTGGCCGCCACACAGGTGGAAAAAATCGAAGCCGCTGAGTGGACGGACTTGGGCATGCCCGAGACCCTGTGGGTCAATCGCGTCAAGGAGTTTGGCCCATTGATCATTTCGATCGATACCAAGGGAAAAAATTTGATTGAGGAAAATAAAGCGGTCTTCAACGAAAAGAAAAAGCCCATCTTGGAGCGCATCAACGCCCAGGTCCGCTTTATCAAATAATGAAGTGATGTGCATCAGCCACCTGCGGGTGGCTGATGCATTTTGAACGCACAGACTCACTGAAGACCATGCGCAAGAACATCATTTTGGCTTTCGACGGATCGGTTGCG
>CAINMN010000175.1 GCA_903850735.1 uncultured Burkholderiales bacterium | reverse complement strand
GTACCGGGGTTCGAATCCCCGTAGGGTCGCCAAGTTTGCAGCACTTGGCAGCCGGTTGCAAAACCGGTTGCGAACGTTGCACCACGCGGAGTGGTAGTTCAGTTGGTTAGAATACCGGCCTGTCACGCCGGGGGTCGCGGGTTCGAGCCCCGTCCACTCCGCCAAGAATTTCCTTGTAAATCAAGGACTTAAGGGAGCCCCGATGTAATATCGGGGCTTTTTTTATGGAATTCTTATGCCAAAGTTTGGCATAAGACTCTGGATACCCTTTCTCTTGCCCGCATGCTTGTTGACTTTTGGTGCCGGTTGCAATGCGCCATTGCATTCCAGGTATCTCATGCTGCGTCAGCACGCGAGCTTCTGGTGTTTGCAATCAGTCGGCATACGACCACGGTTCTCAGTTGCATCCCATGTGGCGTCGATACATCTCGGGGTTATGACCGGCGGGGATGTTCTTGCAAGGGTCCTCGGCATACCCGCGAAGAATGTTGTAACGCTTGATTTGTTCAGGTTTGAGGAACTGCACCGTTTTGAAGTGTTGAGAAAGATGTATGTAGCGAAGTTCAGTCCTGGCTGACTCAGTGTCAGCCAGCAAACGACGCAGTGACGCCTCATCCACGGCCCCCTTCGCAAACGCAGACTCCAAAGCCGATTCGGCCGCGATCAAGCGTTCGCCAGTCGGAATGGCCGCTTGACGCATGTCGTCAACCAGCCCCTGAGTCTTGACCACTTGGTCCTGAGAGAGCTGGAGCTGATCTTTCAGCTCCAGCAGATGCGCCGGCCCGGGCATGCCGTTGAGTTCGGCTGCCAGGGCCAGCCCCCAGCCACCACCACGCCGAAGCTCCTTGATGTCGTTGTCGGACAGCGACTTGATGGCTCGGTTCTGCATCCCCGCGTAGGGCGTTTGTGCTCCGTGATTGTGTTGGGCCAGAGTAGTCAAAGGCATGCTGATAGCAAGTGCCAGAAGCAGAATGCTTGATTTCACAGAAATCTCCAGAATGAAGGTAAGAGCTTATCGAGGATCACGGTATGTTGATCTTTCAGTGAGGTGCTCCGTTGTGGTGAGCAGGAAGATCATCGCAATGGATGGAAAGCGGTGGGACCTCAGTCAGCATATCTCAGAGTTTGACAGCAAGCGAGGATTTCGAGCCGTCTCTTTGGTATGCAATGGATAGGTTGTTCCACGCAAAACCTTTGGCATAAGCGATTTCTGCCCCTCTGAAAAATTCTCAAAAAATAGCAATATTTGGCATACGGAATCGGTCTGTAACCCGCATGGATATTGGCTTTTGGTGCAAGCCTGTCACGCCGGGGGTCGCGGGTTCGAGCCCCGTCCACTCCGCCAAGTCCTTAGTAAAAACGCCCCTTTCGGGGCGTTTTTCATTTCCACATTCAGTAAGTCAAACTGCCCTTGCGAGGGCAGTTTTCATTTACACCTTACCAAGTTGATGGGCGCACAAGAGATTGGCTTGGGGAGGACTGAAAGGCATGAACTGTTTGCCAAAATTGTATCCCAAAGAATACAATTGAGAATGATCACGGTCTACACCACCGAAGTATTTGATGCGTGGTTTGCTGACCTGCGTGACAAGCAAGCTGCTCGCAGGATTCAAGCGCGTATTGATCGTGTGGAAGAAGGAAATTTTGGAGACCATAAGCCAGTTGGCGCAGGTGTTTTGGAAATGAGAATCCATCACGGCCCCGGCTATCGTGTTTACTTCACGCTCAAAGGGATGGAGATCGTTATCTTGTTGGCTGGCGGGGACAAGTCCAGCCAAGGCAAAGACATACAAACTGCGCAGGCCCTCGCGCGACAACTGAAGGAGTGATGAATGGCGGCTCTTAAATTGCGGAAATGGGACAGCTCTGAGCACCTCAAAACGGAAGAGGACATGGCGCTTTATCTGGAAGCCTGTTTGCAAGAAGCTGGGGATGATGCCGCCTTCATTGCCAAGGCTTTGGGCACCATTGCGCGAGCCAAGGGGATGTCGCAACTTTCGCGTGACACAGGCTTGGGCAGAGAAAGCCTCTACAAGGCGCTCTCTGGTGAAGGTAATCCAAGTTTTGCGACCATCTTAAAGGTTACAACTGCACTGGGTATCAAACTCCACGCGCAACCTCTGAATCCAAGCTAAGCCCTTTCCCTATCAGGGTGTACCACCCATCAAGGCTTCCCCACCCCCTGCAAGCGGTTGATGTACTCCACCAACGCCAGCACCCTCACACGGACATAAGCATCCGGGTCGTAGAAGATGTCCACGTAATGCTCGGCCGCCTTGATGCGGTAAGTCTGCCCCCAGACCGGCATGTCCCGGCTGCCGTGCGCTTGCACGTTGTCTCCCGTGATGCTGTCGTACACCCGCGCCATGGGAAAGATGCCGGCATTGCCGCGGCTCAAGGTGGTGAGGTCGGTCGGTGGTTTGCGCAACAAGTCGGCAATCGGGCCATTGCCTTTGCCATCGCGCCCATGGCAAGAGGCGCACTGCGATAAAAATTCCTGTTGGCCAAAGTCCATCGGCTTGACGGGTTTCTTCTGCGCTGACGCCAGCAGGGGCAGGGCAACCAGAAGCCCGAAAAGGGGCAAGCGCAGGGCATGGAAGCGTTTCATTTTTCAGGCCTTTCATGAAGAGTTCAGTTCTTGGATGACAGCGCACTCTAGAAAAGACCGTACCAACTGTCTGTGCTGTGCCGAACACGGCAGCCTGCATGAAGGGAGCGTGGCAACTGACTGCGAAAGCCCATGCTTTTGGGGCTGGGGCATACTATGAGCACCATGTGCGCCCATTTATTTCGCAGGCTTCTCTTGAGCGGGGGGCTTTGTCTGATCACCGTTTTGCTCGCCCTGATGCCGCGCGGCAGTTGGGCGCAAGACTTCATTCAAGAGCGGGCTTTTTGGACCGATGAAACGGGCGCTGCCACCTTGGCGCAAGCGCAGGCCGCCACCTACACCCCTTACACGGGCGTCTTGAGCAAGGGCTTTGGCCCGCAAATCCAGTGGATTCGCTTGACCATTGGCGCAGCGCCCACGCCAAAGTCCAACGACATGGGCCAGTTGGTCTTGCGCATCAGACCGGTTTTTCTCGATCGCATCACCCTTCATGACCCCGCCAGCCCCACGCCGAGCGAAGGCCAGCGTGTGGCGGGCGACCGCACTGCGTGGGGCGAAGCTGAATACCCGTCGCTGCACCACACCTTTGTGATCCCCGCCCAAGACGTGCCACGCCAGGTGTGGCTGCAATTGCGCACCAGCAGCACGCAACTCTTGCATGTGGAGGCCTTGAGCGCACAGGACATGCAGCGCGATGAGCTGGGCCTGGGCTTGCTTTACGAGGGCTTGCTGGCGGCGATTTTTTCGCTGCTGATCTGGGTGCTCTTGGCCTGGCTGCGCGACAGGGATGGCATCAATGGCCTGTTCTTGCTCCGGCAAATTGCGTTGTTGCTCTACACCGCCAGTTACCTGGGCTATCACCGTTTGCTGTTGTCGTCTTGGCTCACGCCAGCGCAGTTGGATGGCGGCTACAACGCGCTGGTTTTGTGCACTTCGCTGCTGTCTTTCGCTTTTGAATACCGCTTCTTGCGCGAGTACCGGTTGCCGCGCTGGGCTCACTGGCTTTTTGGGGGCATCTTTCCCATCAGTGTCACCGCGATCCTGCTGCTCCTGTTGGGGCGCGTCAACTTGGCACTCAATTTGAACATGGCCTTCAACGCCCTGGGCCTTTGTGTGGCCATGCTGGTGTCATGGGGCATCCGACCGCAGGCGCCGCTTCCCACGCAAGCCTACGCCTATGTGCTGCCCAAATACCTGGTGGTGGGCTATTACACCGTGCTCAGCTGTGTGCTGGCTTTGAGCGTCTTGCCCAGTTTGGGCGTGTTCTGGGGCACCATAGGCTCGATTTATGGCGTGATTCTGTATGGCCTGATTGCAGGCATCCTGATGTCTTGCCTGCTGATCATGCGCTCGCGCCGAATCCAAAACATGCAGTTGGAACTGGCGAACCATCTGTTTTTGTCGCGCGAGCAATTGGCCCTGGAGCAACAACGGCGGCAAGACCAGTCGCAATTGCTGAGCATGTTGATGCATGAAATCAAGACGCCCTTGTCCATCATCGACATGGCCGTCAGCCCCACGCGAAGCGATGGCCGCACCACCGACTACGTCAACCGCGCGGTCACCAGCATCAAGGACATTCTGGACCGTTGCATCCAAACCGATCGCATGGCCGAGGGCGAGTTCGTGCTGCAAAAGCGCCGCGTGCAGGCGAGCGAACTCGTGCAGCAAAGCCTGTCAGACCGCAAAGGCCGTGCCGAGCGTTTTGCAGGTGCAATCACGCCAGACCTTGCCATCGACACAGATGTGCAATGCTTTCAAATCATTGTCAACAACCTGCTGGAAAACGCCTTGCGCCATGGCGACGTGGCGTCGACCATCGAGGTTCGTTTGTTGCGTCAGCCCAATGAGCAAGGCCAGCCGGGCGTGGCACTGCAGGTGTTGAACCGCCCTGGCGCTTCCGGTTGGCCGGATGCCGATCGGCTGTTCAGCAAGTACTACCGCAGCGGCGCGGCCCAAAGCAAGTCGGGCACGGGCCTGGGCCTTTATTTGTCGCACACGCTGGCCAAGAAGCTTGGCGGCGGTTTGCGCTACTTGCCAGAGAACGAACGCATCTGCTTTGAACTATGGTTGCCCACTTAAACATTGTTCTGGTTGAAGACAACGACGATCTGCGCGAGCTGACGGCCGACGCTTTGCGCACCGAGGGACACCATGTGGTGGCCCTGTCTTGCGCGGAAGAGCTGGAAGACCGGGCACGCGGCACCAGCGCCGACTTGTTTCTCATCGACCTGAATTTGCCGGGGGAAGACGGCTTCAGCCTGTCGCGCCGCATCCGCAACGTGCAACCCTTGGTGGGGATCATCATCGTGTCGGCGCGCTCTGACCTGCAAGACAAGGTGGTGGGCTACGACTGCGGCGCCGATTTTTATTTGGCCAAGCCCGTGCCCTTTGCAGAGTTGTCTGCCGCCATCAAAAGTTTTGCGCGCCGGCGCATGGCGCGCCAAATGGAGGCTGTCTCGCCCGAAGGGGCCTTGCGACTGGCACAGCGCGAACTGCACGGCCAACGCGGTCAAGTTCGGCTGACACCGCCAGAAGCCAACTTGTTGACGGCATTTGCCCGCGCCCCCGCCGGCAAATTGGAAAACTGGCAGTTGTTGGAATTGTTTGGCCTGGACCCTGCCGATGGCAGCAAGACCAACCTGGAAGTGCGCATCACGCGCTTGCGCAAAAAGCTGCTCGAAGCGGGGGCCGAGGGGCAGTGCATCGAGGCCCTGCGCAACGTCGGCTACCAATTGCTCACGCCCATCCACTTGCTGGACTGAGGCCAGAAACAGATCTTTTCATTTCGAAAGCTTGCATAAGCTTTCAAAAGATTGCATTCGTTATTGGTTTTGTTGTTTTTAGCAAAAATGTGAAAGCATTTGAAAGCTATCTGGCAAAACAATTCATTTAATTCACGGTCTCTGCTACCCCTGACAGCATGCCGTGCTCACCTTACACAAACTCCAACTGACAGGCCCCAGTGGCTCCGTGCGCATCACGGCCACCGAGGCGACGCTGTTGCAAGCCTTTGCACAAGCGACAGACGCGCGCTTGAATTTTCAGCAAATTGCCGATTGCTGCGGCTTGAGCGACGCCGACGCTGTCAAGGCCAGCGCCCAAGTGCGCATGGTGCGCCTGCGCAAAAAACTGCATGAAGCGGGTGCCGATGGTGCAGTGATTGAAGCCATCCGCAACGTGGGCTACCAATTGTTCGAGCCCATCCAAGTGGTCAAAACCTAAACCCTTGGGCATGCATGCATTTCTTTGACGCTCCACGGATGACGCGCTGGCTTTGCAAGCTGTGGCTGGCTTTGGCATGCGCCATGCCTTGGCTGGCTCTTGCACAGTCGCAGCCCAGCGCCGGCTCGCTGTTGCAGCAAAGCGAGCAAGCCTTGCCGCGGCCCCAGCCCAAGTTGCCCCCGCGTCCTCGCGTCGCGCCGCCCGAGCCCATGGCCGAGCCTGGCGCCGTGACGGTGCTTGTGCAATCCTTTCAGCTGGATGGCAACACCCTGATCGACACCCCGACCTTGCAGGCGGCCCTCGGGCCATGGCTGAACCGGGCGCTGAGCTTTGCCCAACTGAAACAGGCGGCCGAAGCCGTGGTGTCCACCTACAGAAGTGCAGGCTGGTGGGTGCAGGCCTATTTGCCCAAGCAAGACGTGACCGAAGGCCGCGTCACCATCCACATCGTCGAGGCGGCCATGGGGCAGGCCTTGCTGACGGGCAAGGCACCCCAGCGCATGGTGGCCGAGCGCCTGGTGCGCACCGTTCAAAGCATTCACCCCAGTGGCGAGCCCTTGAGCACGGCCAAGCTCGATCGCGCCCTGCTGCTGTTGGACGATTTGCCGGGTGTGAGCGTGGTGGGCAGCCTGATGCCGGGGCGCGCGCACGGCGAGACCGATGTGGGCCTGGTGGTCACCGACGAAGCCCTGTGGGCTGGCAGCCTCACCGCCGACAACCATGGTGGCCTGGCCACAGGCACACAGCGCTTGAGCGCCAACCTCGCCTTGAACAGCCCCTTGCGCCAGGGCGACCTGCTGTCGGTGAATGCGCTCAAAACCCAGGGCAGCCACTATCTGCGCCTGGCTTACAGCTTGCCCTGGGGCTACGAGGGTTGGCGTGTGGGCTTTCACACCTCCCACTTGAATTACAGCGTCATCGGTGCCAACGCCTACATGGGCTTGCAAGGCTCGGCGTTCAATTTTGGCCTGGACGCGAGCTACCCACTGTGGCGCTCGCAAATGCGCAACCTGAACCTGCAATTCAGCGCTGACCACAAGCGCTTTGACAACACCGCACTGTCGTTGCCTACATCGCGTTATGCCGTCGCGGTGCTCAATGCCGGCTTGGCTGCCACTCAGTTTGACGAGTGGCAAGGCGGTGGGGCCAGCGCCTTGAGCCTGAGCAGCGCGTGGGGCCAATTGCGTCCTGACGATGCCGACCCTGTGCCTTCCCAAAACAGCGCCTTGCAATCGGGTGCGTTCAGGAAAATCAACCTGAACCTGAGCCGACAGCAGACCTTGAAGGGCAACTACAGCGCCTATGCCGCCTGGGGCTGGCAAGGGGCCAGCCGCGAGCTCGATGCCTCCGAAAAGTTGTACCTGGGCGGCGTGAACGGCGTGCGCGCCTACCCTGCGAATGAAATCAGCGGCTCGCGCGGCCACACCTTGTTGCTCGAGTTGCGCCAGCGCTGGCAGGACCGGTGGACCTTGGCGGCCTTCCACGATCACGGTTGGGTCAAGCGCAATGTGGCGGTGGGGGACACCTCTGCACGCGATCACGCCATGTTGCGTGGCCTGGGTGTGTCTGTGGCCTGGCAAGGCCAGCAAGGGCTGGATGTGAAAGCCACCTTGTCGCGCCGCATCGGCGAGAACCCCTTGCCTTTGAGCAATGGTGCCGACAGCGATGGCACTTTGAAAACTTGGCGTTTGTGGCTGAACGCCACGGTGTCGTTTTGAGCACGAGCGACTGACATGAACCGAATTTTCAAATCCCTGTGGTCGGTGGCACGCCAGTGCTGGTGTGCTGTGCCCGAAATTGCGGCCAGCGCTGGCAAAGGCCGCTCGGGCCAGGCGGTGGCTTCCAGCAGTGCCGGCATGCTGGCCAGCGTGGCCTTGAGCTTGTCGATGGGCGGGCATGCCCTGGCCCAAGCGCCTCCTGCGCCCACCCAGTTGCCCACGGGCGGGCGGCTGGTGGCCGGGCAAGCCAGCATCAGCCAGACCAGCACAGCGCAGGCGGCCAGCCTGCTGGTGCAGCAAAGCAGCCCCAAGGCCATCCTCCAATGGGACAGCTTCAACCTTGGCAGCGCTGCGCAGGTGCAGTTTGCCCAACCCAATGCGCAAGCGGTCACGCTCAACCGCATCAACGACGCCAACCCCAGCCAGATCTTTGGGCGCATCAGCGCGCCAGGGCAGGTGGTGCTGACGAATGCCCAGGGCCTGTATTTCTCGCCCACGTCCACCGTGGATGTGGGCAGCCTGATCGCCACCACCCACAGCATTGACAACGAAGATTTTCTGGCGGGCAACTACCGCTTCGCGCGCAACGGCGCAACCGGCAAGCTCGTCAACGAGGGGCAGCTCAAAGCGGCGCTTGGCGGCTACATCGCCTTGCTGGCACCCGAGGTGCGCAACGCCGGCGTGGTGCTGGCGCAAGCGGGCACGGTGGCCCTGGCCGCAGGCGAGTTGATCACCCTGAACCTGCTCGGGCAGGGCACGCTGGCCAACATCAGCACCACGCCGAGCACGCTGGCCGCCTTGGTGGAGAACAAGCAAGCGGTGCTGGCGCCGGATGGGCAAATCATTTTGTCGGCGGTGGCACTGCAAACATTGCAAGCCGGCGTCATCCGCAACAGCGGCAGCCTGCAGGCCAACAGCCTGGTGAACAAGGGCGGCAAAATTGTGCTGGAGGGCGACGACATCCAGCTGGCCAGCACGAGTCACATCCAGGCTACAGGTCCCAAGGGCGGTGGCACCGTGCTGGTGGGCGGCGACTGGCAGGGCAGTGGCGACATGCGCCAGGCCACCAAGCTGCGCATGCAGTCGGGCGCGAGCATTGACGCCAGTGCCACCGAACAAGGCGACGGTGGCAAGGTGGTGTTGTGGAGTGATGTGCAGAACCCCCAAGGCATGACCCAGGTGGATGGCCGCATCACAGCCGAGGCCGGCCCACAAGGCGGCAACGGCGGGCGTGTGGAAACCTCGGGCCATCAGCTGATGGTGAATGAGCTTCAGGTGTCCACGCGCGCACCCAAAGGCGCATTTGGCGAGTGGCTGCTGGACCCCTATGACCTCACCATCAACTCCGCCGCCACTTCAGGCACCACCGGAAGCTACACGGCCACGGCCGACAGTTCTGTGGTGAATGTGACGGCCCTGCAAACAGCCTTGGCGTCCAGCGGTATCACCATCAGCACGGGGGCTGGTGGGACGCAGTCGGGTGACATCACCCTGGCTGCACCGTTGAGTTGGACCTCAGGTTCAAACCTGGTGTTGAATGCGGCGGGCAGCATTGTGCTCAACAGCAATATCTCCTGGAGCACCAACGCAGGAACAGCCTGGGTTGCGACGGCTGGCGGCTTGAAGGGCAGCGGCAACATTGCGATGACCGGAACCGCTGGCAACTTCTCGATCTCTCAGGACGCGGCATCGACTTATGCGGGCAATATCACTGGCGCAGGAAAGCTGACCAAACTGGGCACGGGCAGTT
>CAINMN010000174.1 GCA_903850735.1 uncultured Burkholderiales bacterium | reverse complement strand
TGTCGGCGGCGCTGCCGCTGGCAGCTCGGTTCGCACAGGCGGGCTGCCACAACCCACCAAGGTGACAGCGATCAAGCAAACGGCAAGATGCCTTAACAAGCGTTTCATGGGTTCAGTTTTCTTTGTCTGCGCCGCGCAAGAGGTTGGCCAATTCGACCGCGGACTTCACCGCCATTTTGTCAAAGACGCGGGCCCGATGCACCTCGACCGTGCGCACGCTGATGTCGAGTTGGTCGGCAATCAATTTGTTGGGCAAGCCTTCAACCACCAAGCGCAAGACATCGCGCTCGCGCTCCGTGAGGTCATCCAGGCGGGCTTGAACCGACATGCGAGCGCGCACTTTTTCCAGGACTTCGGCGGAGCGTTGCAAGGCCAGCTCGATCCGGTCGACCAGCGCGTTGTCTGAGAAAGGCTTTTCACAAAAATCGAAGGCGCCGCGCTTGACCGCATCCACCGCGGTGGGGACATCGGCATGGCCGGTTAAAAAAATCACCGGACACATGGCCAACAAATCCCGCTCGATCAACCATTCAAACAGGGCCAAGCCGCTCATCCCTGGCATGCGCACGTCCAACAGCATGCAGCTGGGTTGCTCGGGCAGCCAACCGGGCTGCCACTGCGCGACAAAGGCGTCTGCGCTTTCAAAGCATTGGCTGGTCAGGCGCCTGGAGCGCAGCAGCCAGGCCAGCGCTTCGCGCACGCCGGCATCGTCATCAATGATGAAGATTTGGGCGTTTTGGGTAGGTTGCATGCGCTCACTCCGGTTCTGTCTAGGCTGCGACCCTCATGCCATTTGGGCGGGCAAGGTGAAGCTGAAAATCGTGCCACAAGGCTGGTTGGCCTGGTGTCCCAAATAACCCCCATGTTGCTCAATGACGGTGCGGCACAGGCTCAGTCCCAAGCCCATGCCTTCCTCCTTGGTGGTGAAAAAGGGCGTGAACAGCTGTGTGGCCACCTCTGGCGAAATTCCCGGCCCCTGGTCGGCCACTTCAAACGCCAACCAACGGCTGGCGGCATTGGAGGCGGCGGGCTTGACCGATAAGCTCAGTTCGCGGCGGGCAGATGTGTTGTTGGGGCCGTCGCTCATGGCCTGCATGGCGTTGCGCGCCAAATTCAGCAACACCTGCTCCACCATGGTGCGATCGCACACCACCGCGGGCAAGTCCTGTGGGCAGTGAACCACCACCCGTACCCCCAATTTGCGCGCTTGCAAATGCACCAATGGCAGGACGTTGCCCACCAGCACATGCGGCTTGACGGCTTCACGGGTCTGATCGCGCCGCCGCACGAAGTCGTGAACGCTTTTGATCACTTGGCCGGCCCGCTCGGCTTGTTGCGCAATGCGTTGAATGGCGCCACCCAGCGAGCTCGCCAACTCTTGAGCGCCAGGGTCGTTCGCATGGTGTCCGAGCAAATTCAGTGTGCCCGTGGCGTAGCTCGAAATGGCCGCCAGCGGTTGGTTCAGCTCATGGCTGAGCAAGGAGGCCATCTCACCCACCGTGGCCAAACGCGCGGTGGCTTGCAGCCGCTCTTGCGAAGCCCGCGACAGCTCCTCCACGCGGCGCTGCTCGCTCACGTCCAGGATGGCGCTCATCCAACCGGTTTGTTGGCCT
>CAINMN010000173.1 GCA_903850735.1 uncultured Burkholderiales bacterium | reverse complement strand
TGCTTGGAACGACGCTTGAAACGGGGCAAAGCCCTGGCGTTCAAACGCCAGCACGGCCTCCACCAAGGGCTGTGCCAAATGCTGTAGCACACGCGCGGGCGTCCATTGGGCGTCCAATTCCAGCAAGCCAATGGGCGCAATCGGGTTGTCAGTGGTGGCGGGCGCCTTCAGGTTGATGCCCACCCCCATGACGCAGTAGCGCGCCGGGGTGGGGCTTGCAGGCCCCAAAGCAGCTGAGGCTGTTTCCACCAGGATGCCCGCCAGCTTGCGCGGGCCGGCAGATGCCTTGCCCATGACCCACAGGTCATTGGGCCATTTCAGGCCCAGGCCCAGTTGCTGCTCGGGGTCCAGGGCATGGGTGATCGCCCAGCCAATGGCCAAGGACAAGCCCGACCAGTCGGCCGGCGCCAGGTTCATGCCCAGGGAAAAAGTGAGCGAGTCACCGGCCTGGCTTTGCCATGGGCGGCCCAGGCGCCCGCGACCTGCGGTTTGCTGCTCGGCCACCAGCAGGACGGGGTCGGTCTGGCCCGCCCGGGCCCGCCGCATCAATTCGGTGTTGGTGGAGTCAATTGTGGGCAGCACCTCGACCGAGAAGCCTGGCACCTGGGGCGCAATCGCCAGCCAGAGGTCTTCTGCGGGCCAGTGCATGGGCAATCAGCGGCCGCGTTTGGGGGCCAGCAAGGTGCCTCGGCATTTTCGCGCGCCACACCAGCAGGGGTATTCGGCCTTGAGCTTGGGGGTGTAGCGCTCGTCAATGATCAGCCCATAGTCGTAGCTCAGCTCCTCGCCCTCGGCGATGTTGCGCAAGGCCTTGATGAACACGCGGCCCTCTTGCTCGTCGGCCTCACAGTTGGGCTTGCACGAGTGGTTGATCCAGCGCGAGGAGTTGCCGCCGTGCAGTGCGTCAATCACATGGTCTTCGTCGATGTGGAAGTAAAACGTGTGGTTGGGATCTTTCGGGTCATGCGGATGGCGGCGCTGCGCCTCTTTCCAGGAGATGATCTCCCCCACATATTCAATGATGGTTTCACCTTCGGCAATGGGCGCCACGGCAAACACCCCCTTGCCATGGACGCCGGAGCGGCGGGTCTGAATTCGTCGATGGGATGCAGGGGATTTTGAAGCCACGTGAAAACTCTGTTAAGTTGAATACGTACGCACGTGCGCGTGCGCGCGCGAGGAGCAGATTGTAGAAGCAGGTTGGGGTCCTTGCCGTAAGGGCTCCCGACAGTTGGTACATTTGGCAAGAAACAAGGAATGCATACGCATGAGCAAGACACTGGTCATCGCTGAGAAGCCATCGGTTGCGCAGGACATTGTCCGGGCGCTCACGCCCGTGGCCGGCAAATTTGAAAAGCATGAAGACCATTTCGAAAATGACAACTATGTCGTGACCAGCGCGGTGGGTCACTTGGTGGAAATTCAGGCGCCCGAGGCTTACGACGTGAAACGTGGCAAGTGGAGCTTTGCCCATTTGCCGGTGATCCCGCCCTTTTTTGACCTCAAGCCCGTGGACAAAACCAAGTCCCGCTTGAACGCGGTGGTCAAGCAGGTCAAGCGCAAGGACGTCACGGCGCTGATCAATGCCTGTGACGCGGGCCGCGAGGGAGAGCTGATCTTTCGACTGATCGAACAGTACGCAGGTGGCAAGAAACCCATCGACAAGCCGGTCAAGCGCCTGTGGCTGCAGTCCATGACCCCGCAGGCCATCCGCGATGGCTTTGACGCCTTGCGCACCGAAAAGCAAATGCAGGGCCTGGCCGACGCCGCCCGCAGCCGCTCCGAGGCCGATTGGCTGGTGGGCATCAACGGCACCCGCGCTTTCACCGCCTTCAACTCCCGTGACGGCGGCTTTTTCCTGACCACCGTGGGCCGGGTGCAGACCCCCACGCTCAGCGTGGTGGTCGAGCGCGAGGAGCAAATTCGCAAATTCATCAGCCGCGACTACTGGGAAATTCACGCCAATTTCCAGGTCTCGGCCGGTGAATACGCGGGCAAGTGGATCAACCCGAACCACCAAAAAGACGAGAACGACGCCGAAAAGAAAGCCGACCGCGTGTGGTCACAGGCCGAAGCGCAGGCGATCGCCGACGCCGCCCGCGGTCAATCCGCCACGGTCAGCGAAGAAAGCAAACCCACCACCCAGGCTGCCCCCGGCCTGTTTGACCTGA
>CAINMN010000172.1 GCA_903850735.1 uncultured Burkholderiales bacterium | reverse complement strand
GGCGGCAGCGTGGGCGGGCCGGGCAAGGCCTTGCAGGGCAACCTGGACCCCAATGTGCTGTTCGCCAACCCCGAGCAAATCGCCGCCGAGGCGCGCGCCGTGCTCGACAGCTTTGGCACGCCCCACACCGACCCGAACACAAAGGGACCCACCCAGATCTTCAACCTGGGCCATGGCATCAGCCAGTTCACCCCGCCAGAGCATGTCACAGCCCTGGTGGAGGCGGTGCACAGCCATTCGCGAAAATTGCGCAACCCCGCCTGAGCGGGCTGTCAAGATGCACAAAAAGTGCTAAAGAAGGCTTGACTTATACACAAAATTTCGGTCAGGCTTGCACCTTCAAACCACGCGTTGTAATTTTGTGAAAAAAATATTCGAGCTCCGTAAGTCATTGATTTTGATAGGTTTGTTGCCCTGCGATTTTTTCAGGCATTCTAGGCAAAGCCTTGATTTTCAAGGCTTTGGCGGGCATCCTGCAAAGCTATCAACAAAGTTATCCACAGATTCTCTGGACTGAATCAAAAGACAAGAAAAATCAATGACTTAAGGGGCTTTTCTCACTCTTCGGTCAGAACCCCGCTGTAACCACCTACTTGACATGACGCTTCAACTACCCGTGCTGGTTCAAACCCCCGCACACAGCAACCTCGGGGGAGCGCTCAGCTACGAGAGCGATAACGCATACCCTCCCGGCACGCTGGTGCGGGTGCCACTTGGGCAGCGAGAAATGCTGGGGATTGTCTGGGATGCTTTGGACGAGACGCCAGCGCTGGATCCCAGCGTTCGCCTGCGCAGCATCGCCGCGCCACTGGATGGCGTGGCACCGCTGAGCGCAGCCTGGCGACAGCTGGTCCAGTTTTCCGCGCAGTATTACCAGCGGTCTTCGGGAGAAGTGGCGTTGGCGGCACTGCCCCCCCAGCTCAGAGAGTTGACGGGCGAACAGATGGCACGGCGGCTGAAAAAACATCACGGCGCAAGTGCTGACAAGTCCAGTCCCACCGCGGAAAAGCCGACGCTGGTGGCCTTGACCCCTGAACAACAGCAGGCGCTGGACGACATGGCCGAGCGCATCGGGCCTTTTTTGTTGTTCGGCAACACCGGCAGTGGCAAGACCGAGGTGTACCTGCGCCGCGTGGAAGCGTTGCTGAGCCAAGACCCCGAAGCCCAAGCCCTGTTGATGGTGCCGGAAATCAATCTGACGCCGCAATTGGAAGCGCGTGTGCGGGAGCGTTTTCAGCACTGGGGCGACGAGGCCATTGTGTCGATGCACAGCGGCATGACGCCGGCGCAAAGGCTGCGCAGTTGGTTGCTGGCGCACACAGGGCGCGCGCGCATTGTGCTGGGAACGCGCATGGCCATCTTTGCCTCCCTGCCCAAACTGCGTTTGATCGTGGTCGACGAGGAACATGATCCCAGCTACAAGCAACAAGAGGGCGCACGTTATTCAGCGCGCGATTTGGCGGTTTACCGTGGGCGTTTGGAGCAAGCCCAGGTGATCCTGGGTTCGGCCACGCCCTCGTTGGAGAGTTGGCACCAAAGCCGCCCCGCCACCGACACTGACCGCGGAGGCCGCTACATTCGGCTCAGCATGCCCTCGCGCATCGGCCAGGGCAGCTTGCCGCTGGTGCGCCGGGTGGACATGAACCACCAACCGCGCAAAACCATTTTTTCTGCGCCCCTGTTGCAAGCCATCCGCGAGCGCGTGGCGCGCCAAGAGCAAGTCTTGATCCTCTTGAACCGGCGCGGCTATGCCCCGGTGCTGCACTGTGCAGACTGCGGCTGGAAAAGCGCCTGCAGCCATTGCAGCGCTTTTCGGGTTTTTCACAAATTGGACCGCACTTTGCGCTGTCACCACTGCGGCTTCACACAACGCGTACCGCGCCAATGCCCCGAGTGTGGCAACACCGATCTGGGCATGTTCGGCCGCGGTACAGAGCAACTGGAAGAGCAATTGGCGCAACTGTTGGGCGACAGCGTGCGGGCCGATGGTGCCAGCCTGCGCATTGCGCGCATCGATGCGGACAGCACCCGGCTCAAGGGCGCGTTGGAGCAACAACTCGCGCAGGTGCACTCGGGTGAAGTCGATGTGCTGATCGGCACCCAAATGATTGCCAAAGGGCACGACTTTCGCCGCGTCACCCTGGTGGCGGCACTCGACCCCGATGGCGCGCTGTTCTCCAGCGACTTCCGTGCCCCCGAACGCCTTTTCTCCCTGCTGATGCAAGCCGCCGGCCGTGCGGGGCGCGATGCCCGCATGAGCCTGGCGCAAGCTTGCGAAATGTGGGTGCAGACCTTTCACCCCACACACCCGCTGTTCGACGCCTTGAAACAACATGACTATGTGCGCTTTGCCGAGCAGCAACTGCAAGAGCGCCAGCAAGCGGGCATGCCGCCCTTCAGCGCACAAGCCCTGGTTCGCGCCGAAGCCAGAACGCAAGAAGCGGCACAGGCCTACCTCAACGCGGTGCGCGAAGCCGGGGAAGAGATTCTGCAGGCGTTGCAAACAGAGGGGTTTCCACTGGAGAGTGCGCCGCTGAGCTTGTACCCTGCGGTGCCCATGAGCCTGCAACGCGTCGCCAACGTCGAGCGCGCCCAAATGCTGGTGGAATGTCCTTCACGGCCCGTGCTGCAGGCCTTCTTGGCACGCTGGCATGCGCCTTTGCATGCCCTTCGCACAACCCACCGGCAAGTCATCCGCTGGGCCATTGACGTTGACCCGCTGAGCATTTGAACCGGCTCAGTCGCTGAGCAGGGCGACAAATGCCGAGAAGCTCAAAAATGCCAAGGCTGTGGACACCAGAATGATGCGGGCGATGCGCCCCGTGTTGGCGCCAAAGCGCTCTGACAGCATGGACACATTGCTGGCACTGGGCAAGGCCGCCACCAACACCATCACCTTCACGCCAAAGGGGTCCAGCGGCAGCCCCAGGCGCATGGCCGCCGTCGCCACCAGCAACACCAGCAAGGGGTGCACGATCAGTTTGATCAAAGCCACCGGCCAATAATCGCGCGCCGGAATGGCCGCGGCATGGCTTTCACGCGCTTGCAAGGTGGAACGCGCCAGCACCGCGCCAATCGTGAACAAAGCCACTGGGGAGGCCGCGTCTGCCAACAAGCCCAGGGTTTGCTCAACCGGTGCCGGCCAGCGCCATTGCGTGGCCGAGGTCAAAGCCCCCAAGCCAATCGCCCAGGGCATGGGGTTGGCCAAGACGCCTTGGAGCGCCTTGCGTGCCGCCTGACTGGCGCCTTGGGCGCCTGCGCCATCCATGCGCGACAGTGCAATGCACAAAGAGCACGTGAAGAACAAGTCCACCAAAATGGTCACGATCGCGGGCCCCGCAGACTGTGGCCCCAACAAAGCCACCAGCAAGGGCACGCCCATGAAGCCCGTGTTCGGAAAAGCGGCCACCAGCGCCCCGAAGGAAGCATCGTTCCAGCGAATCCGTCGGTTCAAGCTGATGGCCACGGTGAACGCCACCAGCAAGGCCGCGCACAGCAAGTAAGTGAAAAACAAGCTGCCATCGAGCAACTGCGCAATCGGTGTTTTGGCACCAAAGCGGTACAGCAAGCAGGGCAAAGCAAAGAACAACACAAAGCTGTTCAAGCCCGGGATGGCCTCGATGGGCAGCATCCGCCGGTAGGCCGCCACATAGCCGGCCAACACCAGGGCAAAAAATGGGAAGGTGACCCCCAGAATCTCAGTCATGGACGCTATTCTGCCCGCTATGATCACTGGCTTTGCCTGTCTGTGTCCTTTGCATGTCATCTGGTCTGAATCTCGCGCAACAAGAAGCTGTCAATTTCATGCAAGGGCCCTGCTTGGTGCTTGCCGGGGCGGGTTCGGGCAAAACACGGGTCATCACCCACAAAATTGCGCGCCTGATCCAGGCGGGCCTGGCCCCTGAGCGCATCGCTGCCATCACCTTCACCAACAAGGCCGCTGCAGAAATGCGCGAGCGCGCCAAAGGCTTGATTGGCGCGCCGGCACAAAAGGTGCTGATCTGCACCTTCCACGCCTTGGGCGTGCGCATGCTGCGCCAAAACGGCGCGGCAGTCGGTCTCAAACCGCAATTCACTATCATGGACAGCGCTGACGTCACCAGCATCTTGAAAGACGCAGGTGGCACCACCGATTCCGCCACGGCGCGCCAAGGGCAATGGACGATCAGCCTGTGGAAAAACATGGGGCTGGACGCCAGCCAGGCTGAAGCTCTGGCCCAAGATGACAACGAGCGGGTGCTCGCACGCATCATGTCGCGTTACGAAGAGCGCCTGACCGCCTACCAAAGCGTGGACTTCGATGACCTGATTCGGCTGCC
>CAINMN010000171.1 GCA_903850735.1 uncultured Burkholderiales bacterium | reverse complement strand
GTGGTCACCCAACTGCAGCCTACCGAGCAGCAATTGCAAGACCTGTTGTTTGCCTGGAAAGTGGCGAAGTATGTGAAGAGCAATGCCATTGTGTTCTGCGCCAACGGCATGACCATGGGTGTGGGCGCCGGCCAGATGAGCCGCCTGGATTCTGCACGCATTGCCAGCATCAAGGCGGCGCACGCCAAGCTGTCTTTGAAGGGCACGGTGGTGGCCAGCGATGCGTTCTTCCCGTTCCGCGATGGCCTGGATGTGGTGGTCGATGCAGGGGCCACCTGTGTCATTCAACCTGGCGGCTCCATGCGCGACCAAGAGGTGATTGACGCTGCCAACGAACGCGGCGTGGCCATGGTCTTCTCTGGGGTGCGTCATTTCAGGCACTGAGCCCTGGCTGGGGCTGGGCCTGACCGAGGGGCTGTCACAAGCGGCCCTGAAGCAAGGCTTCACGCTGCCGACGGTTGTGCAGGTGCAGGCGGTGCCGGCCATCTTGCAGGGCCACGATGTGCTGGCGACCTCCGCCACCGGCTCAGGCAAAACGGCGGCCTACGCCTTGCCTTTGTTGCAGCTCTTGGCGCAGGCCCCAACGCCAATGCGCCAGCGACCGGTGCGTTGCCTGGTCTTGGTGCCCACCCGCGAGTTGGCCTCCCAGGTCAGCGACTTGTGGCACGACCTCGCGCGCGATTTGTCCGTGCCCATGAAAGTGGTCGCGGTGTTTGGCGGCGTGTCCCTCAACCCTCAAATGATGCGCTTGCGCGGCGGCGCCGATGTGGTGATCGCCACGCCTGGCCGATTGCTCGATCTGGTGGCTCACAACGCCTTGTCGCTGGCGCAGTTGCAAGTGATGGTGCTCGATGAAGCGGATCGTTTGCTCGACGAGGGCTTTGCCGCCGAGCTGAACCAGATCCTGGTCCTGCTTCCAAGCCAACGCCACACCTTGATGTTCAGCGCCACCTTTGCGCCGGCCTTGCAGGTCTTGGCGGAGAAGTTGTTTGCGACATCGGGGCCATCCATGGTGCGCATCGCGGTGGAGGCAGCGCAGGCGCCGCCGCCTGCGATTGCGCAACGGGCGATCCAGGTCGATGCCGAACGCCGTACCGCACTGTTGAAACACCTGATTCAGCAAGAAAAATGGCCGCGCGTGCTGGTGTTCGTGGCCACGCGCTACGCCACCGAGCATGTTGCCCACAAGCTCTGTCAGGCGGGCATTGTGTCCACACCTTTTCACGGCGAAATGAGCCAGGGCGCCCGCCGCGAGGTGTTGCAAGCCTTTAAAGAGTCTCGCTACGATGCTGTCGTGACCACCGACCTGGGCGCGCGGGGCCTGGACATCGCCAACCTGCCGGTGGTCGTGAATTACGACCTGCCGCGCTCACCCACAGACTATGTGCACCGCATGGGGCGCACAGGGCGGGCAGGGCAATCGGGCCTGGCGCTGAGTTTCGTCACAGCCGAGACGGAAGCGCATTTCCGCTTGATTGAAAAACGCCAGGGGCAACGCGTGGCCAGAGAGCAGTTGCCAGGCTTTGAGCCTCAAGCCAGCGCAGTCGATCAGCCCGCTGGCAATGGCGGCATCAAG
>CAINMN010000170.1 GCA_903850735.1 uncultured Burkholderiales bacterium | reverse complement strand
TCAAGCTGGCCTTGGGTGACTTCGATGTAAAAGCCGTGCACCTTGTTGTACTGCACCCGCAAGTTGGCAATGCCGGTGCGGGCGCGCTCGCGCATTTCCAGGTCGAGCAAGAAGTCATCGCAGTTGTTTTGAATGGCCCGCAGCTCATCGAGCTCGGCGTCAAAGCCGTGGCCGATCACGCCACCATCGCGCACCAAGGCCGCTGGCTCGGGCAACAGCGCGCGGCCCAGCAGTTCGGCGCAGTCTGGTGGCGCCTGCAGGTCATTGGCCAAGCTGTCCAGCCAGGGGCTCTCGGGCACCAAGGCCTGAACTTGCAAAGACTTGTTCAACGACAGGCCCAATGCGACCAACTCACGCGGGCGCACCTGGCGCAAAGCGATGCGCGCGCTGATGCGTTGCACATCGCCCATGCCCTTCAAGTTCTCGCGCAGGTTGCGCCAGGGGCCGTGGCCTTGCAAACCTTGCAAGGCGGCGATGGCTTCCAGGCGTTGCAGGGCCTGGGTGCGCTCGCGCTGGGGCTCCAGCAGCCATTGCTTGAGCGTGCGGCTGCCCATGCCGGTCATGCAGGTGTCCAGCAAGGAGAACAATGTGGGGCTGTCTTCGCCGCGCAGGGTTTGCGTCAGCTCAAGGTTGCGGCGCGTGGCCGCAGGCAATTCAATCAGGCGATCGTCGCGTTCCACATGCAGACTTTGCACATGGCTCAGGCTGCGGCCTTGGGTGTGCTCGGCATATCCCAGCAAGGCGGCGGCAGCGGCGTGGGCGTGTGCGAAATCTTGCGCTTGCCATGCACTGAGGCTGGTGGTTTGCAATTGCGCCAAGAGTTTGCGCAAGCCCAGTGCGGCATCGAATTGAAAGGCGGGACGTTCGGTCAGGCTGTGTGGGCCTTGCAGCAAGGCGCGGAGATCGTCGGGCAAGTCCGCGCTGAAGACGACTTCGCTGGGCGCAATGCGCGCCAGCCAGTTGGCCAACTCATCGGAAGCGCACTCGGCCAGGTGCAGCTCGCCTTGCGTCAGGCTCAGCCACGCCAGGCCGCAACCGCCGGCACGTGCCGCACGGCTGCTGGCATGCACGGCCAGCAAAAAGGATTCGCTTTTGTCGGTGAGCAATTCGCTGTCGGTCAGGGTGCCGGGCGTGACCACCCGCACCACCTTGCGCTCCACCGGCCCTTTGCCGCTGACTTCGCCCACTTGCTCGCAAATGGCCACCGATTCGCCATGGCGAATCAGCCGCGCCAGGTAATTTTCAACCGAGTGAAACGGCACGCCCGCCATCACCACCGGCTGGCCCGCAGACTGGCCGCGCTGGGTCAGGGTGATGTCCAACAGGCGGGCGGCTTTTTCGGCGTCGCCAAAAAACAGCTCGTAGAAATCGCCCATGCGGTAGAACACCAGCGTGCTGGGGAACTCGGCCTTGATGGCCAAGTACTGGGCCATCATGGGGGTGTGCTGAGAGAGGTCTGCGGTTGCCATGCCGTTGCAGCGCCTGCGATGCGCGTATGGGGTGTCGGTACCTGTTACAGCGGTGCGACCGGGTCGGTGCCGGCCTGCGCTTGCAACTCGGCCACGGCTTGCACCACAGCGGCTTTGTCTTGCACGCCGGCAAACTTCGAATATTTTTGCAACACGGCCACCATTTGCGCATAAATGCGCGGGTTGCCTGCCAGGCACTCGCGGTGTTGCAGGAAGTCGGCTTCGCCGGTGAAATTGCCCACCAACCCGCCGGCTTCGGTGATCAGCAAGGCGCCAGCGGCCATGTCCCAGGGCTGCAGGCCGAGCTCGAAAAAGCCATCGCTGAAGCCTGCGGCCACATAGGCCAGGTCGAGAGCGGCCGCACCCGGGCGGCGCAGCCCTGCGGTGCGTTGCATCATGTCGCCCATCAGGCGCAGGTAGGTGTTGAAGTCGTCTTCCGGTCGGAAGGGAAAGCCCGTCGACAGCAAGCACTCTTGCAAGCGGGTGCGCTTGCCCACGCGGATGCGGCGCTCGTTCATGAAAGCGCCACGGCCACGGGTGGCGGTGAACAAGTCGTTGCGGGTGGGGTCGAAGACCACGGCTTGCTCCAGGCGGCCTTTGACTTGCAGCGCGATGCTGACGCAGTAGACCGGGAAGCCGTGAATGAAGTTGGTGGTGCCGTCCAGCGGGTCGATGATCCAGACGGCTTCTGAGTCGGGATTGCCGCGTGTGCTGCCCGACTCTTCGGCCAGGATGCCGTGGTCAGGGTAGGCTGTGAGCAGGGTCTCGATGATGGCGTTTTCGCTGGCCTGGTCGACTTCGGTCACAAAGTCGTTGGACTGTTTGAGCGAGACCCGAACCGACTCCACATCGAGCGCAGCGCGGTTGATGATGGCGCCAGCGGCGCGGGCGGCCTTGATGGCCACGTTGAGCATGGGGTGGAGTGTGGACGACATGGATTGTGGGCCCGGCCAGCACCTGCGAGGCGCCCGCCCTGGCGGTAAGAGCAAGAGGGAACCCCCCGACGATGCGGGCGGCGACAATAGGGGCTATTTTACGCCTGTTGCCATGAAGACCCGCTTTATCCTGATTCAGACCAGCCACGCCGGCAATGTGGGCGGCGCCGCCCGCGCCATGAAAGTTATGGGCTTTGACGAGTTGGTGCTGGTCGCGCCCCGGTGGGACAACGTGTTGCGCCGCGAGGAAACCATCCAGCGCGCCAGCGGTGCGCTGGATGTGCTGAACCAGGCACGCATTGTGGACACCCTGGAGGAGGCGCTGGACGGTCTGACGCATTTGTGCGCCACCGCCATGACGCCGCGCGATTTTGGCCCGCCCACCACCACCCCGCGCCCGCATTTCGAGGCGCTGCTGGCCCAACAGCCCCGGCCCGAAGGGGTGGGCTTTCTGTTTGGCTCGGAGCGCTTTGGCATGCGCAACGAAGACGTTTACCGCTGCCATGTGGCTTTGAGCATTCCCACCAACCCGCATTTTGGCTCACTGAACCTGGCCAGCGCGGTGCAAGTGTTGGCCTACGAGTGGCGCCTGGCGCTGGGCGGCTACGAGGTTCAATCGGCCACGCTCGCGCCCCACCTGGCCGACGCCCAGCAGGTGGCGGGCATGCTGGGGCACTGGGAAGCGTCGTTGACCGAGATTGGGTTTCTGGACCCGGCGGCCCCCAAAAAGCTGATGCCGCGCTTGCAGCAATTGTTCAACCGGGCGCAGCTGACGCAGGAGGAAGTCCACATCCTGCGCGGTGTTGCCAAGCAGATGAGCGTGGCCAACCGCCAAAAAGGCTAGACTTCCCCCATGTTTGCCCGTTTGCGATCCGATATTCAGTGCATTTTGGACAGGGACCCGGCCGCCCGCAGCCGTTGGGAGGTGCTGACCTGTTACCCCGGCTTGCACGCCATCTGGATGCACCGCATGGCCCATGCCTGCTGGCAGATGGGCTTCAAGTGGTTGGGGCGCTTCATCTCGCACCTGTCGCGCTGGCTCACCGGCATTGAAATTCACCCCGGCGCCAAGATCGGAGACCGCGTGTTTTTCGACCACGCCATGGGCGTGGTGGTGGGCGAGACGGCTGAAATTGGCGACGGTTGCACGATTTACCAGGGCGTGACTTTGGGCGGCACCTCTTTGTACAAAGGCACCAAGCGGCATCCCACCCTGGGGCGCGATGTGGTGGTCAGCGCCGGCGCCAAAGTGCTGGGAGGCTTTGTGGTGGGCGATGGGGCCAAGATCGGCAGCAATGCTGTGGTCATCAAGCCTGTGCCTGCGGGTGCGACGGCTGTGGGCATTCCTGCGCGCATCATTCCTGCCAAGGAGGGCGAAAGCGCCGATGTGTCTGCAGGGACGCGCAAGTTCAACGCCTACGGCATCACCCAGGACGATGACCCCTTGAGCCAAGCCATGCGCGGCTTGATTGACAACGCCTCCTCGCAAGAGCACCAGATTGCCTTGCTGTGGAAAGCCTTGGAAAGCCTGTCGCAGCAAGGCGCCGACTGCGTGCCGCAAGATGCGGCCAAGCAAGAGCAGTTTGAGGCCGAAAAGCTGAACCAGTTGGTCGGTAAATAAACGATCAGTGGCGCGCAGGGCGCTGGGCGGTTTTGGGGCGGAACGCTTTGCAGAAGGCGTCGCGTGTTTCCATATACGGGCCGCCCATCAGGTCAATGCAGTAGGGTACCGCTGCAAAAATGCCATCCACCATTTGCTGGCCTTCGGCGTTGCGCAAGCCGCCCAGGGTCTCTTGGATCGATTTGGGCTGGCCTGGCAGGTTGATGATCAGGCTTTGGCCCCGGATCACCGCCACTTGGCGCGACAAAATGGCCGTGGGCACAAATCGCAGGCTGATCTGGCGCATTTGCTCGCCAAAGCCAGGCATCTCCTTGTCGGCCACGGCCAGGGTGGCTTCGGGCGTGACATCGCGCAAGGCCGGGCCGGTGCCGCCGGTGGTCAGGATCAAAGAGCAACCCAGATCGGCCAAGGCGATCAGCGTGTCGCTGATCAACGCCTGTTCGTCGGGAATCAGGCGCGCCTCGAAGCTCAGGGGGTTCAGCAAGGCCTGGCCCAGCCAGTCGCGCAGGGCGGGCAGGCCTTTGTCTTCGTAGGTGCCGCTGGACGCGCGGTCGCTGATGGACACGATGCCGACCTTGACCGGGTCGCAGCGCAGGTCGGGGGTGGGCAGGGGCGTGTCACTCATGCGCGTTCTCGGCGTCTTGCAGGGTTTGCTTCACCAGCTGGAAAATTTCACGGTAGGAGCGGCCCTGTCGGGGCGCCAGGCCTTGGGACTCGGTGGTCTTGTCGGCCGTGTTGTCTTTGCGCGCCTGGCGAACCATGGCGCGCAGCTGCTGGCTGTCGGTGGCGGGGTAGGCGGCCATCCATTCGGCCACCGCATCGTCGCTTTGCAGCAGGCGGTCGCGCCAATGCTCGGCCTGGTGCAGGGCCAGGGTTTCTTTGGCGCTGCCGCTGTGTTGCGCGCGCAGGGCTTCGCGAATGGCCTCGATGTCTTCCTCGTCGAGTTTGCGCATCAGCTTGCCGATGAATTGCATTTGGCGACGGCGGCCTTCAAAGTTGGTGATGCGCTTGGCCTCGGCCACGGCGTCCATCAGCTTGTCGTTCAGGTGGCCTTGGTCCAGCAGGCGTTGGCTCAGATCGGCGCGCAGCGTCAGCAGGTCTTCGCCAAGCTGTTGGCGCTCGTCGCTTTCGCGTTTCAGGTCGGTTTTGCTGGCCGTGTCTGTGCCTTTGAGCTCGCGCTTGTAGGCCAGGTCGAGCTCGCTGCCTTCGGCCACGAACACGCCACGGACAAAGTAGCCTTTTTTGGGTTTTCTAGACATCTTGGGGTGAATCTCAGAGCGGTCAAACCGCTCACAGGGTGGCAAGTATCATAGCTGGCACATGAAAACCGCCAAATCCACCCCCGTTCAAGCTTCTTCAGCCCCTTTGCAAGGGTTCAGTTACAGCCGTCCTTTTTTCGAGGAGCTGGTCGACCTGTCCTTGGCGCACGCCAAGAAATTGGGGGCGACGGACGCAGGCGCAGAAGCCTCTGAAGGCTGTGGCTTGAGCGTCTCGGTGCGCAAGGGCACGCTGGAGACAGTGGAGCGCAACCGTGACAAATCCCTCGGGGTGACGGTGTACATCGGCAACCGCCGTGGCAATGCCAGCACCTCGGATTTTTCACGTGCCGCGATCGAGCGCACGGTGCAAGCGGCGTATGACATTGCACGCTTCACGGCGGAAGATCCGGCGGCCGGCTTGCCCGATTCGCAAGACATTGCCCAGCACCATCCGGACCTGGACCTGTTTCACCCCTGGGACCTGAGCAGCGAAGCGGCCGCCAAGCTGGCCTTGCGTTGCGAAGCTGCGGC
>CAINMN010000169.1 GCA_903850735.1 uncultured Burkholderiales bacterium | reverse complement strand
GTGGGCGACTACGAAATGGTGCAGTTCATGACGGCCGTGGCGGTGGCCATGTCCTTGCCCTACGCCAACTGGGTGGGGGCACATGTCATCGTCGACTTCTTCACCGCGCAGGCACCTGTGAGGACCAATGCGCTGCTCGATGGGGTGGCCTATGGCGTGATGGCGGTCTTTGCCGCGCTGATTACCTGGCGTCTGGGGGTCGGAGCGCTCGACCTGCGCTCCAGTGACGACGCTTCGATGCTCTTGAGCATCCCCACCTGGTGGGCCTTTGTGCCCATGGTGCCGTCCTTCCTTCTGCTGTGCCTGACCGCCCTGTACAAGGTTTACACCCACGTTGGAAAGCTGCGCGCATGACCGGTATTGAATGGGGCGCCCTGATGTTCGGGCTCATGCTGCTTTTGCTGGCGGCGCGCATGCACATCGGCATGGCCATGCTGCTGGCCGGCTCGGTGGGTTACGTGATGGTGGCGGGTGTCGGGCCCCTCATGAGTTATTTCAAGACGGGGGCCTATGCACGGTTCTCGGTCTATGACCTGTCGGTGGTGCCGCTGTTTCTGTTGATGGGACAGTTTGCGACTCAGGGCGGTCTCTCGCGCGCCCTGTTTCAGGCCGGCAACACTTTCATCGGTCACTGGCGCGGCGGCATGGCCATGGCGGGTGTCACCGCTTGCGCCGGATTTGGCGCGATCTGCGGTTCGTCTCTGGCCACCGCCGCCACCATGGGTCAGGTGGCCCTGCCCGAATTGAAGGCCCACGGCTACTCGGGCCGCTTTGCCACCGCCACATTGGCGGTGGGCGGCACGCTGGGCATCCTGATCCCGCCGTCGGTGCCCTTGGTGATTTACGCCATCTTGACCGAGCAAAACATTGCCAAGCTGTTTCTGGCGGCGTTTGTTCCGGGCATCCTGGCGGCCCTGGGCTATGTGGTGGTGATCTCGCTGGTCGCGCGACTGAGCCCGAGCGATGCGCCCGCAGGCCCGCGCCACGCGTGGAGCGAGCGGCTACGTGCACTGATCGACACCTGGCCAGTGCTGCTGATTTTCCTGGTGGTCATTGGCGGCATCTACGGCGGGCTGTTCACTCCCACCGAGGCCGCTGCCATCGGCTGCGTGGCCACGGCGGTGGTGGCTTGGCGTTCGGGCGGGCTGGACAAGAAGGGCTTTCTGGCGTGCATGTATGGCACGGCGGGTGCCACCGGCATGATCTTTCTGATCCTGCTGGGGGCCGACATCCTGAACATCTTCCTGGCCTTGTCGCAGATGAACACCGAGCTGGCCAAGTGGGTGCTGGGACTGCAGCTGCCGCCTTTGCTCGTGATCTTCCTGATCATCTTTATCTACCTGGTGCTCGGTTGCATCATGGACAGCCTGTCCATGATCTTGTTGACCATCCCGATCTTCTTTCCCATCGTGATGGGCCTGGACATCGGCGGTCTGGGGACGGAAGGCAAGGCGATCTGGTTCGGCATCATCGTACTGATGGTGGTGGAGATCGGCCTGATCACCCCGCCGGTGGGCATGAACGTCTTCATCATCAACAGCATGGCCAAAGATGTGCCGATGAAGGACACCTTCAAGTTCGTCATTCCCTTCCTGGCCTCTGACCTGCTGCGCATCGTAGTTATCGTTTTCGTGCCCAGCATTGTGTTGTTCGTGCTGAAAATTTAATAACCGGAGCTGATATGTCCAAAGCACCCGCCGCATCGAGCGATTACGCCCCGATAGAAGACTTCTCCCAGTGCCACGCCGGCATTTTTAAGAAACTGGACCAGTTGGGCGAGTTGCCTGCCCTGCTGGCACCTGCAGCCCGGGCACGTGAAATCGCCGAAAAGTCACTGGAGTTTTTTCGCGAAGCGATTTTTGAGCACCATCTCGACGAAGAGC
>CAINMN010000168.1 GCA_903850735.1 uncultured Burkholderiales bacterium | reverse complement strand
TCGGTCACCTCTTCGGGGCGCTCATCGACCAGCAAGACCATCATGTGGCTGTCGGGGTAGTTGGCGGTGATGGCGTGGGCAATGTGCTGCATCATCACGGTCTTGCCGCTCTTGGGCGGCGCCACCAGCAAGGCGCGCTGGCCTTTGCCAATGGGAGCAATGATGTCGATGATGCGGCCGGTGATGTTTTCTTCGCTCTTGATGTCACGTTCCAAGCGCATCTGTTCCTTGGGGAACAGCGGCGTCAGGTTCTCGAACATGATCTTGTGCTTGTTGTTCTCGGGCAGGTCGCCGTTGACTTTGTCCAGCTTGGTCAGCGCAAAGTAACGCTCGCCATCCTTGGGGATGCGCACTTCGCCCTCGATCATGTCGCCGGTGTGCAGGTTGAAGCGGCGAACCTGGCTGGGGCTGATGTAGATGTCGTCGGTGCTGGCGGTGAAGCTGGTGTCGGGGCTGCGCAAAAAGCCGAAGCCGTCGGGCAGGATTTCCAGGACACCATCGGCAAACACCTGCTCGCCAGCACGGGCGCGCTTTTTGATGATGGCAAACATGAGCTCTTGCTTGCGCATGCGGCCGGTGTTTTCGATTTCGAGCGCTTCGGCTTGTTTGAGCACTTCAGACACGTGCAGTGCCTTGAGTTCGTTCAGGTGCATGGCGTGACTCCTAGGGGGAGTTCAGGAAAAAGGGTTGGGGGAGGTCCGTGATGAGGCGCTGTAGGGCCTCTGGAACCGGTCACTCGAGTCGGCCGCCAGTTAGCGGTCGGGAGACAGAGTGAATTATGACAGGAAAATGGCTCGCCCCCAAGCCCCTTTCACTGGGGCTGGGGCGCAGCGGGGACTCAGGCCAGTTGCTGGTCGATGAAGGCGGTCAGTTGGGCTTTGCTCAGGGCGCCCACTTTGGTGGCGGCCAATTGGCCATCTTTGAACAGCATCAGGGTGGGGATGCCACGGATGCCGAACTTGGCCGGGATGTCGCGGTTTTCGTCCACGTTCATTTTGGCGATTTGCAGCTTGCCCTGGTAACCCGTGGCCACTTCGTCCAGGATGGGGGCAATCATTTTGCAGGGGCCGCACCATTCAGCCCAGTAGTCCACCAGCACAGGCTGGGAAGATTGCAGGACGTCAGCCTCGAAAGAGGTGTCGGTGATGTGCTTGATCAGCTCGCTGGCCATGGGGATTCCTTCTCAGTTCTAGGCGTGTTCAGCAGGGAAAGCCACATTTTGACAGAATCTACCCCATGACGCACCGCAACCCTCAAAGCCACTTCACTGAAACCATGAACACAGCCCTCACGATTGACATCATTTCCGACGTGGTTTGCCCCTGGTGCTACATCGGCAAGCGCCGCATCGAAGGCGCTTTGGCGCTCTATGCCCAACAACACCCCGAGCGCCCTCAGCCGCTCGTGCGCTGGCACCCGTTTCAGCTCAACCCTGACATGGCGTCCGAAGGCATGTCGCGTGCTGACTATGTGCAGGCGAAGTTTGGCCCGCGGGCCGGCACGGTCTATGACCGCGTGAAAGCGGTGGGCGCGAGTTTGGACATTCCCTTTGAATTTGACAAAATTGCCCGCCAGCCCAACACCCGGGCAGCCCACAGCCTGATTGCCCTGGCCGAGCCAGGGCCTCAGCAGGAGGCCGTGGTCCAAACCCTGTTTGATGCTTATTTCATTGAGGGGCAGGACCTGACCCAAACCTCTGTGCTGGTGGCTTTGGCCCAGCGCGCCGGGCTTGACCCGGCGCAAGCGCAACAGGCGTTGGGTGATGAGGATGTCATCGCTCAGATCAGTGAGGCAGACCAGCAGGCGCGCGCCATGGGGGTGCAAGGCGTGCCCTTCTTCATTTTCAACGGACGCGTTGGCGTGTCGGGTGCACATGAAAGCGAAGATTTGTTGCGCGCCATGGAAAATGCCGAAGCAGAGGCTTGAATAATGCGGGAAGCACTCCCGATTATCCTGAGTGAAAATCGACGGATTATGTTGGGTCAATAATCCGCTATTTGTCACGAATATCAATTTAATAATCGCTGATTTTGGTGGCGATTATCTGTGCCTATAATCAAGTGGTTTCTTTTATTTAATAAGGTGATATTTCATATGGCACGCAACACCACCACCTCTCAAATTGCAAAACTTCAAAAACAACTCGAATTGCTGAAAAAGCGCGAAGCCGCACTGAGTAAATCAAAGCAAAGCAAAGCTTTGGCGAAAATTGTGCAATTGGCCAAAGAAAGCGGTTTGACCGCTGAAGACATTGTGGGTGCCCTGAAAACCGGCAAGGCAGCCAAGGTTGTCAAAGGCGCGCCCAAGAAAACCGCACGCAAAAACCCCGCTGCGGGAAAAACCGTGGCCCCCAAATACCGTAATCCTGCCAATCCGGCACAAACTTGGACGGGCCGTGGCAAGTCCCCCACTTGGGTTGCCGAAATGAAAGCTGCCGGCACCCTCGATAGCGCGCTGATCTCCGCTTAATTGGAGGATTCGTCATTGCGAGCGAAGCGCGGCGATCCCTTTCCAACGAGAGATTGCCGCGGCCCTTTGGGCCTCGCAACGACGGTCAAAAATGAATATGAGCGAAGGTTCCACCTTATTTTCTGAACGGCTGGCCCTGCGTGAAATCGAGCAGGGCACCGTTCATGTGGAACTCTGGGCGCAAGCCTTGAAAAAAGCCAATGGTCAAACCGAGTTGGCCAAATCACATTACATGCAGTTGCGTGCGGCTGCATTGTGCAAAGAGGCGCCCGCATTGCTGTTGAAGCAAATCCGTTCGGGCATTGCCAAAGACAACAAACCGCTTGCCGATTATTTTTCGGCCAAGGATTTGAAAAAACCTTGAAGGGAAGGTGACGAGCCTTGATCCCGGCACTGACTCCACGGTTAGAGCTGCTTGGTTCCCCACCTGACTCGGTTGGCCGCTTCACCATGCGGGAAGGCCCGTCACAATCTATTGTACGAGGTCCCGGCAGGGCGTGGGGGAACCCGTAGAATCCAGCCCATGTCTTACCTTGTGCTTGCCCGCAAATACCGCCCGACAAACTTCACCGAAATGGTGGGGCAGGAGCATGTGGTCCAGGCCTTGACGAATGCGCTGACGCAACAGCGCCTGCATCATGCCTATTTGTTCACCGGGACCCGGGGCGTGGGCAAGACCACGGTGTCGCGCATTTTGGCCAAATCGCTGAACTGCGAGCAAGGCATCACGGCGCAGCCCTGTGGCGTGTGCCAGGCCTGCACCGACATCGACAGTGGCCGCTTTGTGGATTACACCGAGCTCGATGCCGCCTCCAACCGCGGCGTCGACGAGGTGCAGCAGCTTTTGGAGCAGGCGGTTTACAAGCCGGTGCAAGGTCGTTTCAAGGTGTTCATGATTGACGAAGTGCACATGCTCACCAACACGGCTTTCAATGCCATGTTGAAAACCCAGGAAGAACCGCCCGAATACCTCAAGTTCGTGCTGGCCACCACCGATCCCCAAAAAGTGCCGGTCACGGTGCTGTCGCGCTGTTTGCAGTTCAACCTGCGGCCCATGGCGCCTGAAACCGTGCTGGACCATTTGACACAAGTCCTGCAAGCCGAGTCCGTGGCGGCTGACGTGCAAGCCCTGCGCTTGTTGGCGCGCGCCGCACGAGGCTCCATGCGCGATGCCTTGTCCTTGACCGACCAGGCCATTGCCTTTGGCGGTGGTCAACTGCAAGAAGCCAATGTGCGGCAAATGCTGGGCAGCGTAGACCGCGCCCATGTGTTTGCCTTGATCGATGCTTTGGCAGCGGGCGATGGCCGTACCGTGGTGGAAACCTGTGAAGCGCTGCGCGCGCAAGGCCTGAGCGCGGCCACCACGCTCGAAGACATGTCCATGGTCTTGCAGCGCATGGCCGTGGTGCAAGCGGTGCCCGACATGGCTGACAACGCGGCCACCGACCCCGATGCCGAGCGCACCGCCGCCTTGGCCTTGCGCATGCCGGCCGATGAAACCCAGTTGCTTTACAGCCTGTGCTTGCAAGGCAGGCAAGAGCTGGGCTTGGCGCCCGATGAGTACGCCGGCCTGACCATGGTGTTGTTGCGATTGTTGGCTTTCAAAGCCCCTGCAACAGCAGCACCGGCTGAAAAAAAAACTCTGCTGACTGAAGCTGCGCGCCCTGCATCGGTGCAAGCTGCACCGACGCCTGTCTCTGCGCCCAAGACTGCACCGGCGCATGTTCCAGCCCCCGCGGCAGCACAAGCGGTAGCGACAGCCCCAGCACTCGCCAAGCCCACTGCACCCGCTGCGCCGCCTGCAGCTGCCGGCATCCGCTTGCCGGTGCGCGACATGCAAGCCTCGCCGCGAGAAGCAGCCCGGCCGGCGGTGGACGCGCCTGGCGAAACATCCCAGGCCTTGTTGGCGGTCCCGGTGCGCCAGCCCGCGCAAAACCCAGGCCCCGCCGCAACGGCTGCGCCAGGCGCCACCACCGTGCCTCAGGTGGTTCCTACGGAGGAGGGGGACCATTGGCAACAATGCGTGCAACAACTGATGGCCAACGATGCCATTCAATCGCTGACGCGCGAGTTGGCGCTGCAGTCCCAATTGGTGGCGCGCGATGAAGGCAATTGGCTGATTCGCGTCGAGCGCGAGTCCCTGAACAATGCCAACAGCCGCGAGCGTTTGCAAAAAGCCTTGGCCACGCTGGGCCAAGAGGTGACGCTGACCGTGGAACTGGGCCGCATCACCGACAGCCCCGCGCGCCGCGCCGCCGCCGCCGCCGCCGAGCGGCAGTTGGCAGCAGAGGCCGTGATTCTCAATGACCCTTATGTGCAACAACTGGTGCAGAACTTTGGGGCGAAAATCGTCCCTGGCAGCATCAAACCCATTTGAAAGACAGCTATGTTCAACAAAGGACAACTCGCAGGCCTGATGAAACAGGCGCAAGCCATGCAGGACAACCTCAAGAAGGCTCAGGAAGAGCTGGCATTTGTGGAAGTCACAGGCGAGTCCGGCAGCGGCATGGTCAAGATCCTCATGACCTGCAAGCACGAAGTCAAACGCGTCTCCATCGATGCCAGCCTGATGGTGGCCGATGAAAAAGACATGCTGGAAGACTTGATTGCCGCTGCCTTCAACGACGCTGCGCGCAAAGCCGAAGAAACCAGCCAGTCCAAGATGGGCAAGCTCACCTCCGGCATGCCCGGCCTGCCGGGCGGCATGAAGTTTCCCTTCTGATGCGCGGCTGACATGGCCGACGCTCACGCACTCGATGCCTTGATTCAAGGCTTGCGCCGCTTGCCCGGCGTAGGCGTGAAGTCGGCCTCGCGCATGGCCTACCACATGCTGCAGCATGACCGCGAGGGCGCGCAGATGCTGGCGCAGGCGTTGCAGCAAGCCGCGAACAGCGTGCAGCACTGCGAGCGCTGCCACACCTTCACCGAGGCCGCCGTTTGCAGCACCTGTCTGGACCCTGAACGCGATGCCACCCGTTTGTGCGTGGTCGAAACACCGGCCGATCAATCGGCCGTGGAGCGCACCTCGGCTTACCGTGGCCTGTACTTTGTGTTGATGGGCACCCTGAGTCCGCTAGATGGCTTGGGTCCCAAGGACATTGGCGTGCAGAAGCTCTTGGAGCGCGCTGGCGATGGTTCGGTGCAGGAAGTCATCCTGGCCACCAATTTCACGGCGGAAGGCGAGGCCACCGCCCATGTCATTGGTGAAGCACTCAAGCGCCGGGGGGTGCAGGTCTCGCGCTTGGCGCGTGGCGTGCCCATCGGCAGCGAGTTGGAATATGTGGACCTGGGCACCATCGCCCATGCGCTGGTGGACCGGCGCCAAACCTGAGCCCTTGCATGAAGCCTGTTCGCGTTGCCCTGATTCACGCCACGGCCTTGGCCGTGACACCCATTCAACAAGCGTTTGCACGCCATTGGCCGCAAGCCAATTGCATGAACGTTTTAGACGACAGCCTGTCGCGCGACCGTGCCCAAGCTGGCGAATTGACGCCCGCCATGGTGCAGCGTTTCGTCGACCTCGCACAGTATGTTCAGCGTGCCGGCTGCCAGGGAATTTTGTTCACCTGCTCAGCCTTTGGCCCGGCGATAGAGGCCGCAGGCCGTGCCAGCGGCTTGCCAACGCTCAAACCCAATGAGGCGATGTTCGAGCAAGCCCTTGCCCTGCCTGCCCCCACAGGCGTGTTGCGACTGGGCTTGGTGGCCACGTTCGAAGCCTCCATACCCTCCATGTCGGAAGAATTCGAAGCCTTGGCGGCCCAGCGCGGCATCAAGGTGGTGTTGCACAGCGTGTTTGTGCCGCAAGCGATGGCCGACCTGGCCGCTGGCCAGGCCGAAAGCCATCACCAGCGCATCGCGCAGTCACTGTCGCAATTGCCGGCGTGCGATGGCATCATGCTGGCGCAGTTCTCCATGGCCGCGGCGCAGCCCCTGTGTCAGCAGCACGCCAGCGTGCCTGTTCTTTCCAGTCCCGATTGCGCTGTGACAGCGCTCCAACAAGCCATGCACCATGTCTGATCTTCGCGTTCCTGAAGCGCAACTGCGCACCTACATCACCCGCTCGATGGCGGCCCTGGGCTTGCCTGAGGGCGATGCCGCTTGCGTGGGTCAACTGATGGCCGAAGCCGACCTGCAAGGCTC
Organism: uncultured Burkholderiales bacterium; assembly: GCA_903850735.1. Taxonomy (GTDB): domain Bacteria; phylum Pseudomonadota; class Gammaproteobacteria; order Burkholderiales; family Burkholderiaceae_C; genus Limnohabitans. The sequence continues at coordinate 16,034 of CAINMN010000168.1, read as the reverse complement.
GGACGGCCATGGCGTGATTCGCCTGCCGCCCTACAGCCGACGCATTTTGGCGGGTGGCGTCAATGTGCGCCCCAGCATCAAAGTGATCGAAGAGCGCGCCGCCATGGCACTGCTCGATGGTGACAATGGCATGGGCCATCTGGTGATGAAGCAAGCGGCCGATCTGGCGGTGGAGAAGGCCCGGCGTTGCGGCATCGCCTGGGTGGGCAGCCGTTTCAGCAACCATGCGGGGCCCGCCTCGCTGTATGCGCGTATGGCTTTGCCGCACGACATGATTGGTTTGTATTTCGCGGTTGGCAATGCCAACCACCTGCCGCCATGGGGCGGGCTGGACATGCTGTTGTCCACCAATCCGATTGCGGTGGCCATTCCTGCTTTGCAAGAAGCGCCCATTGTGCTGGACATGGCCACCACGGTCGCTGCCTACGGCAAAGTCAAAGCCAAGGCCCAGCGTGGCGAGATGATGCCCGAGGGCTGGATGATTGATCGCGAAGGCAAACCCTTGCTCGACCCCAAGCGCAGCGAAGAGGGCTTTCTCACGCCCATCGGCGGCTACAAGGGGTATGGCTTGTCATTGATCGTGGGCTTGCTGGCGGGCACCTTGAACGGGGCCGCCATGGGCAAGGCCGTGATCGACTTCAACAAAGACAGCCACAGCGTGAGCAACACCGGGCAAGCCATTGCGGTCATCGACCTGGCCGCCTTTGGCGATCCGCTGTTGTTCAAGCAACGCGTGGACGACATCGTGCGTGAAATGCGGGGCAGCGAACGCATGCCCGGTGTAGAGCGCATATGGTTGCCCGGCGAGCAGAGCCAGGCCAAGCGTGTGCAGTACCGACAAGATGGCATTCCGATTCCGTCAGCGCTGATGCAGCAACTCGATGCCCTCGCCGTGCAACTGAAGGTGCCGGCTTTGCGTGACACCATTTTTTGACCATTACTACCGGGGAAATTCGCATGGATCGCCGTTCATTCATTCAACACAGTGCCGCAACGCTGGCCGCTGCTGGCACCGCTGGCGCTTGGGCTCAAGCCGCCTACCCCAACAAACCGATCAAGCTCATCGTACCGCTGGCCGCGGGCAGCGCCGTGGACAATGCCGCGCGCATCGTCACCCAAAAAATGGCGCTCAACCTGGGCATGGGCATTGCCGTGGAGAACCAGCCCGGCGCCTCGGGGCTGATTGGTGCAGAGCGCGTGGCCAAGTCGGCAGCGGATGGCTACACCTTGGGCGGCTTCAACGACAGCATCATGACCATGGTGCCCAATTTGCAAGCCAAGATGCCTTGGGACATCTTGCGTGACTTCGAGCCGGTGTCCTTGGTGGCGACGGTGGAGTGGGGCTTGGTGGTGCCGGCTGATTCACCCATTCGCAGCGCGGCCGACCTCATTGCCGCCGCGCGCAAAGCGCCTGGCAAAGTCAATTACGGCTCCGGTGGCAATGGCAGCCCGCAACACATTGCCATGGCCTTGTTTGCTTCGCAGGCAGGACTGCAGATGACCCATGTGCCCTATAAGGGCGCCACCCAGGCCGCAGTGGGTTTGGCTGGCCACGAAGTGGATGCTGCGTTTCAGGGCATTGCCACCGTCAATGCCTTGGTCAAAGGCGGCAAGCTTCGCCTGATCGCCGTCAGCACGCCACGCCGCTTGGCCCAATTTCCTGACGTGCCCACGGTGGGCGAGTCTGGTCTGACGGGTTTCGAGTTCAATTCCTGGTTTGCCATGGTGGCACCTGCGGGCACGCCCAAAGCCGTGTTGCAAAAAGTGCAATCGGAAGTGGTCAAGGCCTTGGCAGACGCCTCGGTGCGCGAGCAATTGATGGCACAAGGCCTGTCCCCGCGGGGCAGCTCACCCGAAGACTTGGGCAGTGCGCTGCGCGCGCAGCTCAGCCGCTACGAAACCCTCATCAAACAAGCGGGCATCACGGCCGATTGAGTCAGCGCTTGGCCAGCCGCTCGGTCTTGGGGGCGGCCTGCGCTTTTTGAACCGACTCTTTTTTCTTGCCGCCTGAGCCCTTTTTGTTGCCACTGGCTGCTTGCGCCAGGAACAGCACCACCGATTGACCCGTTTGCAGCTTGCTTTGGCTGCCCAGCTCATTCCACTCGATGAGTTGGGCGACGGTCACACGGTGTTTTTGAGACAGGGATTCCAGCGTGTCTTTTTTGCCGGCCTTCACCACCACGCGGCGCAGCGTCATTTCAGGGGCCAGGCTGAGCTGGCCGTTGTCCGCCACTTGACCATCCACATCTTCTTCCATGCGGGCATGGCGTGGCACGAGCAAGGCCGAGCCCGCCTTGATCAGCATGCGCGGCGGAATGTTGTTGAGGGTGCGGAATTCGTCTTCGGACATGCCCGCACGGCGTGCCGCTTCTGCCACTTTCAAATTGCTGGGTGCCACCCAGGCGGTCCAACTGGCCAAACGGCCGCTGCCAAAGGCTTCGTAGTTGCGCTGGAAGGTTTCTGCATTGTCCCAAGGCAGCAAAATTTGGGGTGTGCCTGCGGCAAACAGCACGGGGCGATGGGCGGAGGGGTTCAGCGCCTTGAAGTCTTCCAGGCTGATGTCGGCCAGCTTGGCCGCCACCGTCACGTCCATGTCGCGGGGCAAGGGCACGCTTTGGAAATACGGGTGGTTGGGAATGTCGGGCAGTTTCACATTGAAAGACTTGGGCCGCGCCACGATGTTTTTCACGGCCTGCAATTTGGGCACGTAAAAACGGGTTTCCATGGGCATGTTCAGGTCGGTGTAGGTGGCGGCCAGCCCAGCTTTCTGGTTGCGGGCGATCGCTTTACCCACATTGCCTTCGCCCCAGTTGTAAGCGGCCAGCGCCAGGTGCCAATCGCCAAATAGGTTGTACAAGCGTTGCAGGTAGTCCAGGGCGGCGCGGGTGGAGGCCTGAATGTCGCGCCGGTCGTCTCGAAAGACGTTTTGCTTGAGGTCAAAGTCTTTGCCGGTGGCGGGCATGAATTGCCACATGCCCATGGCGCGTGCGGTAGACACCGCCTGCGGATTGAAGGCGCTCTCGATGAAGGGCAGCAAGGCCAACTCGGTGGGCATCTTGCGCCGCTCCAACTCCTCCACGATGTAGAACAGGTATTTGCGCGAGCGCTCGGTCATGCGAAGGATGTAATCTGGCCGAGCGGCATACCATTGCTCACGGTCGGTGACCAGTTCGGTGCTGAGGTCGGGCATGGCATAGCCGCGCCGAATCCTGTCCCATAAATCTTGGGGCAGGCTCAGGAGGGCAATGGCATCGCTTTGCGGTTGTCCTTGGCCCAAAGGCGTGAGAGGGCCGGGTACAGGCGCGGCCGCAGCCGCTGTCGTGGCCTGTGGTGCGGGCGGCGACGCAGGCGCGCTTTTCTGCAGCGCGCTGTCCGTGGCACAGCCGCTGAGGATGACAGCGAAAAAAAGGACCCAGCGGGACAGTAAATTCATCGGAAATCGTTTTTCCATTGACGCAGCGTGGCAAACACCGCCACCGCATCGTGGGCTTGGGGTTCTCGGCGCCGAGCGGCGGCCATCACAGCAGGCGCTCGGACACGCAAAAAGGGATTGATCGCAAGCTCACGCGCCAATCTGGCCGGCAGGGTCGGCTCGTTTCTGGCGCGCAGATTCACGCAGTGCGCAGTGTAGTCTGCCAGGTCGGTGTTGTCGGGCTCGACAGCTTGCGCAAATTTCAGGTTGGACAGGGTGTATTCGTGGGCACAACACACGCGTGTGTCACCAGGCAGGCTGGCCAAAGCATCCAGCGAGGCCAGCATCTGCGCCGGCGTGCCTTCAAAGACGCGGCCACACCCGCCGGAAAACAAAGTGTCGCCACAAAAAAGCACCGGACCGTCCGGGGCGTTGGGTAAATGGTAGGCCACATGACCTGCGGTGTGGCCTGGGATGTCCAAGACCTGCACGGTCTGGCCCAGCAATTCAAAGGTGTCGCCCTGCTGGCAGGGCTGAAAAGGTTCGGGGATGGCCTCAGCCGCTGGGCCATAGACTTGCGCGCCGGTGGCCTCCCGCAATTCAGCCACACCGCCGACATGGTCAGCGTGGTGATGGGTGACTAGAATCGCAACAAGTTTCAGCTGGCGTTGCAAGAGTGCTTCGCGCACCGGGCCAGCGTCGCCCGGGTCCACCACCACCGCAGACTGACCCTCGTGCCAGAGCCACAGGTAGTTGTCGGAAAAGGCGGGCAGGGGAATCAGATTCATGGAGCCTCGAATTATAGAAACCGACCGTTTGGAAGACTGGCTGCGCACGCCCCCTGGCCAATACCTTTTGGCTTGGGAACAAGAGCAGATGGATCGCATTGTGGCCGATCTGTTTGGCTTTCATGCCTTGCAACTGGGTTTGAGCGCGCTGGATGGCTTGCGCAGCAACCGCATGCCCCATCGCTGGACCGCGTTGACCGGGCCGGGGCCGGGGTCGGCGGCCATGGTGCTGGACAGCACGGCCTTGCCCTTTCCCGAGCAAAGCCTGGACTTGGTCCTCTTGCCGCACACCCTGGAACTGAGCCCCGACCCGCATGCCACGCTGCGCGAAGTCGAGCGGGTCTTGGTGCCCGAGGGCAGGGTGGTGATTTGCGGCTTGAACCCTGCCAGCTTGTGGGGCTTTCGCCAACAGCGCGCGCATGTCTACCGCCGCTTGGGACTTGAAAAATGGTTTTTGCCACAGGCCGGTGAATTCATTGGGTATTGGCGTCTGCGGGACTGGTTGCGCTTGCTCAGCTTCGAAGTGGAGGGCGGCCGCTTTGGCTGTTACCGCCCCGCCGTGGACTCAGAACCTTGGCTGAACCGCTTTGCCTGGATGGACAAGGCGGGTGACCGCTGGTGGCCTATTTTTGGCGCCGTGTATTTGCTGGTGGGCATCAAGCGCGTGCCCGGCCTGCGCCTGCTGGAGCCGGGCTGGAAAACCACGCGTGCGCGCGCACCGCAGGCGGTGCCCAGCGCCAGTTCAGGCCGTATTTCCCCCTTGACGAAGTTCAACAGCCCTGTCTCTACAGAAAGAAATGAATGAGTGGTGTGGTCATTTATACCGACGGTGCATGCAAAGGCAATCCTGGCCCCGGTGGCTGGGGCGCTTTGCTGCAAGCGGGCGGCACAGAAAAAGAGCTGTTTGGTGGCGAGCCCCTCACCACCAACAACCGCATGGAGTTGATGGCCGTCATCCAGGCCCTGAGCGCCCTCAAGCGGCCCTGTGAGGTCAACCTCTACCTGGACAGCGAGTACGTTCGCAAGGGCATCACCGAGTGGATTCATGGCTGGAAAGCCAAGGGATGGCGAACCGCGTCCAAGCAGCCGGTGAAGAACGTCGAGTTGTGGCAACAACTCGATGCCTTGGTGCACCAAGCGGGTCATCGGATTTCATGGCACTGGGTCAAGGGTCACGCAGGTGACATTGGCAACGAGCGAGCGGATGCCTTGGCCAATCGGGGCGTCGCTCTCATCCTGGACGCCTGATTGTGTCTGGTTTGTAAAAAATCACGGCTTCCTTCCCAAGCCAGGGGGTATTCGCGAGCCGGAGTGGGCAGACGCTGATACATTGCGAGGTTACTTTCAGATTCCTACGCAAAGAATTCATGGCAAGCAAAATCTTTTACACCGTGGTGGCGGTGGTCGGCATCGGTGGCGCATCCGGCGCAGCTTGGTGGTATCAAAACGATCCGCAGGCCGCCCAGACCCTGATGGCCAAATTCAAGGGCGGTGCGCCCGCACCTGCCGCAGCCCCCAGCGGCCCACGTGCCGTGGGCGTGGAAGTGGCCAAGGTGGAAGTGATGACATTGCGCGATGATGCCCAAGCCGTGGGCAGCCTGCGTTCTCGCCAAAACGTGATGATGCGACCGGAAATCGCTGGCCGCATCATGGCCTTGGGGTTCACCGATGGCGCGCGCGTGAATGCGGGCCAAACGCTGGTTCAACTGGACGACACGCTTCAGCGGGCCGAAGTGCAGCAGTCGCTGGCCCAGGTGTCGATTGCCAAGGCCAACTTCGTGCGCAACCAGGAATTGGTCGCGCAAAATTTTGTGGCGAAACGCGTTCTGGATGAAAGTGCAGCCAGCCTGCAAGTGGCCGAGGCACAGCTTTCCTTGTCGTGTGCCCGCTTGGACCGCATGCGCATCGTCGCCCCTTTCTCCGGGGTGGTGGGCATTCGCAATGTCAACCTGGGCGACTATGTCAAAGATGGCGCTGACCTGATCAACCTGGAAGACATCGGCTCCCTCTATGTGGACTTCCGCTTGCCCGAGCGCTACCAGGGCAAGCTGACCTTGCTGCAGTCGGTCGAGCTGGAACTGGATGCTTTCCCGAACCGAATTTTCCGCGCCAAGGTGGAAGCCATTGACCCCTTGATTGATGCCAATGGCCGCTCCATTGGCGTGCGTGCGTTGCTGCCCAACACGGGCGGCGAGCCCAAGCCCCTGCCTGCCGGGGCACGGCCTGTAGGTGCGCCTGCCGCTGCAACCGCCAACGCGGCGCCGAAACCGGCAGCCAAACCGGCAGGAGCGCCTGCCAAACCTCCAACCGCTGCGGCGCCCACAAGCCTGTCCGCTTTGCCTGCCCAAGAGGTCGCGCCCCGTTTGCCCAGCCTGTGCCCGCCCAATGCTGGGCTCAGGCCCCCCGTGCCCGCCCAAGCCGCAACGGCCCTGGGCCCCTTGCGCCCAGGCATGTTTGCGCGTGCCACGGCTGTGTTCGCGGTCAAGCCGCAAGCCATGGCCGTGCCTGAGGAAGCCATCGTTCCTCAGGGCGGACGCCAATTTGTCATTCAGGTCCTGCCCGTGGGCAGCGTGCCCGCAGCAGGGCCCCTGCCACCCAACACCGAGTGGGTTTCCAAGCGCACCGAGGTCAAGCTCGGCATTCGCCGCCCGGGCCGTGTGGAAGTGCTCGAGGGGTTGAATCCCGGAGACACCGTGGTGGTGGCTGGCCAGCAACGTCTGCAAAAAGATGGCACAGCCTTGCGTCTGGTGGAGATGGGCCGCGGCCCTGCAGGTGCTCCCGGTGGTGCTCCCGGTGGTGCTCCCGGTGGTGCTCCCGGTGGTGCTCCCGGTGGTGCGGGCGCCCCGGCCGGTGTGCCTAACCCAGCCGGCGCGGCCGCGCCCACAGCGCCCACAGCGCCCACAGCGCCCACAGTACCTGCAACACCCGCAATGGGCGCGCCAGGTGCCGCCCCCGCAGCAGCTGCCCCCGCCAGCCGTTGAGCGACAGACACACAAGGACCCGTCATGCAATTGCCTGAGGTATCGATACGACGTCCGGTGTTTGCCACCGTGCTCTCCCTGCTGATTTTGCTGGTGGGGTTTGTGTCGTTCATGCGCCTGAATGTGCGCGAATATCCCAAAATCGATAACCCTGTGGTCACGGTCGAGACCAAGTATGTTGGCGCCTCCAGCGCGGTGGTGGAATCACAGGTCACCAAGGTCTTGGAAGACTCCTTGTCGGGCATCGAAGGGGTGGATGTCATCACCTCCATCAGCCGCCAGGAACAAAGCCAGATCACCGTCAACTTTGTGCTGTCGCGCGACCCCGATTCAGCGGCGGCCGATGTGCGTGACAAAGTGTCGCGTGTTCGCCAACGTTTGCCGCAGGGCATTGATGAGCCTGTGATCGCCAAGGTGGAGGCCGACGCCTTTCCCGTGATCTGGCTGTCCTTCAGTTCCGACACCTTGGACGTTTTGCAAATCACCGACTTGGCCAACCGCATCGCCAAGCCCATGATGCAAACCGCGCCTGGCGCGTCCGACGTGCGTGTGTTTGGCGAGCGCAAATACTCCATGCGCATCTGGCTGGACCCCGACCGCCTGGCGGCCTACAAGCTGACCACACAAGATGTGGAAGACGCCTTGCGCCGCTCCAACATCGAAGTGCCGGCGGGCCGCATCGAGAGCCGTTTGCGCGAGTTCAACGTGACCGCCGCCACCGATTTGCAGCGCCCGGCCGAGTTCGGCCAAATCGTGATCAGGACCGTCAACGGCATGCCGGTGCGGGTGCGCGATGTGGCGCGCGTGGAGCAGGGCGCCCAGTCCGAGCGAACCTCGACCCGGCTGAACGGGCGAGACGCCATCACGCTGGGGGTGATTCGCAACGCCACGGCCAACCCCCTCGATTTGAGCGCCGCCATCCGCGCCATGATTCCGCGCATCAAGGAAAACTTGCCGCCCGGCATTGAAATCGAGATTGCCAACGACAACTCGGTCTTCATCGACCGCTCCATCAAGGCGGTGTACCAGACCATTGTGGAAGCCATGGTGCTGGTGGCCCTGGTGATTTTTGTTTTCCTGCGCACCTTCCGCGCCTCCATCATTCCGCTGGTGACCATTCCGGTGTCCTTGATTGGCACTTTTGCGCTGATGGCCTTGTTCGGCTTCACGGTCAATTCGCTGACCATGCTGGCGCTGGTGCTGGCGATTGGCCTGGTGGTGGACGATGCCATTGTGGTGTTGGAGAACATTTACCGCCACATCGAGGACGGCATGTCGCCTTTTGAGGCGTCCATTCGCGGCGCCAAGGAAATTGGCTTTGCCGTGGTGGCCATGACCATCACGCTGGCAGCCGTGTATGCCCCCTTGGCATTCACCCCGGGACGCACCGGGCGCTTGTTCACGGAGTTCGCGTTGGCGCTGGCGGGTTCGGTGATTGTGTCTGGCTTTGTGGCCCTGACCTTGTCGCCCATGATGTGCTCCAAGTTGCTCAAGCACGTGGACAACCCCACCTGGTTTGACCGCAAGATGGAAGTCATTTTGGTGGCCATCACCAACGGTTATGGCCGCCTGCTTCATTGGACCTTGTCGCCCATGAAACTGGGCTCGTTCGCGCTGTCACGCCGCTGGTTGGTGGTGGCCATCATGCTTTCTGCTGCGCTGGGCACCTGGCAGTTGCTGATGTCCACCAAAAGCGAATTGGCGCCGATTGAAGACCGGGGTGTGATTCTCACGGTCATCAACGGCCCCGATGGCGCGACCATGGACTACACCACGCGCTACGCTCAGACGATTGAGAGAATGGGCAGCAAGTACGAAGAGTTCGACCGACTGTTCACCGTGGTGGGCAATCCCACGGTGGCCCAAGGCAATGTCTTTTACCGCACCAAACCCTGGGAAGAGCGCACAAAAAGCACGATGGAAATCGCGCGTGACATCACGCCGGCCTTGACCGCGTTGCCCGGCGTGACGGCGTTCCCCATCACGCCCCCGTCACTGGGCCAGCCCTTCCGTGAGCGCCCGGTGAACTTTGTGATTCTCACGTCCGACAGCTACCAGAACCTGGCGCAAGTGGTGCGTGCCTTCCAGGACGAGCTGGCCAAAAACCCTGGTATCGTCAGCGTGGACACCGACTTGCGACTGAACAAGCCCGAGATCAGCATGGAGGTGGACCGCGAGCGTGCCGCCGACATGGGCGTGCCGGTGGACGCCATTGCCCGCGCGGTCGAGACCATGATGGGTGGCCGCCAAGTCACGCGTTACAAGCGCGAGGGTGACCAATACGACGTGATCGTGCAAACCAACACCACCCAGCGCGACACGCCGGACGACATCGAGAAAATTTTTGTGCGTGGCCGCAACGACGCGATGATCCCGCTGTCTGCCCTGGTCAAAATCAAGGAAGTGGTGGTGCCCCGCGAGTTGAACCACTTCAGCCAACGGCGCAGCGCCTCCATCACCGCCAACCTGGCGCCAAGCTATTCCCTGGGTGAAGCGCTGGACTTCATGCGCGCGACCTCGTTGAAGGTGCTCAAGCCAGGCTACTCCACCGACCTGAACGGCACCTCACGCGAATTCAAGAAATCTGCGGGATCCCTGGCCATTGTGTTCGTGCTGGCCTTGCTGTTCATTTTTTTGGTGCTGGCGGCGCAGTTTGAAAGCTTTGTGGACCCACTGGTGATCATGCTGTCCGTTCCCTTGTCCATGGTGGGCGCCTTGCTGGCCTTGCAATGGTCAGGGGGAACGCTCAATGTGTTCAGCCAGATTGGCCTGATCACCTTGGTGGGCCTGATCACCAAGCACGGCATCTTGATTGTGGAATTCAGCAACCAATTGCGCATGGAAGGCCTGGCCACCGCAGAGGCAGTGCAAAAAGCTGCCACCCTTCGCCTGCGCCCGATCCTGATGACCACTGGCGCCATGGTGCTCGGTGCCATTCCGCTGGCCCTGGCCACAGGCGCTGGTGCTGAGAGTCGTCGTCAGATTGGTTGGGTGATTGTGGGCGGCATGTCATTGGGCACACTGCTGACCATTTTTGTGGTGCCCACCATGTACACCCTGTTTGCGCGCAAGTCCACGCCTGGCGCCATCAAGACCGTGGTCCATGCCCACGAGCACTGAGCCTTAAAGCGCGCCTTCAAACATCAGCACATCGACTTCATCCCCCAAGGCAACATTGCCTTGGGCGTGGTGCAGCACGATCAGGCCGTTGCCTTGGACCATGGAGCTCAGGACGCCTGAGCCCTGGTTGCCGGTGGTGCGAACCTCCAACTGGCCTTGCGCATTGCGCGTCACCCTGCCGCGCTGGTATTCGGTACGCCCTGGCTTTTTGCGCAAGGCTTCCAGGCTGCGGGCTTTCAACAGGGGCGGCGGCGCATCGGTGCAACCCATCAGCTGCAACAAAGCCGGCCGCACAAAAGCCAAGAAGGTGACCATCACCGCCACCGGATTGCCTGGCAAGCCAAACAGCACCGCTTGGCCAATGCGGCCCACGGCCATGGGACGGCCCGGGCGCATGGCAATTTTCCAAAACGCCACATCGCCCAGTTTCTTCATCATGGCCTTGGTGAAATCGGCTTCGCCCACGCTGACGCCACCACTGGTGATGACAGCATCGGCTTGCTGCGCCGCTTCTGAGAAAGCCCGTTCGAGTTGGACCGGGTCATCTGGAACGACGCCCATGTCCAGCACCTCGCAGCCCATGCGACGCAACATGCCAAACACGGTGTAGCGGTTGCTGTCATAGATGGCGCCTTCGCGCGGCGCCTCGCCCACGCTCAAGACTTCATCGCCGGTGGAGAAATACGCCACGCGCAAGGGGCGCATCACCTGGACGTGCGGCAGTCCAAGGCTGGCCACCAAGCCCAGTGCCGCCGGCGTCAGGCGTTGGCCGCGGTTCAAGGCAGCTTCGTTTTGGCGCAGGTCTTCGCCACGCAAACGGCGGTTGTCACCCGACTTCAACAGGTTCGCCGGGATGGTGATGCTGTCATCGCTGGCGCGCGTGAGTTCTTGCGGCACCACGGTGTCCAAGCCGTGGGGCAAGATGGCCCCGGTCATGATGCGCAAACATTCGCCCGCTTGCACCTGCCCTTGCCAGGCTTTGCCGGCAAACGCTGTGCCCACCACCTTCAAGGGGGTCTCTTGGTCCTGTTGGAGGGCTTGGCCGTGGAAGGCATAGCCGTCCATGGCGGAGTTGTCGTGAGCGGGCACGTTGATGGGGGAAATCACATCTTGGGCCAGCACCCGATCGAGGGCCTCAAACAGCGGCAAGGTCTCAGAGGCGGTGGCTGGCAAGGGTGTCACCAAGGCTTGGAGAAAAGCATGCACTTGGTCGACCGGCAAAGCCTGAGGGTCGTAGCCTTGCAAGGCGGCAGCGATCTGTTCCAGCGTTTTCATCGTGACGGTCAGCCTTCGAGGGCTTGCAAATCGGTCAAGGTGTTGACATTGGCAAACGCGTGGGGCGTGTCCTGCGGTGTGTCGAAGGGCACCACCACGGTTTTGTGCAATGCCGTCCAGGCGTCAATTTTTCGGGCGCCCCCGTGGGTGAAGCGCACCAGGCTTTCCAGCAAATCGGTTTTCATCAGGCAGAACACCGGCTGGGTGCGCACGCGGGTCTGACCTTCGCGGTCTGTTTCCGGAGCGGCGGCCATGGCAATCTCGGCGTCTTGTGCCAGCAACGCATCGCCCAGGCGCTGCACCAGATCCAAAGGAAAGCCTGGACAGTCACAGGGGATGGTCACCAGGTACGGTGTTTCGGCGCGCTCCAGGCCCACCAAAAAACCGGCCAGCGGTCCGGCAAAGTCGGCCAGCCCGTCCGGCCAGACGGCGGTGCCAAAGGATTCATACGCCGACAAATTGCGGTTGGCATTGATCATGACCTCGCCCACTTGCGGCCCCAGCCGCATCAGCGCGGTCAAGGCCATGGGCATGCCCTGGAAATTCTGCAAACCCTTGTCGACACCACCCATGCGCGAGCCTCGTCCGCCCGCCAAAATGATGCCGGTGACGTCTTGGGCGCAGAGGGTGGGGTGGCTCACAGGGGTCATCCTCCGATGTAGCTCATTTCAACTTTGCGGCCTTCGCCATCGCTGGGGGTGTCCAGCAGCCCTTGGCCACGCAGTTCGGAGTAACGGTCCTGGCGGCCTTGCCAGATGTGCGCGATGGCCGAGGACAGGTCAGCGTCTGAGGTGCCATTGCGCAGCAACTCACGCAGGTCATAGCCTTGCGTCGCGAACAGGCAGAGGTACAGCTTGCCTTCGGTAGAAAGGCGGGCGCGGTTGCAATCCTGGCAAAAGGCTTGGGTGACACTGCTGATCACGCCGACTTCACCCAGTGCTGGGTCATGCTCGCCGTCGGCATTGGCATAGCCCCAGCGTTGGGCGGTTTCGCCTGGTGCGCTGGGCTCCAGTGGCACCATGGGGAATTCGGTTTGCAGCAAGCGAATCACATCGGCGGAAGGCAGCACCTCGTCCAAGCACCAGCCGTTGGTGCTGCCCACGTCCATGTACTCAATGAAGCGCAGCGTCATGCCCGTGCCACGGAAATGGCGCGCCATGGGCAGGATCTGGTCCACATTGGTGGTGCGCTTGACCACCATGTTGATCTTGATGCCCGACGGCCGGCCTTGCGCGTCTACACCCAAGCCCACCGCGCGCGCCGCGTCAATGCCCTCGAGCACTTCGGCGACTGGAAAATCCACATCGTTCATGCGCCGAAAAACGGCATCGTCCAAACCGTCCAGGCTGACCGTGACCCGGTTCAATCCCGCGTCCTTGAGGGCTTGGGCTTTGCGTGCCAGCAGCGCACCATTGGTGGTCAGGGTCAGGTCCAGCGGCGAGCCTTCAGGGGTGCGCAGCTGCGCCAGTTGCGCCACCAGAATTTCCAGGTTTTTGCGCAGCAAAGGCTCGCCGCCGGTGAGACGCAATTTCTTCACGCCGTGGCCCACAAACAACTGAGCCAGCCGGGTGATTTCTTCAAACGACAGCAGGGCGCTGTGCGGCAAATAGGGGTAGTCGGCGTTGAAGACTTCCTTGGGCATGCAGTAATTGCAGCGGAAGTTGCAACGGTCGGTGACGCTGATGCGCAAGTCTCGCAGGGGGCGACCCAAACCATCGCCCAGCAAGCCCGTGGGCGCGACGGCCCGTGCGGGGATGGTCGGTTGCAGTGCTTTCAGGCGCTGGTCAACCAGGGGAATGATGCGTTCAGCCATGCTCTGATTGTGCAACAGCGCGTGAAACCGAGGTCGCCCGCAGGGGCTTGGCCCTTCAATCGTGGCGGATGGCCACGGTTTTCAAGGTGGTGAAACCGTAGAGCGCTTCAAAGCCTTTTTCCCGGCCATGCCCAGAGGACTTGACGCCGCCAAACGGCAGCTCCACGCCGCCACCCGCGCCATAGTTGTTGATGAACACCTGGCCGCTGCGCACACGCCGCGCCATGCGGAATTGGCGCCCGCCGTCCCTTGTCCAAATGCCGGACACCAGGCCAAAGGCGGTGGCGTTGGCGAGTTCCACGGCATGGTCTTCGTTGTCAAAGGCCATGGCCGAGAGCACCGGCCCGAACACTTCTTCTTGGGCCAGGCGGTGCTGAACGGGCACGTCGCGCAACAGCACAGGGGCCTGGTAGAAGCCGCCACTGGGCGCGCCGGCGGCCACTTCACCTTGGGCCACCACGGCAATGCCGTCGCGCTGTGCTTGGGCCAGGAAGTCTTGCACGCGGCTCAGTTGGGTGGCTCGAATCAAGGGGCCCAAGTCGAGGTCGGCCGCGGCCGGACCGGAACGCAAGGCCTTGAAGGCTTGGCCCAGGCGTTGCAGCAAGGGCTCGTAAATGCTTTGCTCGATCAGCACGCGCGAACCCGCCGAGCAGGTTTGCCCAGAGTTCTGCACGATGGCATTGATGACCACAGGAATGGCGGCGTCCAGGTCGGCATCGGCAAAAATGATTTGCGGGCTTTTGCCACCCAGTTCCAACGTGACGGGGCTATGGCGCTCTGCTGCCACTTGCTGGATCAAGGTGCCAATCTTGGGGCTGCCGGTGAAGCTGATGTGGTCGATGCCAGGATGGCGTGCCAGCGCTTCGCCGACCTCGTGGCCATAGCCGGTGACGATGTTGATGGCGCCGGCAGGAAAGCCGACCTCGGCCGCCAGTTGCGCCACCCGCAGCAAGGACAGGCAGGCGTCTTCGGCGGGTTTGACCACGCAGACGTTGCCGGCGGCCAGCGCGCCGCCCACACAGCGCCCAAAAATTTGCATGGGGTAGTTCCAGGGCACGATGTGCCCGGTCACGCCATGGGGCTCGCGCCAGGTCAGCACGCTGTAGCCGTTGAGATAGGGCAGGGTCTCGCCATGCAGCTTGTCACAGGCGCCAGCATAAAACTCGAAATAGCGCGCCAGTGCCACGGCATCGGCGCGCGCTTGTTTGGTGGGCTTGCCGCAATCGCGCTGCTCGAGCGCGGCCAATTCATCGGCATGGGCGGCCACGCTTTGCGACAGCTTCATCAGCAGGCGGCTGCGATCGACCGCGCTCAAGCGTGACCACGGGCCCTCGAAGTAAGCACGGGCCGCTTGAACCGCATCGTCAATGTCTTGGGGGGTGCTGCGTTGCAGCTCGTCGAACACTTGCCCATCGGACGGGTCCAGGACCGCAAGGGTCTGGCCGGAGTGGGACAAGCAGGCTTGGTTGGCGATGAAGTTGTGTTGCATGCGATGGATTTTCGCGCAAAAAAAAGACCCGCCGAGGCGGGTCTTGTGAGAAGGTGACAGTCTTATTTGGCGGCGGCGGGCGCTGCGGGGGCCGCAGCAGGGGCTGCCGCTGCCGGGACTGCAGCAGGCGCCGTTGCCGTGATGGCGGGCGGCGTTGCCACCGCCGCAGGTGCGGCCTTGGGTGCCGTGCCACCGGGCAGCAGGGGCACGATCAGCAGGGCCACGATGTTGATGATCTTGATCAAGGGGTTCACGGCCGGGCCGGCCGTGTCCTTGTAGGGGTCACCCACCGTGTCGCCCGTCACAGCGGCTTTGTGGGCGTCGCTGCCCTTGCCGCCGTGGTGGCCGTCTTCAATGTATTTTTTCGCGTTGTCCCAGGCACCGCCACCGGTACACATCGAGATGGCCACGAACAGGCCGGTCACGATGGTGCCCATGAGTAAGCCACCCAAGGCTTTGGGGCCGAGGAACAAGCCCACCAGAATGGGCACGAACACCGGCAACAGCGAAGGGATCATCATCTCTTTGATGGCCGCGGTGGTCAGCATATCCACAGCGCGGCCGTACTCTGGCTTGGCCGTGCCTTCCATGATGCCTTTGATCTCGCGGAACTGGCGACGCACTTCTTCCACCACCGCACTGGCCGAGCGACCCACGGCTTCCATTGCCATGGCGCCAAACAGGTAGGGAATCAAGCCACCGATGAACAGGCCCACGATCACCATCGGGTCGGACAAGTCGAACTTGACATCCATGCCGTAGCTCTCGAGCTTGTGGGTGTAGTCGGCGAACAGCACCAGGGCCGCCAAACCGGCGGAGCCAATGGCATAACCCTTGGTCACGGCCTTGGTGGTGTTGCCCACAGCGTCCAGCGGGTCGGTCACGTCACGCACGCTGGAGGGCAGTTCGGCCATCTCGGCAATGCCACCGGCGTTGTCGGTGATGGGGCCATAGGCGTCCAGCGCCACGATGATGCCGGCCATGCTGAGCATGGAGGTCGCTGCAATCGCGATGCCGTACAAGCCACCCAGCCAATAGGCCGCAATGATGGCCACGCAGACCGACAGCACGGGCCAGGCAGTGGACTTCATGGACACACCGATGCCGGCGATGATGTTGGTCGCGTGGCCCGTGGTCGAGGCTTGCGCCACATGCT
>CAINMN010000167.1 GCA_903850735.1 uncultured Burkholderiales bacterium | reverse complement strand
TGCTGAACCAGCGCGACCACGAAAGCCGCCCGCAAGTGGACATCAGCTTTCCAGAGATGGAAAAATTTGACCACTTGCCACCGGCCCGTGTGGAAGGTGCCAGCGCCTTTGTCAGCATCATGGAGGGTTGCTCCAAATACTGCAGCTATTGCGTGGTGCCCTACACCCGCGGCGAAGAAGTCAGCCGACCCCTGGACGATGTGCTGGTCGAGGTGGCCGGCCTGGCGGGGCAAGGCGTCAAAGAGGTCACGCTGTTGGGCCAAAACGTGAATGCCTACCGTGGCGCCATGGGTGGGACCGCCGACATCGCCGACTTTGCCTTGCTGCTGGAATATGTGGCGGACATCCCTGGCATCGAGCGCATCCGATACACCACCAGCCACCCCAATGAATTCACCCAACGCCTGATCGACGCCTATGCCAAAGTGCCGCAGCTGGTGAACCATCTGCATTTGCCGGTACAACACGGCAGCGACCGCATTTTGATGGCCATGAAACGGGGCTACACCGCCATGGAGTACAAGAGCACCTTGCGCAAATTGCGCGCAGTTCGCCCGGACATGGCGATGAGCTCGGACTTCATCGTGGGCTTTCCCGGTGAAACCGAAGAAGATTTCCAGAAGATGATGAAGCTCATCACCGATGTGGGTTACGACACCTCATTCAGCTTCATTTTCAGCCCGCGCCCGGGAACGCCTGCGGCCAACTTGGCAGACGACACGCCCCACGAGGTCAAGCTGCGCCGCTTGCAGCATTTGCAAGCCACCATTGAGGAAAATGTGCAGCGCATCAGCCACAGCAGAGTGGGGACGGTTCAGCGCATTCTGGTGGAAGGGCCGTCGCGCAAAGACCCCACCGAGTACATGGGCCGCACCGAGTGCAACCGCATCGTCAATTTCCCGGCCGGCCCGCAACCCGAGCGGCTGGTGGGGCAGATTCTGGATGTGCACATCACGCAAGCCTATCCCCATTCTTTGCGAGGCAGCTTGCAGATCAAGGACTGATCAGCGCCCCATGCCTGGAAAGCCGCCGCCACCCAGGCCCTTCATGCCGCCCAGGCGCTTCATCATTTTCATGAGGCCGCCGCCGCGCATCTTCTTCATCATGTCTTGCATCTGGCCGAACTCGTTGAGCAAACGGTTCACATCCTGCACCTGAACACCGGCACCGGCGGCAATGCGGCGCTTGCGCGTGGCCTTGATCAGCTCGGGTTTGCTGCGCTCTTTGGGCGTCATGCTGTGGATGATGCCTTGCTTGCGAACGATGTCGCGCTCGGCGCGCTTCAAATCGGCTTCGCTGGCTTTGGCCGCCATCTGGGTGGGCAGCTTGTCCATCAGGCTGGACAGGCCGCCCATTTGCTTCATCTGTTGAATTTGCGCCAGGAAGTCGTTCAAGTCAAAGCCATCACCGCTCTTGATCTTGCCGGCCAACTTTTGCGCGGCCTCCATGTCGACGCCTGCCGTGACCTGCTCCACCAGGGCCACGATATCGCCCATGCCCAGAATACGCCCGGCATGGCGTTCGGCATCGAACACCTCCAAGCCGTCAATTTTTTCGCTGGTGCCGGCAAATTTGATGGGCGCGCCGGTGATTTGGCGCACCGACAGCGCCGCGCCACCGCGAGAGTCGCCATCGGTCTTGGTCAGGATGATGCCGCTCAGGGGCAAGGCCTCTTTGAAGGCTTTCGCTGTGTTGATGGCGTCCTGGCCTTGCATGGCATCGACCACGAACAAGGTTTCAATCGGGTTCAAAGCCGCATGCAGCTCTTGAATTTCCCGCATCAAGGCTTCGTCAATCGCCAAGCGGCCGGCGGTGTCCACCAGCAAGACATCAAAGTAATGGCGCTTGGCGTGGTCGAGCGCAGCGCGCGCAATGTCCACCGGCTTTTCGCCCGGGGCACTTGGAAACCATTCGGCGCCGGCTTGCGCCGTCACTGTTTTCAACTGTTCAATGGCGGCCGGGCGGTAGACGTCGGCTGACACCGTGAGCACTTTTTTCTTGCGCTTTTGAATCAGGTGGCGTGCCAGCTTGGCGGTCGTGGTGGTTTTACCCGCACCCTGCAGGCCAGCCATCAGAATCACAGCAGGCGGCTGCGTGGCCAAATTCAGGTCCGCCACACCCTCGCCCATGGTGGCGGCGAGCTCACGTTGCACGATGCCCACCAAGGCCTGGCCAGGCTTGAGGGAGCCCAGCACCTCTTGCCCGAGTGCCTTGTCTTTGACCCGCGCCATGAAATCGCGCACCACGGGCAGGGCCACATCGGCTTCCAGCAAGGCCATGCGCACTTCACGCAACATGTCGGCCACGTTGGACTCGGTGATGCGGGCCTGGCCACTGATCTGTTTGACCAGGCGGGAAAGTTTGTCGGTTAAAGCGGTGGCCATGGGCTTGTCCCGCCTGCGCGGGCCTTGAAGAATGGGCCACTGGGGCCAGGGGTTCAGCAAAACGCTAAACTGTTGCCATGATTTTACCCAGCGTCCCTTTGCCAAGCTTGATCTGCGGCCTTGCCGCGGCCTTGGCCTATGCCCTGGTGGCTTTCTGGGGGGGGCGACTGCCCGAAAAGCGCACCCAGGCCCTGGTCACCCTGGCTTGGGCATTGCACGCCTTGAGCGTGTTGCTGTCGCTGTTCTCCCCCGAGGGGCCGCCCCGCTTTGGCTTTGCCCCGGCACTTTCCGCCACGGCATGGCTGGTCCTGACCTTCTACACCCTGGAGCGGCACTGGTTTCCGCAACTGCAAGCCCGCTGGATGTTGGCCGGGCTGGGCGCCCTGGGCGTTTTGTTGGCTTTGCTGTTTCCCGGACAACCGATGCACCTCAAGGCCTCGGCCTGGTTGCCCTTGCATTGGGTGCTGGGCCTGGCGTCTTATGGCTTGTTTGCGGCCGCCGTTGTGCATGCGGTGCTGATGACGCGCACCGAAAAACTCATCCGCCAAGCGGTCGATGTCGAGGGCAGCCTGCCCTTGCTCACGCTGGAGCGTCTCACTTTCAGGTTCGTGAAAGCAGGATTTGTCCTGCTCTCGGCCACCTTGCTGGCGGGCTGGTGGTTCAGTGACCATTTGTACGGCGCAGAAACAGGGTGGCGCTGGGACCACAAAACCGTCTTCGCCTTTCTGGCCTGGCTGACCTTTGCGGGCTTGTTGTTGGCACGCAACCGACTGGGATGGCGCGGTCGCAAAGCCACCCGGGTGCTCTATGCAGGCGCGGGTTTGCTGCTGCTGTCGTATGCGGGCTCGCGCTTTGTGCTGGAAGTGATTCTGGGCCGCGCCGCGTGAAATACCTGATTTTGCTGCTGGCCGTTCTTGGGCTTGTCTGGTGGTTGCGCCGCCCGAAAAGAACCTCCTCCACCCAGGCAGAAAAGCGCAAGCCTGCTGACGGTCCGCAAGAGATGACGCGCTGCCTGGACTGCGGCCTGCATCTGCCACGCCACGATGCGGTGGCAGGCGCCAAAGGACTTTACTGCAGTGAGGCCCACCGCCAGCGCCATGAAGGCTGAGATGCACCACGCAGCAACGCCGCCTGAATCCCTTTGGTCCAAGGGCTGGTACCGCCTGGCCAAGCCGCTGGCCTCCCCCAACCACGGGCCACGCCCCGGGCTGACCCCCACGGACTTGGTGGTGATTCACTCCATCAGCTTGCCGCCCGGTGTGTATGGTGGCCCTGAAATTGAACAGCTGTTCACCAATACCCTGGACTGGGATGCTCACCCCTACTTCCAAGGCATTCGGGGCCTGCAAGTTTCTGCCCACTTTGTGGTTCGTCGCAATGGTGAGTTGCTGCAATTTGTCAGTTGCGATGACCGCGCCTGGCATGCCGGCGTTTCACACTACCGCGGCCGCAGCCAATGCAATGACGACTCGATTGGCATTGAGCTTGAAGGGCTGGAGGGTGAATCGTTCGAGGCGGCGCAATACGAGACCTTGGTCAGCCTGTGCACGGCCTTGGGCCAGCACTACCCCATCCAACACATCGCCGGCCATGAGCACATTGCACCTGACAGAAAAAAAGACCCGGGCTGCGGTTTTGTGTGGGAGTTTTTGCAACAAAACCTCGGTTGGCCAGCCTCGTATTTTCCCGAATCTGTCCGCCGCGCCTGACAGTCACGCCATCACAAATTCGCGCTTTTTGAAATGGAATGAGGCCGCATGCGGTACTGCACGCCAAAAGGTCTTGCAACCCGCACCGAAGCTTCACTTTTCATCCCAAAGACTGAATTCATGCGGCTCTGGACGAGGCCTGCTTTGCGAGCTAACACGTCGCTTGCAGGCACTGTTTTGGGGAGCCCTGTATTTTTTTCGAAAACACTACCTATGGTGTGTTGAAAACTGTTCAGACCCCAGATATAGTGTGACCCTGATACATTGAGATCGAACGACAACGTGCCTGAGCCGCGTGATTTCACGCTTATTTCGGATGGCACGTTCCCCATACCACGAAGGACACGCCTTTTTATGCAACTGACTGCCCCCCAGACGTCCCCTGTCGCCAGCGCTACCCCGCAAGCAGCCCCGCAAGACCACGCCATCAGCGCCTCACCCTCCGCACTCTCGCATTACCAAATCATTCGCCGCAATGGCGCTGTGGTGCCTTTCGAGCCCGCCAAAATCGCGGTCGCCATGATGAAGGCCTTCCTGGCTGTGCATGGCACGCAAGGCGCTGCCTCGGCCAGCGTGCGAGAAACAGTGGACGCGGTGACGCAAAGCGTGGTGCGCGCGCTGATGCGCTCGCGCCCGGGTGGCGGCACCTTCCACATTGAGGACGTGCAAGACCAGGTGGAACTGGGCCTGATGCGCGGCAGCCACCATGAAGTGGCCCGCGCCTATGTGCTGTACCGAGAGCGCCGAGCCCAAGAGCGCGCCACGCAAAAAGAACAGCAAGCCCCCGCCATGCCCACCCTGCATGTCACCGACCGTGGCGAGCGCGTGGCCCTGGACCTGAACCGCCTGACCGGCTTGATCCAAGCCGCTTGCGCCAACCTGGGCGCCGACATCAAGGCCGACCCCATCGTGTCGGAAACGCTGCGCAACCTGTACGACGGCGTGCCCATCGAGGAAGTGTTCAAGGCCGCCATCCTGGCCGCGCGCACCCTGATCGAAAAAGACCCCGACTACACCTATGCCACCGCCCGCTTGCTGATGCACACCATCGCCAAGGAAGTCCTGGGCGTGGAAGCCACGCAAGAGGAAATGGCCCAGCACTATGTGGACTATTTCCCCGGCTTCATCAAGAAAGGGGTCGACAATGACCTGCTTGACGAACGCCTGCTGCAATTTGACCTGAAGCGCCTGGGCAGTGCCTTGAAGGCCGAGCGCGACCTGCAGTTCGACTACCTGGGCCTGCAAACCCTGTACGACCGCTACTTCCTGCATGTGCGCAAGCAACGCATCGAGTTGCCGCAAGCCTTCTTCATGCGCGTGGCCATGGGCTTGTCGCTCAACGAGATCGACCGCGAAGCGCGCGCCATCGAGTTCTATGAAGTGCTGTCATCCTTTGACTTCATGTCCAGCACCCCCACGTTGTTCAACAGTGGCACCTTGCGCTCGCAGCTCTCCAGCTGCTACCTCACCACCGTGCCGGACGACCTGGACGGCATTTACGAGTCCATCAAGGAAAACGCCCTGCTCTCCAAATTTGCCGGCGGCCTGGGCAACGACTGGACCCGCGTGCGCGCGTTGGGCAGCCACATCAAGGGCACCAATGGCGAGTCACAAGGCGTGGTGCCTTTCCTCAAGG
>CAINMN010000166.1 GCA_903850735.1 uncultured Burkholderiales bacterium | reverse complement strand
CTTGCCGAGGTAACGGCTCTTGTCACCGTCGCGCAGTTCAATGGCTTCGCGGCTGCCGGTGGATGCGCCCGAGGGCACAGCGGCGCGGCCCATCACGCCGCTCTCCAGCAGCACGTCGCATTCAACGGTGGGGTTGCCGCGGCTGTCCAGAATTTCGCGGCCGACGATGTCAACAATTGCACTCATGATCTCTTGGCTTTCTCAAAAATAAAAATCAGGTCCCTTCGACCATCACCATGCGCATGATGGCGGCGCCTTCGCGGGCCGCGCGCGCCTGGGTGTATTCGGGCGAGTTGTAAAAAGCCAGTGCGGCTTCTTTGGAGGGAAATTTCAACAGAACCAAACGGTCCGGCGTCCAGTCGCCTTCGATCACTTCAAAGGCGCCGCCGCGCACGCACACTTCGGCGCCGCAGGCTTTCATGGCGGCCGTCGACCACTTGCGGTATTCCTCGTACTGCGTCGGATTGGTGACCTTGACGTTGGCGAGGATGTAGGTGCTGGGCATGGGGGTCTCCGTGGTTGCGCTTCAGGCAGCGAAATTGTTTTCAAGGAAGGGGTTCTTCTTGGTCACCTGGTCCAGGGCCACCAAGGTTTCCAGCAACGCGCGCATGTGCTTGAGCGGCACAGCATTGGGACCATCGCTCAGGGCTTGCGCCGGGTTGGGATGGGTTTCCATGAAGAGGCCGGCCACGCCCACTGCCACAGCCGCGCGTGCCAGCACCGGCACCATTTCGCGCTGACCCCCCGAACTGGTGCCCTGGCCGCCTGGCAATTGCACCGAATGCGTGGCATCAAAAACCACCGGCGCGCCAGTTTCACGCAGGATGGCAAGCGAGCGCATGTCGCTGACCAGGTTGTTGTAGCCAAAGCTGGCACCCCGCTCGCAGGCCATGAAGCGGTCTTCCGACAGGCCGGCTTCGCGTGCGGCGGCACGGGCCTTGTCGATCACGTTCTTCATGTCATGGGGTGCCAGGAATTGCCCCTTCTTGATGTTCACAGGCTTGCCGGATTGCGCCACGGCGCGAATGAAGTCGGTTTGGCGGCACAGGAAGGCGGGGGTCTGCAACACATCCACGACCTGCGCCACCTCGGGGATTTCCGCCTCGGTGTGAACGTCGGTCAGGAGGGGGACATTCAATTCTTTTTTGACCTTGGCCAGAATCTCCAGGCCCTTTTGCATGCCCGGCCCGCGAAAGCTGGTGCCACTGGAGCGATTGGCTTTGTCGTAACTCGACTTGAAGATGAACGGAATGCCAAGTTGCCCGGCAATCTCTTTCAAGGTCCCCGCGGTGTCCATTTGCAATTGCTCGGACTCGACCACGCAAGGCCCAGCGATCAGGAAAAAAGGGTGTTGCAGGCCGACGTCAAAGCCGCAGAGTTTCATGCCACGACTTTCAGTGAGGGGGTGGATTTTTTCAGGTCCAGCGCGGCACGAATGTAGGCGTTGAACAGGGGATGGCCATCCCAGGGTGTCGACTTGAATTCGGGGTGGAACTGTACCCCCATGTACCAGGGGTGAACCGTTTGCGGCAATTCGACGATCTCGGTCAGTTGCTCGCGCTGGGTCAAGGCGGAAATGACCAGCCCAGCCTTTCGCAAGGTGTCCAGATAGTTCACATTGGCCTCATAGCGGTGGCGATGGCGCTCGGTGACCACGTCGCCGTAAATCTTGTGGGCCAGCGTGCCCTTGGCCACATCCGAGCTTTGCGCGCCCAGGCGCATGGTGCCACCCAGGTCCGAGTTGGCGTCGCGCTTCTTGATGCTGCCGTCAGCGTCTTTCCACTCGGTGATCAAGGCAATCACGGGGTTCGGGCCCTCGGGCTCGAACTCGGTGCTGTTGGCGTCTTTCAGGCCGGCCACATGGCGGGCATATTCAATGGTGGCCACTTGCATGCCCAGGCAGATGCCCAGGTAAGGAATTTTGTGTTCGCGGGCATAGCGGGCCGCGCAAATCTTGCCCTCGATGCCGCGTTTGCCAAAACCGCCAGGTACCAGCACCGCGTCGAATTTTTCGAGTTGCGAGACGTTGTCGGGGTTCAGGGTTTCGGAGTCGATGTAAGTGATCTTCGAGCGCACATGGTTTTTCATTCCCGCGTGGCGCAGCGCTTCGTTCAGCGACTTGTAACTGTCCGACAGGTCCACATACTTGCCCACCATGGCAATGTGAACTTCGGATTGGGGATGCTCCACCTCGTAGACCAGGTCGTCCCAGCGCTTGAGGCTGGCGGGCGGGGTGTTCAGGCGCAGCTTGTCGCAGATCAGGCCGTCCAGGCCTTGCTCGTGCAGCATGCGGGGCACTTTGTAAATGGTGTCCACATCCCACATGGAGATCACGCCCCACTCGGGCACGTTGGAGAACAGCGAAATCTTGGCGCGCTCGTCTTCGGGAATGGGCCGGTCCGCGCGGCACAAGAGCACGTCGGCCTGAATGCCGATTTCCCGCAATTTTTGGGCGGTGTGCTGGGTGGGCTTGGTTTTCAGTTCGCCGGCGGCGGCGATCCAGGGTACATAGCTCAGGTGCACGAAGGCGATGTTGTTGGGGCCCAGCTTCAGGCTCATCTGGCGCGCGGCTTCCAGGAAGGGCAGGGACTCGATGTCGCCCACCGTGCCGCCAATTTCCACGATGGCGACATCAACCGCATGCTCGGTGTCCACACCGGCGCCACGGCGCACGAAATCCTGGATCTCGTTGGTGATGTGGGGGATGACCTGCACCGTCTTGCCCAGGTAATCGCCGCGGCGCTCTTTTTCCAGAACGCTTTTGTAGATTTGGCCGGTGGTGAAGTTGTTGGCCTTGCGCATGCGCGTCGTGATGAAGCGCTCGTAATGGCCAAGGTCGAGATCGGTCTCTGCGCCGTCGTCGGTGACGAAGACTTCGCCGTGCTGGAACGGCGACATGGTGCCAGGGTCTACGTTGATGTAGGGGTCGAGCTTGATGAGGGTGACT
>CAINMN010000165.1 GCA_903850735.1 uncultured Burkholderiales bacterium | reverse complement strand
GCGGTCACGGCCTTGCACCTGGCCATTGAAATTCCGAACTCGCGTTATGAAAACTTTGTCACAGCGGGAGAAGGGGCCTTGATCGCCGATTTCGCTTGTGCATGCCATGTGGTGCTGGGCGACGCGGTGCAACAACCCTGGCGTGAACTCGACCTGGCGGCCCATCAGGTCAGTGCGCAGGTCAACGGCGTCACAGTCGCCCATGGGCAAGGTGCCAATGTGTTGGGTGACCCGCGCTGGGCGCTCACCTGGCTGGCCAATGAATTGATCGGGCAGGGACGCTGCTTGAAGGCGGGTGACACCGTGATCACAGGCACCTGTGTGGTGCCTGTGCCGGTGCAAGAGGGCGATGCCGTCACCGTTGATTTTGGCGACTTGGGAACGCTTTCCGTGGCCTTGGCGGCCTGAATACCCTCAGCGTGGGTCGCCGCTGGGCCCCCAGATGGATTCCGGCCGTGTCGCCACGGGCCTTGCAAAATCATGCCCTTGCTCGACCTGCGCCAAAAATTCCGCCAAAAATTGATTGAACCACTGGGGCTCTTCCAGGTTGATGGCGTGTCCGCTGCCGGGCAGCATTGCCAAGACAGCGGTGTGAATGGTGCGCTTGAGCAGCAAAGAGGGCTCCAGGCAAGGCTCGTCTTCGTCGCCGGTCATGATCAAGGTGGGCACATTGATGCGGGCGATTTGATCGGTCAGGGCATACAGGCTGGGCCGCTCTCCTTGGTAGCCCCTGGAAGTCAGGGCCGAGCCCAACGCTGAATGTTCAGCCAGGCGCACATTGAATTCGGCATAACCGCGCGGGTCTTTGGCTTTGAACTGCAAGCGCGATGGCCCCATGCCATAGGTGTTGGCCAGGTGCTGCGCGCCCTGGGTTTGAATTTCATCCGCCAACACTTTGGACTGCGCCTTGAAGCCTTCGTACACCGCGGGGTGCGACCCCGTGCCACAGCCTGCGAGGGTCAATGACAGCGCGCGTGATGCCGTCCCTTGCGTGCCGTGATGCAGGCCGAAATGCAGGCAGGCAAACCCACCCATGGACAAGCCGACCAGGTGCGCCTGCGCAATGTTCAGGCCGTCCATCAGGCAGCGAAGGTCTTGCCAGACGCGCTCTTGCGAGTAATCGCTGCCTGGCGGCGGAACGTCTGAGGGGGTGTAGCCCCTGGCGCTGTACGCAATGCAGCGGTAGCGTCGGGAGAAAAATCGAATTTGCGGCTCCCAGCTGCGATGGTCTCCCGCAAATTCATGGACAAAAATCAGGGGCGTGCCCGTGCCAGCTTCTTCGTAGTAGAGCCGAACGCCGTCGTCGGTGGTTACAAATGGCATGGTGTCTCCAGTGTCTAGGTGTCGACTTGGCAGTATATTGGGGTGGCCGTCAAAAGTATGTCACCTGATGTGGCTGGCGCGTCGTGTGATGGCTTGCGCTTGCAACGCAGGGTATCCGGTGTGAGCGTTGGCCCGTCCAAACGAGGTCTTGAAAGGATTCAGATGCTTTTTACAAATTTCATTCGCCGCCGCAAGTTCCTTCTGACAGCGCTGATCGCTCTGTGTGGCGCGACGCAAGCCCAGACGCAGGCCACGCCTTACCCCAGCAAACCCGTGAAGCTGGTGGTGCCCTATGCCCCAGGCGGCTCCACCGACCAATTGGCGCGCGCGGTGGCAGATCATTTGGGGCGGGCATTGGGCCAGTCGGTGGTGGTGGAAAACAAGCCCGGTGGGAACACCATCGTGGCGGCCGACTTTGTGGCGAAGTCGCCTGCCGATGGTTACACCCTGTTCATGGGCAGCTCCGCCAGCTTGGCCGTCAATCCCTTGCTCTACAACCAGTTGCCCTATGACCCGAAAGCGGACTTTGCCGGCATCAGCATGCTGGCGGCTTCGCCCCTGATTTTGGTGGTGCCGCAAGACTTGCCCGTCAAATCGGTCAGCGAGTTCATTGCCTACGCCAAGGCCAAACCTGGCAGCATGAACTATGCCTCCGTGGGCAATGGCAACCCCTTGCATCTGGCAGGGGAATTGTTCAAAGTGTCGGCTGGCATTGAGATGGTTCACGTGCCTTACAACGGCAGTTCGCCTGCGCTCACGGCATTGATCGGCAACCAGGTTCAAGCCATGTTTGATGTGGTGTTGACGTCCAACCCCCACATCAAATCGGGCAAGCTGCGTGCCTTGGGCGTGACAGGCAGCCAGCGAATTCCTCTGCTCCCCGAGGTACCCACCGTTTCCGAGGCGGGCTTGCCGGGTTATGAGGCAGGTATCTGGTTTGCGATGGTGGCACCCAAGGCCACGTCGCCGGCCATCGTTCAGCGTTTGAACCAAGAGGTCGTCAAAATTCTCAAATTGCCTGAGATGCGCGCCCGTTTCGACGCCCTGGCTTTGGAATTGATCCCCACCGCACCTGAAGATGTCGCAGCTTATGCCGCGAAAGAGCAGGGCCGCTGGGCCAAGCTGATCAAGGAAAAAGGGATTCGCCTGGATTGAGGGCCAGCGCTTGGCGCATGGTCTGGCAGCAGTTCACAGGTAAACACCTTTCATGCCACCGACCGGATAGCGAAGGCCGGCGGCTGCGCCAACTGGAAAGGCCTGGCTCAGCGCTGCCACCTCTTGTGCCTTCAGCGCCAGCGACAGGGCGCCCCAATTGTCATTGACACGCTCTGCCCGCTTGGTGCCTGGAATCGCGACCACATCCTCGCCTTGTGCCAAGACCCAAGCCAAGGCCAATTGGCTGGGCGTGCATTGCTTGCCCTGTGCCATGGCCTCCAATTGCCTAACACGTTGTCTGTTGTGCTCGAAGTTTTCTGCCTGAAACCGTGGGTGGTCTTTGCGCCGGTCTTGCGCCACTTCCTCTGCCGATTGGACTGTGGCGGTCAGTAAACTGCGACCCAGCGGGGAATAGGCCACAAATCCAATGCCAAGTTCGCGCGTGGTTTGCAATGTTTCTTCGGCTTCCTGTCGGTAAAGCAAGGAGTATTCTGTTTGGACGACGGCCAGGCGATGGACGGCATGCGCACGCCGAATCGTGGGTGGGCTGGCTTCGCAAAGGCCGATCTCTCGGACCTTGCCTTGCGCAACCAACTGCGACATGGCACCCACGGTGTCCTCGATGGGCACCGAAGGGTCGATGCGGTGAACGTAATACAAGTCGATGGTCTCAAGCCCCAGGCGCTGCAAGCTGGCTTCGCAGGCCTGGATCACGTACTCGGGACGGCCGTTCACGCCATTGGCGCCCGAGTCGGTGCGTGTCTGGCCGAATTTGGTGGCCACGATGACTTGGTCTCTTCGCCCTTGAAGCGCTTTGCCCAAGAGGCTTTCATTGTGTCCCCAGCCGTACATGTCTGCCGAGTCAAGAAAATTCACACCAAGGTCCAGCGCGCGCTGGATCACAGCCAAACCGTTCTCATCGCTGGATGCACCATAGATGCCCGACAAAGACATCAGGCCCAGTCCTAAAGGAGTGACTTCCAGGGTGGATTGGCCAAGACGTCGTTTGTGCGTTGCAGCGGTCATGGCCAACTCTTGAAACAGATTTACTTTGGCAAGCCCTGCGCGCCGCTTGGGGGGCGGTGCATTTTGAACAACTGCTCAGGGCCAATCGTGAAGTAGTCGGCAGGGCCGCCGCCGCGCAAAAGCACTTCGGCGCGAGCGGTGTCATACACCCCCTGGTTCAGCAAGCGGGGGTCAATGTGCACACCCACCACTTCGCCAAAAACCACCCAGGTGTTGATGTCGGCACCGGAATGCGTTTTCAACTGAACGATCTGCGTGCAACGGCACTCCATGGCCACCGGGCTTTCGGCCACACGCGGCACCTTGACCATGCGCGACGCTTCCGGGGTGAGGTGGGCCAACTCAAACTCGTTCACATCAGGAGGCACTGCCTCGCAGGTTTGGTTCATGGCATCGGCCAGCGGCCGTGTCACCAAATTCCAGACAAACTCGCCGGTTTCCCGAATGTTTCGCAGGGAATCTTTTTCCGCGATGCTGGAGAAACCCAGGATCGGCGGCACATAGTTGAAGGCGTTGAAAAAGCTGTAGGGCGCCAGGTTCAGCACGCCCTGCGCACTGACCGAGGAAATCCAGCCAATGGGACGCGGGCCCACAATGGCGTTGAAGGGGTCGTGGGGCAAGCCATGACCCTGTCGAGGTTCGTAAAAGTAGCGCTCCGACACAGTGTCAGCGACTCAAGGGGTCGCAGGCTTGTCGGCTGCGGTTTCTTTGGGCGGGTAGCAATCGAAACAGGCAAACATCAAGGTGCCCGCCAAGCGCTTGTAAGACCCGTAGGCGCGCGGCTTGTGAACGCCGCACTTTAAACAACTCATGGTTGCGCCTGTCTGGCCACGCTCGCCAAACGGCGAGCCGCCCGTACGGGACTTGTAACGAAGACCATCGCTGCTGATTTGGGTTTTGCCGTCTCTTGTCATGGACAGAATTTTACCATGGGGTCAGGTCTTGAGTTTTGCCCCCTGTCTGTGGATAACTTAGGCCATGAGGCGGGCGGCCAGAGCGACCAAGCTGCGATCACTCCCGGCGGGTCCCAACAGGGAGAGCCCGAGCGGTGCGCCCTGGCTTTTTGCCAATGGGAGGCTGATCTGGGGAAAACCGCACAAGCCAGCCAAGCACAGCAGCCGAATGGCACGGTTACGGTAATCCTCCAGGCCGGATTCGTCTTGCGCAATCAAAGGCGCGCAGTCGGGCATGGTGGGCATGAGGATCACGCCATCTGAGCCCAGCAAGTCGGCGACGCTTTGGCGCAAGGTTTTGCGGAAGGCCAGCGCTTGCTCAAATTGCGCATCGGTGACGGCTTTGGACCATGCAAACCGTTCTTTGACACCCGGACCGAGTGGCGGATGGTATTTCTCGATCATGGGGCCATCGGTCAGCCATGCCTCGCGCCCCTGGATGTAACGAAAATTCCAATACATCGCATCCAGGTCGCCCAGAAAGCCTTGAACGCTTTGCGGGCTGCCGAGGTGTTTCTGCACAGACTGGCAAACGGGCTCGAGAGCCTGGGCCGCGTCTTGTGTCAGCAAGCCCCAAAGCTCGTCCAATTTCAACAAGCGGATCGATGAAGAGAGGGGGGCGGCATCCTTGCCCAGCAAGACATCGGCCACACGTTCAAAGGTCGGCATGTCTCTCGTGAACCAACCACAGGTGTCTAGGCTGGGAGACAAATCCAAGGTTCCTTCGAGGCTGATGCGCCCATGGGTGGGGCGCAAGCCAATCAGCCCGCAGTGGTTGGCAGGCGCACGCACCGACCCTCCGGTGTCGGTGCCCAGCGCGAAGTCGCACAAGCCATTGGAAACGGCCAAGCCGAGCCGGATGAGGAGCCGCCTGTGATGCGCTCAGGTGCTGCACCGTTGATCGGATTTCCAAAATGCGCGTTTTGTCCGTTCATCGAAAAGGCGAGCTCATCGGTGATGGTCTTTCCCGCAAACGCCGCGCCGTTGTCCAGCAGCTGCTGGACAACCTTGGCATGGCGTTGCTTGATGCCGGAAAGCGCGAGGAGAAAAGGTTGTCCGCCACTGGTGGGGTAACCGGCGACATCGTACAGGTCTTTGACCCCAAAAGTCAGCCCCGACAAGGGGCCCTGTGACGCATGCGCAACCGCCGTTGCGGGGTAGGGCATGAAGGCTTTCGCGGTGTCCTTGTGTGGCGACATGTCAAATTTCCTTGGCAGGTTGTGCTTGTCAATATACCTGCAGCGAAAGCCTTTGCCCAATCAAGGTTTCTGTGGGTTGGCAAGATCCATCTCAGTTGCCCATTCAGGTAACCCTTGCGACCCAGCTGGATGGGGCATGGGCTTATAGTTATCCACAGTTCACAGGCAAAAGACAAGACCTGACCCCATTTCATTTGTGACGAAGGAGAGAGAGATGTCAGACGATCGGATTCCTTACCAAAAGCCGCAGCCTTGGGGCATGACGCCGGACATGATTCACCATGATGTGATGGCGCAAGATGAGCGCCTGTGGGCGCCGATTGCGCCGGACATTTGGTCGCGGCCGATTCACCTCAATGTGACTGGGGGCTTTTATGTGCACTTGCTGCGCGTCAAGCGCTCGGGCTTGCTGCAGCGTCATCGTCACTCGGGGCAGGTGCATGCCTATGTGATGCGCGGGAAATGGCGCTATTTGGAGCATGACTGGGTGGCAGAAGAGGGCAGCTATGTGTTCGAGCCGCCCGGCGAGACGCACACCTTGATCGTGCCCGATGACTGCACCGACATGGTGACCTTGTTCACGGTCCATGGTGCGCTGATGTATGTCGATCCGCAAGGCAACGCCACCGGTTACGACGATGTGTTCACACGCATTGAAAAATACCGTGCGCATTTTGAGAACGTTGGCCTGGGGGCCGATCACGTGAAAGAGTTCATGCGCTGAACGCAGGCGCCGATTCAGTCGCCCTTGCGACATGAAGGGGCAGGGTTTGCCACCCTGTCCCTTTTTCTTTTGGCTTGCTATGTTCCGCACAGGCTTGGTCATCAGGGCACGGCCGCCAGACAAAGGAGACAACACCATGTTGAAAAAGTTCATGACAGGATTGCTCGTGACAGGACTGGCCGTGGCCGGTTCGGTCTACGCGCAAGGCAAGCAAATCAAGGTCGGCGTTATTTTTGACATGTCCGGTGCATTGGCCGCCGGCGGTTCGAACGCCAGCTATCTGGGCACCAAATACGCGATCGACATGATCAATGAACGCGGCGGCGTGGAGGGCTACAAAATTGCGCCCATCTATGCCGATGCGCAAAGCAAGACCGAGGTGGCCATCAACGAGACCGAGCGTCTGGTGAACCAAGAGAAGGTCGACCTCATCATGGGCGTGTTCTCTTCTGCGCATTGCGTGCCGATGGCCCAGCGCCTGGACCAGGCCAAGAAATTCATGTGGGCCAACGTCTGCGTGTCCTCTGCGGTCATGAAAGACAAGAACCTGAAATATGTGTTCCGCGCCCAAGTGCACTCTGACCAGTTCGGTGAGGCCTCCTGCCGCTTCTTGTCGGAAAACGCCAAAGCCAAGCTGGGCAAGGATCCGAAAGACCTGAAGGTCGCCATCATTTATGAAGACGGCCCTTACGGCGCTGGCGTGGCCATGGGCAACGAGACGGTGTGCAAGCAGTTGGGCATGCAAATTTCGCTGAAGGAAGGCTATGCGGCCACCTCGCCTGACCTCTCGCCCTTGGTGACCAAGTTGCGCCGTGCGCGCCCGGACGTCATTCTGCACACGGGCTACAACCCTGACATCACCTTGTTCCTGCGCCAAGCCAAGGAGCAGGGCCTGAAGTGGAGCGCCCTGATTGGTCACGGTGCCGGCTATGGCCAGTTTGACAAGCTCTACGCCACGTTCAAGGAAGACGCCAACTTCATCTTCAACGTCGACCCTGTCGCCGCGCAATTGTTGGATCCCAAGACCCTGCAGCCGGGCCTGGGCGCCATCACCGCCGAAATGATCAAGCGCTACAAAGCCGATGTGAAAGGCGACGAGATTCCCACCCACGTTTCCATGGGCTTCAACCAGACCTGGATTTTCCTGACCGACGTGTTACCTCGCGCCATCAAGAAATACGGTGGCTACGATCCCGAGTCGCTGCGCAAAGCGGCCCTGGACACCGACATTCCTGAAGGCGGCACCATTCAGGGCTATGGCGTGAAGTTCTTCCCCGCAGGTCACCAGATGTCTGGCCAGAACGAGCGTTCCACGCCTGTGGTTCACCAATATGCTGGCAATGACACCTTTGTGGTTTGGCCCAACGCCATCAAGAGCCGCGAGGCCGTGTTGCCCTTGCCCAAAGGCCACTCCTACGGCAACTGATTGTGCTGGTCGTTAACCAACTCACCAAAAAGTTCGGCGGTTTCACCGCCGTCAACGGGATTTCCTTCGAAGTCAAGCGTGGTGAAATTGTCGGACTCATTGGCCCCAATGGGTCCGGCAAGAGCACCACCTTCAACGTGCTGGCTGGGCTGTATGCCCCCACCACCGGCACGGTGAGCTTGGAAGGTCAGTCCGTGGGCGGTTTGCCGCCGTACCAAATGTGTCAGCGGGGACTGGCGCGCACCTTCCAAATTCCGCGCCCGTTTCGCAAACTCAGCATTCTGGAGAATGCGACCCTGGCAGCGTATTACGGTGCCAGTGAGCCCATCACCCGTGGCGAAGCCTTGCGCCGCGCCGAAGATGCGCTGACCCTCATCGACTTGCCGCGCGACCCCTTGGCCAAAGTGGATGGCCTGGGTGCCGCTGGCTTGAAAAAGCTGGAGATGGCACGCGCATTGGCCACACAGCCCAAGTTGTTGCTGGCCGACGAAAGCCTGGGCGGCTTGGACGAGTCCGAAATGGAGCAAGCCGCCTTGATGCTCAAGCGCATCCGCGACGAGCGCGGCATCACCATCATTTGGGTCGAGCACATCATGGGCGTGCTCATGAAGGTCATTGACCGCTGCTTGGTGCTGGACCACGGCGAGTTGATCGCCCAAGGGACGCCTTCCGAGGTGGCCCACGACCCGCGCGTGGTCGAGGTCTATTTGGGCACCGACGCCCACAGTGTGCAGCAACAGGTAGGCCGCGAAGTCGCTGCCGAGGGGGCTTGATGCTCGAGTTGAAGAATATCAATGCCGGCTATGGCACGTTTCAAGCCTTGTTCGATGTCTCTTTGAGCATCAAGGCGGGCGAAGCCATTGCGGTGATTGGCCCCAATGGCGCCGGTAAAACCACCTTGTTGCGCGTGATGTCACGCTTGCTTGAGGCCAGCGCCGGCGACATGGTCATGGAGGGGCGCTCCTACCGCGACTTGCCTTCGCATGAAGTGGTGGGCTTGGGGATTGCCCAAGTGCCCGAGGGGCGTCGCTTGTTCCCGCGCCTGACGGTGGAAGACAACCTGAAAATGGGCGCCTACACCCCCGCAGCGCGCGCCAAACGCCTGGAAAAGCTGGACTATGTGTACTCGCTGTTTCCGCGCATGGCCGAGCGCCGCTATCAATTGGCGGGCACCATGTCGGGCGGTGAGCAGCAAATGTGCGCCATCGGGCGTGCGCTCATGAGTGGCCCCAAGTTGCTGTTGCTCGATGAGCCTTCGGCCGGTTTGGCGCCCGTGATCGTGCAGTCCATTTTCGAGTTGATGCACCGCATTCGTGCCGAGGGCTACACCGTGCTCATCGTCGAGCAAAACATTCAACAGGTGCTCAAGGTCGTTGACCGGGGCTACCTGATCGAAACCGGAAAAATCCGAGCCAGTGGAACCGCTGCCGAGCTGCTCGCCAGCGATGAAGTTCAAAAAGCCTATCTTGGGGTGTGATGGAATTCTTTGACATTTTCCTTGTCGAGGCCATGCTCAATGGCCTCTTGCTGGGCGGCTTGCTGGCCTTGCTGTCCCTGGGGCTGAACCTGATCTTTGGCGTCATCGACGTGGTGTGGATTTCCTACGCCGAGTTGATGATGATCGGGATGTACGCCATTTACTGGACCCACACCATGATGGGCTGGCCCCTGTACCTGGCCTTCATCGTGGGCGTGGGCGGCGTGGCGCTGCTGGGCGCGGCCATGCACTGGTTCATCATTCGCCCGGTGCTGTCTGCCGAGCCCATCAACCAGTTGCTGGTCACAGGCGGGGTGCTGTTTTTCCTGCAAGCCGTGGCCACCGTCGTGTTTGGCATCGACTTCAAAAACATTGGCATTCGCTTGCCCAGCTTCATGTTGGGCGACATCAGCCTGTCGATGGCGCGTTTGATCGCCTTTGCCGTGGCCATGGTGGCCATTGCTGCCACCTATTTGTTCCTGAACAAAACTTATGCTGGTACCGCCATTCGGGCGATCAGCCAGGACCGCGCCATCATGCCTTTGATGGGCGTGAACCCAGGGCGCATTTACCTGCTGACCTCGGCGGTGGGCGGCGCACTCGCCGGGCTGGCCGCCTGCTTGCTGGTGCTGCAATATGACATTCACCCGGCCATCGGCTTGTCGTTCGGCCCCATCACCTTCTTGGTGTGCGTGATGGGCGGTCTGGGCAACCTGGTTGGAGGCTTTGTGGCGGCATTCATCTTTGCGCAATTGATCTCGGTGGGGGGCTTTGTGTTTGCCATCGAGTGGGGCTATGTGCTGGCGTTTGTGTTCTTCATCGCCATGATGTTCATTCGCCCTGAGGGCATTCTGACGCAACGGCGGTGAGCATGAGTCATTTCACATCCACCCATTTTTTCCGCGTGCTGCTGGTGTTGCTGGTGGCCGCACCCTGGTTGGGCCTGGGGCCTTATCCGCTGCACCTCATCATCATGTCATTGTTGCTGGGGTTCATCTACACCAGTTGGGCCTTGATGGGGCGCCTGGGATTGGTCAGCCTGGGACATGGTGCGTTTTTGGGCATTGGCGCTTACGCAGTCGTTCTCTTGTGGAACCAATACGGATTGTCTCCCTTCCTAGGCACCCTGGTGGCGGTGGCGGTGACCGTGGTCCTGGCCCTGATCATTGGCTACCCATGTTTCCGCTTCAAGATCGTCGGCCATTATTTCGCGTTGGTGACCCTGGCCTTGGCCGAGGTGGTGCGCCTGGTCATTGTGGCCGAGCGCGACCTCACAGGCGGCTCTCTGGGATTGACCCCCAAGCCTGGCATTCCTGAGGGGGAAACTTTTTCAATCTGGGCCATGCAATCGTCGACCCGCGTGGTCTGGTTTTACCTGATCCTGCTGTGCTGGCTGTTTGCGCTGTGGGTCTGGCGCCGCGTGGACCACAGCATGCAGCGCGACGCTTTGCAAGCCATCAGCGAAGAGGAAGACGCCGCGGCCTCGATTGGCATCAATGTGACCCGCACCAAGTTGCAGATCACGGTGTTGTCCGCCGTCATGACCTGCCTGGGCGGCGTCTTGTACGCCCAATACCAGCTGTACATCAACCCTGAAACCGTCTCCGGCATCGGCATCTCCTTGCAGATGGTGTTTGGCGTGATTGCCGGCGGCATGTTTGTCATGCTCGGCCCCACCTTTGGAGCCGTGTTCCTGCTGGCCTTGCAAGAGATTTTGCGCGTCTTGATTGGCAACCAGGTGCACGGCCTGGACCTCTTGATCTACGGCGCCTTGCTGGTGTTTTTCATCATCAAGATGCCCAAGGGCATCCTGGGGACCTGGCTGGAACGTCGCACCTGATCAGATCGGGGCGACGATTTCGTGCCGAACGCTGCGCACATCCATTTCGAAGGCCAATTCTTGAATGGGTGGGCGGCAGATGTGCCAGCTCAGCCCCGGGCCCAACATGCCACGGGCTGCAAACTCCGGCGCCACCAAATGGGCAAAGTCGTGCACCGTGTAGACCTGCGCCGCTGTCAGCCGCGACCAGTCGGCCTTCAGACCTTGGGCGCGCGCTTGCATGGTGTCCAGCACATAGTGGGCCTTGGTGGCGATGCCGCTGGGGCTGAGATCGCCACGCGCAATGATGCCTTCCGGGAAGGGCTGGTCTTCTGGCCACTCGCCACTGCCGGCAATGACCCAGTCACGCGGCAGCGTGCTGTCTTCCGGCACGGTGTAAGTGAAGGCATAGAAGCCAGGCTCCTGCGGCGGGTTGAATTGGGGTGCCAAATTGCTGCGACCCACCGGGTTGAGGTTGTCGCGAAACAGGCCCCAGTCGCTCAGCACTTGGACATAGCCTTTGTTGAAGTCCTTGAAGCCTTGCAGGCTGAAGGCCGCAGGGGAGCGCAACTCGCAGGCGGCCAAGGCCGTCAGCGGACGTTGTGCCTGGGTCAAATGCGCGCGGATCCACGCAAAGCCCTGTTCCATGGGGACAGGTTGCGAAAAGCGAACGCGGCGAAAAGCATAGCCAGGTGCGGCAATAACGCCCTGAGAGTAAGGGAAGCCGCCTTCCAAAAACGAATAGCCGCCATCGGCAAAGAGGTGAAGCTTGGACATGAATAAAACTCCTGGAATGGCCGTGATCGGACTGGGTGTGGTGGGTCGCCGGATGATAGAGCAAGTCGCCTTGCACCGTGGCTGGCGCATTGCCAGCGCCTACGATGCCGACCCTGCCGTGCGCGCGGCCATTCAAAAAGACCACCCCAGCTGCCCCGTCGTTGACAGCGTCGCCGCAGCCATCCATCACCCCTCTGCTCATTTGGTGTATGTGGCTGTGCCCCCGTTGTTTCACCAAGAACTCGTGGTGCAGGCCATTGCCGCAGGTCGTGCGGTCTTGTGTGAAAAACCTTTGGGCATTGATGTGGCCCAAAGCCAGCAGCTGGCACAGGCCATGAACGACAGTGGCTTGCCGCAAGCCGTCAACTTCGTTTTTTCATCTTCCGCCGCCGTGGACCGTCTGGCCCAAGGCCTGCAAGCGCCTGACTTTGGCCTGCGATCAATTGAAATCCGCTTGCATTTTAAAGAATGGCCGCGCGATTGGCAGCGGGGGGCGGCCTGGCTCACCCAAGCCGATCAAGGCGGCTTTGTGCGCGAAGTGCTGTCGCATTTCATTTACCTGCTGATGCGACTGCGTGGCCCCTTGCGCCTGTGTTCGGCCCAAGTGGTCAGCCCCACCCCGGGGGCGGCCGAGGTCAGCGCGCAGGCCCTGCTGGATTCTGCCGGGATCCCGGTTTCTGTCAGCGGCGTGGTGGGCGGCAGTGGTCCCGATGTGGTGGAGGCCCGCTTCGTGGGTGCTTCACAAGCGTATGTGCTCAGCGATTGGTATCATTTGACGCACCATGATGCGCAACACCCACAAGGGCAAAAGGTGCAAGGTTTGCCAGAGGTTCCACGTGTGGCCACTTACCAACGCCAGTTGGACCAATTGTTGTCTTTGCTGAAAGCCCAACCGCATTCGCTGGCCTCGTTTGACACCGCTTTGGCGGTTCAAGTGTTGGTGGAAGCTTTGCTGGCGCAGCGCCGAATTTCTGATTTTTAAAGAGGTCTTTTCATGTCCATTCCTTCTTCCATGAATTTTGTCGATCACGGCCAGGGCGGCTCGCCAGACGTGCTGGTGCCGGCGCAGTGCGCGGTGCCGCATCCTGCGGCGGGTGAGGTGCTGGTGCGTGTGGCCTATGCGGGCGTCAATCGCCCCGACTGTTTGCAGCGCAGCGGCCGTTACCCCCCGCCCGTGGGCGCTTCGCCCATTGTGGGTTTAGAGGTTTCTGGGGAGGTTGTTGCGTTGGGCGAGGGCGTGACGCAATGGAAACTGGGCGACAAGCTTTGCGCCCTGACCAACGGCGGCGCTTACGCAGAATACGTGACCGTGCCCCAGGGGCAGGCCTTGCCCATTCCCAAAGGCTATTCCATGCTGCAGGCCGCAGCCTTGCCAGAAAACTTTTTCACCGTCTGGACCAATGTGTTCCAGCGTGGCAAGCTGCAAAAGGGCGAAACCTTTCTGGTGCATGGCGGTTCCTCTGGTATTGGCTTGACAGCGATCCAGTTGGCCCATGCCTTTGGCGCCAAGGTTTTTTGCACGGTTGGCAATGACGCCAAGGCCCAAGCTTGCCGCGATGTCGGGGCCGATGTGGCCATCAATTACCGCAGCCAGGATTTCGTCGATGTGGTCATGGAGCACACCCAAAAGCAAGGTGTGAACATGGTGCTCGACATGGTGGGTGGCAGCTACATCCAGCGCAACCTGCAAGTGTTGTCCCCCGATGGCCGTCTGGTCCAGATTGCCTTCCTGCAGCCATCCAAAGTCGAGGTCGACTGGGTCTCGCTGATGGCCAAGCGTTTGACCTTCACCGGTTCGACCTTGCGTCCTCGCACGGCGGCCGACAAAGCCCAAATGGCGCGCGAGCTGAACCAGCATGTGTGGCCCTTGCTGGAGGCGGGCAGTGTCAAGCCCGTGATCTACAAAGTGTTCGACCTGGCGCAAGCCAACCAGGCCCATGCCCTGATGGAGTCGTCCGAGCACATTGGCAAGATCATGCTGAAGGTGGCAGGCTGACATGATGCGCCAGTGGTGGCGTGCCTTGCTCCTGCTGGCGTGTCTCAGCGCGGGCGTGGCTTCATCGCAAACAGTGGCGATGTTCGAGCCCTTGTTGGCCGCCGGGCATCGCAGCCCGGCCAACGTGTTGCGCGACCCCCATCGCCATCCTGCACAAACGCTGGCTTTCTTTGGCATTCAACCCCAGCACACGGTGGTGGAAGTGCTGCCAGGCAGTGCTGGCTACTACATGGAAATTTTGGCGCCCTGGCTGCGCGCCCAAGGGCGCTACATTGCCGCCAACCGGGATGAGTCCTTGCCGCAGTACATCCCAGACCATCAAAAGCTCTTGGCCCGCCTGCAAGCCGAGCCGGCGCTTTACGGGCAAGTGGTGGTCACGCCGTTTCGCGCAGATCGCCATGCGATCGCCCCTGCGGGCAGCGCGGATGTGGTGATCAGCTTTCGAAATTTGCACAACTGGATGGAGCGCAACGAACTGGCTGAATCCTTGAGCGCCTTTTACAAAGCCCTGAAGCCGGGCGGCATCTTGGGCATTGTGGATCACCGGGCGCGGGAAGACTGGCCCGAAGATCAACAACTGGCCAAAGGCTATGTTCGCCAGACCAGCGCCATTGCCCTGATCGAAAAAGCGGGCTTCAAATTCATAGCCTCATCTGAGGTGAATGCGAATCCGAAAGACACCAAGGACCATCCGGAAGGTGTCTGGACCTTGCCGCCGGGCTACCGCCTGAAAGATCAAGACCGTGCGAAGTACCAAGCCATTGGCGAAAGCGACCGCTTCACCTTGAAGTTTGTGAAGCCTTGAAACATTGACATGAGGTTCCCATGGCCTACCCCCTGACCGCTTCCTCCTTGGACACAACCGCTTTGCGCGCGGAGCCCCTGGCGGCCTTGTCTGCACTGATCGAGTCGCATGTGAAGGAGCAGCGCTACCCAGGCTGCCAGATTGCGCTGGCGCACAATGGCCAATTGGTGCTCGACAAGAGTTTTGGCATGGCCCGCATCGGCCTAGGCCATTCAGCCGACACCGTGGCGGTGCCGGCCCGATCCGACAGCTTGTGGCTTTTGTATTCCAACACCAAGGTCATCGTGGCCACCGCCTTGTGGAAACTGCATGAGCAGGGCCGCTTGCGCTTCACCGACAAGGTCACCGAGTACTTGCCTGAATTTGGCCGCCATAGCAAAGAGGCCATCACGCTGTTTCAGGTGATCACCCATCAGGGGGGGTTTCCCGACCGGGACGTGCCATCTTCGGTGTGGCATGACCATGCGCAGGTGCGTCAGGCGGTCTGCGACTTCGCCCTGCAATGGGCGCCAGGATCCAGGATCCAGTACCACGGACTGAGCGCGCACTGGGTGTTGGCCATGGTCATCGAAGCGGTGACCGGGCAAGATTTCCGCACTTACATCACCGACACCATCTTGCGCCCCTTGGGCCTGGAGAACGACTTGTTTGTGGGCTTGCCTGAGGCGCAGCAGTCACGCATGACCTACCTCTATGAGCCCGCTGCAACAGAACTCCAACAGCAACTGCGCGAGGAAAGCACCAGCACCACCTGGCAACGTGCCGGGGTGCCCGGAGGTGGGGCCTATGGCACGGCGCGGGGCATGGTGGCGCTGTACCAACTGATGTTGCAAGGCGGCCGTCTGAACGGTTTGCAACTGGTTTCGCCGCGCACCTTGGCCTATGCCATCCAGAACCACACCGGTGACCGCGTGGACGAGTTCATGGGCATGCCCATGCACCGTGGCCTGGGGCCCCACCTGCGCGGCCACTCGGTGGGCATTCGTGGCTTGGGTTCCCTGGCATCGCCGCGCACCTTTGGCCATGGCGGTGTGGGCACCAGTTATTGCTGGGCCGACCCCGACAGCGGCGTGTCCTTTGCCTACATCACCAACTCACGCGTGCCAGACCCCTGGCATTCGCTGCGCCTGGACCAGGTCAGCAATCTGGTGCACGCTGCGCTCTGAGCTTGCGCATGACCGACGCGGAAGCCCTTGTTCGGCGCGACCTGGCTGCCGCCTACCGCCTGTGCGCCCGGCGTGGCTGGGATGACATCGTCTGGACGCATTTGTCGGCCGCCATTCCGGGGCAAGCCGGCAGCTACCTGATCAACCGTTTTGGTTTGCGTTTTGCAGAGGTGACCGCCTCCAATCTGGTGCGTGTCAATGTGCAGGGGCAGTTGTTGCCGGGAGAGACGGGGCCAGTGAACCCCAGCGGGTTTGCCATCCATGGCTGTGTGCATGCCGCGCGCCCCGATGCCTTGTGTGTCATGCATTTGCACACGCTGTGGGGGCAAATTCTGGCTGGCCTGCCGCAGGGCTTGTTGCCCTGTTCGCAACCTGCCATGCGCTTGGTGGGCCGACTGGGGCGCCATGCCTATGAGGGTCTGGCTTTTCAGCCTGAGGAGCAAGCCCGTCTGGTGCATGCGCTGGGGTCTGGGGATGGCTTGATCCTGGACAACCATGGCATTTTGATGGTCGGCCGTACGGTGGCTGAGGCTTTTGTGCTCTTGCATTTTCTGGAGCGCGCGGTTCAGATACAGTCACACCTGATGGCCGTCAGCCCGAACCAGTTTTTGCAAGTCAGCCCAGAGGTGACCGCGCTGACGCAGCAGCAATGGCTGGGCGATGGCCAGACGCCTGAAGGACAAGACGAATGGCCCGCGCTGCTGCGCAGCGTGGCCGAAACCGATCCTGATTTTGCCGATTGAAAAACACGAGGAGCACTTGCATGCCAACCATCCACATCGAACTGTTTGAGGGACGCACCCCTGAGCAAAAGCGCGACCTGGCCAAAGCCATCACCGAAGTGACGGTCCAAACCTTGGGCGGCTCAGCCGAGTCGGTCGACATCATTTTTGTCGACATCAAGCGCCAAGACTGGGCCACCGGTGGCGTGCTCTGGAGTGAACGCAAATGAAAGCTTTGACACGTCGCTCGTATTTGACCGGCGCGGCACTGTCCGCCGTCGCGCTGGTGGCCGCGCCCGTGGTGGCCCAAACGGCCTTTCCCACCAAGCCGCTGAAAATCGTGGTGCCCAATGCCGCGGGTGGCGCGGCCGACATCACGGCACGCACCGTGGCCCAAAAGCTCAGCGAAGTTTTAGGTCAGGCTGTGGTGATCGAGAACAAACCCAGTGCCGGGGGCATTGTGGCCGGCGAATTGGTGGCGCGCGCAGACCCGGATGGCCACACCTTGTTGCTGATCTCCAGCGGCACGGCGGTCAGCGCCGGCTTGTTCAAGAGCTTGCCCTTCGACACTCTCAAGGATTTTGCGCCCGTCTCCAAGCTGGCCACCTTCGATTTGGTCATCGCGGTGGCCGAGGGCAGCCGATTCAAGAGCTTTGCCGAGATGCTGGCCTACGGTCGCGCCAATCCTGGCAAGCTGAACATTGGCACGCCGCAAGTGGGCACCACCCAAAACCTGGCGGCCGAGCTTTTTCTGAGCACCGCAGGCTTGCA
Organism: uncultured Burkholderiales bacterium; assembly: GCA_903850735.1. Classification (GTDB taxonomy): domain Bacteria; phylum Pseudomonadota; class Gammaproteobacteria; order Burkholderiales; family Burkholderiaceae_C; genus Limnohabitans. Next base: position 3,457 of record CAINMN010000165.1, on the reverse strand, counting down.
AGCGCAGATCGTGCCCTTCAACGGCACGCCGCCCGTGATCACGGCTTTGCGTGGCGGCTCGCTGGATGCGATGCTGGACATCCTGGGCCCTGTGATGCCGCAAATCAAATCCAACGCACTGCGCCCCTTGGCCATGCTGAGCGAAAAGCGCGCCTTGAATTTGCCAGAGGTGCCTACGGTGCAAGAGGCGGGTGGATCGCTGTCCAAGTTTTACATCGGTTCCTGGAATGGCCTGGCAGTGCCAGCCAAGACGCCGCGTGACGTGGTGCAACGCCTCAGTCGTGAGATCCAGTTGGTGATGGAGATGCCCGAGGTGAAAAAGCGCCTGAGCGAGGTCAACCTCTACGCCCAGGGCAGCACCCCCGAGCAAGCGGCAGACATCCTGGCGCAGGATGTGCGGCGCTGGGGAGAGGTCATCACCAAGGCCAAGATCGACAAGCAATAAGCCTGAACGTTTCAGAACTCAGATCTGGACCGTTCGCCCTTCACGGGCGGCTTGCACAATGGCTTCGGTAACCCGCAGGTTCAGCATGCCATCGCGTGCGCTGACCAGCGGCTCAGCCTGCCCTTGGATCACTTGCACAAAGTGCGCGATCTGATGCTTGAGCGGGTCGTCTCGCACCATCGCCACAGTGCTGGATTCAAAGGGCTTCCACCAGGAGCAGTCTTCGGGCCTGGGGTAGGTTTTGAGCCGCATGGTGGGCACAGACAAGCTGCCGCGTGTCCCCGTGACCACATAACAGTCCTCATCGTCATAGCTCGGGTAGGCTTTGTTTTCTTGAGAGGTCTGCTCCCAACTGCGGGCGCAGGCCGACGTGTCGGACAGCATGAAGGTGCCCAGCGCGCCGCTGGCAAATTGCAGGCTGATGGCCACGGTGTCTTCCACCGCAAAACCTCTTGTGGCATGCGAGGCAAAAGCCTGCAACGCTACGATTTCGCCACACAAAATGCGCAGGTTGTGGACCTCGTGGATCATGTTCAACAACAGGGGGCCTCCGCCGGGCTGACGTCGCCAGGGACCGCTCTCAAAATAACTGTCGGGTTTGTAAAAGGTGGCGCTGCCCATCACGGCCACCAGTTTCCCCAATTGGCCTGAAGCGATCACCTCGCGCGCCTTGGCCATGATGGGACTGTGCGCACGGTGGTGGCCAATCAAGATTTTCCCTTGTTGGGTTTCCACCGCCTCAACCAGTTGCAGGGCCTCTGCCAGGGTCGGTGCAATGGGTTTCTCAAGCAAGGTGGGCACGTCATGTGCAAGGCACTGCAGCGCCTGGGGCACATGCAAAGCATTGGGCGTGGCCAGCACCACGCCATCGGGCCGGTCCTGTGCCAACAAGTCGTCGAGCGCGTTGAAATGGCGCGCACCCACGGCAGCTGCGACGTCCCGGCTGGCGGGGGAGGGGTCAACGATGGCTGAGAGCGTACACAGTGGGTTGTTTCGAATCACATCAATGTGCGCCAGACCGATGTAGCCGGCGCCGGCCACCGCAATGCGTGTTGGGTTCATTAGGTCAGAACGTGAAAGAGTTGCGGGACAACGCGTGCCGTGCGCAAAATATACAATGAATTTTTTCACGCCAAGGTGAAGCCTTTGAAGCAAGTTCACTTGCGAGTTTGTCCATCATGATGCAGGCCCTGCGCTTGTTGGGACAGCAAGCACGCTGGGCGTTGCCGATGGGCGTGTTTCTGGGCATTCTGTGGCCCGAGCTTGCGCATGTTGCCAGGCCTTTGTTGAACCTTGCGGTGGTGGGGACCCTGACTGCAGCGCTTTTGCGCCTGGACTGGAGCCGTCTTGGGCAAGCCTTCGCCGCACCGCGTTTGCCGCTCTTGCTGTCCACTTGGCAACTCTTGCTGTCCCCCCTGCTGGTCTTTGTGCTGGTCAAAGCTTTGCGCTTTCCCGATGTCTATGTGCTGATCCTGGTGTTGCAGGCTGCCGCACCACCGATAGGCTCGGCGTCGGCTTTCGCCATGTTCCTCGGCTTGGACGGGAGTCTGGCCATGGTGGGGGCGGCCTGGATGACACTGCTGTTGCCACTCAGCTTGACGGCCGTGGTGGCGTGGTTGTTGCCGCAGTTCGGCATCGAAGTGGATGTCCTGGCTTTCTTTGTGCGCGTCAGCCTGTTTGCCCTGTCACCCTTTGCGTTAGCCTGGCTGATTCGGCGCAGCCTGGGGGTGCAGCGCTTGCGCCAAGAGGACGCAGCGCTCGCTGGCGTCAATGTCGTCATGCTGGTCATTTTTGCGGTGGCGGTGATGGATGGCGTGACAGCCGCGTTTTGGGCGCGGCCCCTTGAAATAGGGACACTTCTTTTTGCCGCTTGCGCGGGGGGCGTGTTCTGGCACCTTGTGGGCTATGCCCTGTTCAAGCGCCAAGGCTTGCAAGTGGCCTACACCGCGGCCTTGCTCAACGGCAACCGCAACATGGGCTTGATGTTGGCGGTGACTGTGGGCACCGCCGGCGAAGCCTTTGCCTTGTATGTGGGCATTGCACAAATCCCCATGTATTTCGCGCCTTTGTTGTTGGGGCCGTTTGTGCGCCGCAGTTCATTTTCATCGTCACACACATGAGGAGCATCCAATGGGACAACGTTTAAAAGACAAAGTGGCCGTGATCACCGGGGCCAGCCGTGGCATTGGCCAAGCGATCGCGCAAGCCTATGCGGCCGAAGGGGCCAAGCTGTGCTTGCTGGCCACCGATGCCGCTAAGCTGACGGCGCTGAAAGATGCTCTCGGCCTGCCTGCCACGCACATCCTGGTTCAGCCGGTGGACGTGCGCCAACGCGAGGCGGTGTTTCAGGCGGTGCAAGCGGCCGAGCGGCATTTCGGCCAGGTTGATGTGCTGGTCAACAACGCGGGCGTTTACCGATCGAAGCCGTTTTTAGACTATGCAGTGCAAGACTTTCAGGATCTGCTGGATGTCAACCTGATGGGCGTGGTGAATTTCATGCAAGCTTGCTTGCCCGGCATGCAGGCGCGGGGCTCTGGCAGCATCGTCAACATTGCCTCCACCGCAGGAAAATGGGGCTCCCGCAACCAAAGCGCCTACAACGTCAGCAAGCATGCGGTGGTGGGGTTGACGCGCTGTGTGGCCTTGGAGGCCAGCCCTTATCATGTGACGGTCAACGCCATTTGCCCAGGCTTTGTGCAAACCGACATGGTGGAAAACCTGAAGCAGCAGGCCGCCCAAAGTGCGGGCGCCTCGGTGGATGCCTTCATGCAGGCGGCGTTGGCGCGTGTGCCCTTGGGACGCATCATCACACCGCAGGAAATCGCGGCCATGGCGGTTTACCTGGGATCGGCCGAGGCTTCGGGCATCACCGGGCAAAGCTTGCACATTGACGGCGGCATGGTGCTCAGCTGAGGGCTGTCACTTCGCGGCCTTTCAAAGGTAAATTTTGCGCAGCAAGCTGATCAATTGATCTTGCTGCGCAGCGCTCAGTTTGCTGGCCACCCGTTTTTC
>CAINMN010000164.1 GCA_903850735.1 uncultured Burkholderiales bacterium | reverse complement strand
TCACGGGCACCGCAGGCAAGTACGTGTCGCTGGCCGAAACGATTCGCGGCTTCAAGATGATTGTCAGCGGCGAGTGCGACCACCTGCCCGAGCAGGCCTTCTACATGGTCGGCACCATCGACGAAGCCTTCGAAAAGGCCAAAAAGGTCTAAGGAAACGCCATGAGCACCATCCACGTTGATGTCGTCAGTGCTGAAGAGTCCATCTTTTCCGGCGAGGCCAAATTTGTGGCCCTGCCCGGCGAAGCAGGCGAGCTTGGCATCTACCCGCGTCACACGCCGCTGATCACACGCATCCGGCCTGGCTCGGTGCGCATTCAAACGGCCGACGGTGGCGAAGAGTTCGTGTTCGTGGCCGGTGGCATTCTTGAAGTGCAACCCGACTGCGTGACCGTGCTGTCCGACACCGCTGTGCGCGGCAAGGATCTGGACGAAGAAAAAGCCAACGCTGCCAAGCAAGCCGCAGAAGATGCGGTGCGCAACGCCAAGAGTGAAGTCGACCTGGCCCGTGCCCAGTCCGAACTCGCCATCATGGCGGCCCAACTGACTGCCCTGCGCAAGTACCGCGGCAAGAAGTAAGCGGACCATGCTTCCGACACAACCCCGTGATGCCTAGCGCCTCACGGGGTTTTTTTCTGGAGAATCCCACACCATGCCCAAAGCCAAACTGCAAGCCGCCACCGTGGGGGGCAGCCCGGACGACATCGAGGCGGCGTTTTACGAGGCCCTGCAAACCGGCAACATTGAGCGCCTGATGGCCTGCTGGGCCGATGAGGATGAGGTGGTGTGCGTGCACCCAGGCGGCCAACGGCTGGTGGGGGCCGCGGCCATCCGGGCTTCCTTTGAAACCCTGTTCGCCAACGGCACGCTGCAAGCCAAGCCCATGCAAGTGCGCAAAGTGGAGTCGCTGGCCAGCGCCATGCACAATTTGCTGGAAGTGGTGGACGTGATGACGCCGCAGGGTCCCCGTCATGCCTATGTGATCGCGACCAACGTCTACCACCGCACCCCCCAGGGTTGGCGCATGGTGGCACACCACGCCAGCCCAGGCACCCCGTACGAAATCCAGGAGGGCCTGGAGTCGACGCAGGTGCTGCATTGACCTGGCATTACCAGGCGCCCCGCTGGCTGCCCGGCGGACACGCACAGACCATTCATGCCGCCTTGTGGGCGCGACGTTACGCCCAGGTGGCGCCATCGTGGCGGCGTGAGCGCTGGGACACGCCTGACGCAGACTTCATTGATGTGGATTGGCTGCTGCCCCCCGCCCAGGCCGTACAAGCCCCGGCGCCGCCGCCCTTGCTGGTGTTGTTCCATGGCCTGGAAGGCTCCTCTGGCAGCCACTATGCGCAGGCTTTCGCCGACCGTGCTGGGCAGTTGGGTTGGGCCATGGCGGTGCCCCATTTTCGGGGGTGCAGTGGTGAGCTCAACCGTGCACCTCGTGCTTACCACTCGGGTGATCATGAGGAAATATGGTGGATTTTGGAGCGCATGCGCTCACTTCATTCAGGAAAAATTTATGCCGTTGGGGTGTCTTTGGGTGGCAATGCCTTGCTGCGCTGGGCCGAAGAAAACGGCCACCGTGCCCGCGCCACCGTCCAGGCGGTGTGTGCCGTGTGCTCGCCCATCGACCTTGCGGCCAGCGGCCACGCCATCGGCCAGGGCTTCAATCGGCAGGTTTACACCCGCATGTTTTTGCGCTCCATGAAGCCCCGCGCTTTGCAGAAATGGGCGCAATTCCCAGGCCTGTTTGACCGGGAGGCTTTGCTGGCCGCCAAAGACTTGTACGATTTTGACAATGTGTTCACCGCACCCTTGCATGGTTTTCGCGACACCGACGACTATTGGGCACGCGCCTCCGCCAAGCCGCAACTGGACGCGATCCGTTTGCCCGCGCTGGTGTTGAATGCGCAAAACGATCCTTTTGTGCCCGCATCGTCCTTGCCGACGCAAGCGCCCGCAGGCGACTGGGTCACCCTGTGGCAGCCCCAGCACGGCGGCCATGTGGGTTTTGCGCAAGGGGCTTTTCCGGGGGATGTTTTGGCTTTGCCTCAGGCCGTGGCAACATGGTTGCATGCGCAATGAGATGAAAGCAAGACACCATGGATGAGATGGTCAAAAAAGCCTTGCTCAAGTGGCCCAACGTGCCGCACTGCTACGGCTGGCTGGGCCTGGATGCCCGTGGCGACTGGTACATGCGCGACGACCGGGTGCAGGCCCAGGGGCCTTTTCTACAGGCCAAGGGATCGCGGCTGCGCCATGAAAAATTGATCGATTTCATTCAACGCAATTACGCTGTCGACGAACTCGGGCAGTGGTTTTTCCAGAACGGCCCGCAGCGGGTCTACGTCGAGTTGGAGAGCACCCCCTGGATCTGGCGATTCATGCCCAGTGGCGAGGTGCAGTCCCATGGCGGGCAGTCCGCGCAAGTGCGCGCGTGCCTGACGGACGAAGCGGGGCATGTGTATCTGGACACCGACCTGGGATTGGGGCGGGTCCACACACAGGACATGCTGAACCTGGCCGAAGCCCTGGAGGCTCAACGCTGGCCGCTCACCGAGGTGCAAGCCTGTGTGCTGCCGGATCGCTATGGTTACGTGAGCAGTCCGCAAGCGCGGCACACAGCTCAAAAAAAAGCCGGCTGAACGCCGGCTTGTGTCTGAGGGCAGGAAAGCTTACTTGGCCGCTTCTGGCTTTTTGGGCTCTGGCAGTTTGCCACCTGCAGCGTTTGCCATATGCACCACGGCACGGCCGATTTCAAAGTCGTTGAAAGCGCCGCCGCCTTGTGCGCCCATGGCGCCTTTCCCTTTGAGTGCCGAGGTCAGCAAGGTTTCGTAGCCGTTCTTGATGCGTGCGGCCCAGGCGCCGGCGTCGCCAAACTTGGGCGCACCGGCCACACCGGCGGTGTGACATGCGGCACATTGGGCGGCATAGACCTCTTCGCCAGACTTTGGCTCGCGGTCGACGGCCTTCATTTCAACGGAGCCCACCTTTTCAATGCGCTTGGCAGTCACTTCAGGATGGCTGGCAGGGTAAGGAACCGACTTGCTGTCAGAGAACCCCAGTGAAATCACGGACGTGACGACAAAGTAGGGCACGGCAAAAACGAGCACAAACCAAAACAAGATTTGCGGAATGCTCTTTTTGCCGCCTGTGTGGGCTTCTTCGTGATGGGCGCTCATTGTGGGAAATCCTTT
>CAINMN010000163.1 GCA_903850735.1 uncultured Burkholderiales bacterium | reverse complement strand
CGCCAGAACAAGATGACTGGCGCCGCCGAACAGTACCAGTACATCCTGCGTGACGAGTCTATGCACTGCAACTTTGGCATTGACCTGATCAACACCATCAAGCTGGAAAATCCGCAGCTCTGGACCGCCGAGTTCAAGGCCGAGATCAAGGAACTGTTCCTGAAAGCGGTGGAGCTGGAATACCGTTACGCCGAAGACACCATGCCGCGCGGCGTGCTGGGCTTGAACGCCTCCATGTTCAAGGGCTACCTGCGCTACATTGCCAACCGACGTGCCACCCAGATTGGTCTGGAGGCCTTGTTCCCGAATGAAGAGAATCCGTTCCCTTGGATGAGCGAGATGATCGACCTCAAAAAGGAACGCAACTTCTTTGAAACCCGCGTCATTGAGTACCAGTCTGGTGGTGCTCTGTCCTGGGATTGATGTTAGACAACTGCGATGTTTGAGTCTCTGTTCTGCGCCCACACAAGTGCTTCGATGAAGGCACGGGCTGGAACATCCCCTGTTCATGGTGTTGGACCCGGGTCCAGCACCATGAATCGCTTGGCACCCCCCAACAGGTGCAAAGTGTTTTCACCCAATGATCTTTGATCTTGATCTAGGAGAATAGTATGGCAACTGCAAAAAAACCGGCCGCAAAAAAGGCCGCACCCAAGAAAGCTGTAGCAAAGAAGCCCGCAGCCAAAAAAGTAGCAGCGAAGAAGCCCGCAGCCAAAAAAGCTGTCGCTAAAAAGCCCGCTGCCAAGAAAGTTGCGGCTAAGAAGCCCGCAGCGAAAAAAGTAGCCGCCAAGAAGCCGGCTGCCAAGAAAGTTGCGGCCAAGAAGCCCGCAGCGAAAAAAGTAGCCGCCAAGAAGCCGGCCGCTAAAAAGCCTGCAGCGAAAAAAGCTGCTGCCAAAAAGCCGGCCAAAAAAGCTGCTGCCAAAAAGCCGGCTGCGAAAAAGCCTGCGAAAAAAGCTGCCAAAAAGGCCGCCAAAGCACCCGCTGCCCCTGCTGCCCCTGCTGCTCAGACCACTCTGAACCCGCAAGCAGCTTGGCCGTTTCCCACGGCCAGCAAGCCCTGATCTCACGGTCTAGGCTAGCCATCAAGCCCGGCACCGCAAGGTACCGGGCTTTTTTCATGGCAGCAAACGATCCCAGGCGGCAGCCTTTGCGGCCAAGGCATTCACACGCAGCTGTTTGCGTTTAGAAGTTTGTCCACGCACCAAAGACACCTGGTTTTTGGCGACGCTCAAGGACGTGGCCAGCCAGGCCATCAAGGTCAGATTGGCTTTGCCATCGACAGGCGGCGCGTGCAAGCGAACGCGCAATGCACCATCGTGCTCACCCTCGGCTTGGGTGCGCGCGGCATTGGGAATGACATGAATGTCCACGATCACATCGCCGCTTTTTTCAGCACGCAGCCAAGTGACCGCGGGCAACATCACAAACTGTAGTTCTGCGGCCCGCGGCTGGCAATCTTCAAAGCGCCGACCTTGTTGCCCAGGGCCGCGCATTGCGCCAGCGACCAACCTTGCTCCAAGCCGAAAAGCAAAGCGCCACGCCAGGCGTCCCCGCAGCCGGTCGGATCGACCACCTCGGTCGCCTTCACGGGGGGCACCAGGGTTTTGTGGCCATCGACCCAGACCTCACAGCCTTGTGCGCCCAGCGTCACCACCAGACCTTGCACGCGGCGAGAAATATCGGCGCTGCTCCAGCCCGTGCGGTCGCTCAGCATCTTGCCTTCGTAGTCGTTGACAGTCACCCATGTGGACTGCTCGATGAAGCGCGCCAGCTCGGCGCCATCGAACATGGGCAAGCCCTGTCCCGGGTCAAACACAAAAGGAATGTCGGCGGCACGAAACTGTTCGGCATGCTGCAGCATGGCATCCCGCCCATCCGGTGAAATGATGCCCAAGGCAATGTCCGCACGTTTTTCAATGCGGGTGATGTGGGCTTGCATCATGGCGCCCGGGTGAAAAGCGGTGATCTGGTTGTTGTCGCGGTCGGTCATGATCATGGCCTGCGCGGTGTAGTTGTCCAACACTTGTTTGACGAACTCGGTGGAGATGCCCAGGCTTTCCAAACGCTGCAAGTAATCCGTGCCATCTTGTCCCAAGGTGGCCATGGGCAAGGGCGTACCGCCCAACTGCTTCAAGCTGTAGGCAATGTTGCCAGCACAGCCGCCAAAGTCTCTGCGCAGTGCCGGCACCAGAAACGACACATTGAGAATGTGCAGTTGGTCCGGCAAGATTTGCTCTGCAAAACGCCCTTCAAACGACATGATGGCGTCAAAAGCCAGGGAACCACAAATCAGGGAGGCCATCTTTTTTCCTGTTCTTCATTCAAGGGTAAAACAATACCACGCGGTAGCCTACCACCGACTGAAACTCGGAGGATGTGCCGTCCAAGTCAAACGCCATGCTTTTCAGCCCCCCCGGGGTGATGAAGGCTGGCAAGTCCAGGACCTCAGGCGTCAAGACTTTGCGCACCACGGGTTGGTCTTGTGCATCGGTCAAGCTGAGTTCCACGCTGGGCGTTGCCACGGGGTAGCTGTTGAGATTGCGCCATTGCAAGGTCAGGCGGTAACGATTCTCTGCGCGCTGCTCGAAAGAGCTGCTGACAAGGCTGACCGCTTGCAGGTCCAAAGGCCAGTCCACTTCGCAATGAAGCATGTCACACACGGCCTGAAGGGGTTGCCGCAACTCTGCAAATTGGGCCGCCAACACATGGCGCGCCTGAAACCCCCATTGCAAGGCCAAGAGCAAGACCAAGCCACTGCCAAAAAGCCACCACCTCCAGGACGTTGGGGCGACCTTGCGCTTGGCCAATGTGTCATCCGGCCCTGGTGCAGGGCTCGCGGCGGGCACGGCCGGCTGCGGCGCGGGGGCGGGCACTTCAAACAAATGCTGGTCCGCCTCAAACACCCGGGTGCAACGCCCGCACCGGACCCAGCCCTGGGCCAACTTCAGCTGATCGGGAATGACCCGAAAGGTTGTTTCACATTGAGGGCAACGGGTGATCAGGCGCATTGGGCCGTCATGAGGATCCAGCCGTCCTCTTCGTCACTGACTTGCAAATCACAGTAAGGCGCATAGGCGGCCTTGAGTTCATCTGCTTGCCGCGCAAGGATGCCTGCGAGCACCAACGATCCACCTGCCGCCACATGGGAACGCAGCAAAGGCGCCAACACCTTCAAGGGCGTGGCCAGAATGTTGGCCAACACGGTTTGATAGAGGCCATGCGCCTGATCTGGCAGGCCAGCTTTCAATGTCACATGGTTGGCTTCGGCATTGAAAACGGTGGACGTCACGGCCGCTTCGTCAATGTCCACCGCATCAATGTCGGTGGCGCCATGCAGTGCGGCGCCAATGGCCAGGATGCCCGAGCCACAGCCATAGTCAAGCACGCGTTGCGTGGTCCAGCTTTGGCGCGCAATCCAGCGCAAACACATGCGGGTGGTAGGGTGCGTGCCGGTGCCAAACGCCAAACCCGGATCGAGCCGGATGATTTTTTTCGCGGCCGCAGGCGGCTCATGCCAAGTGGGCACGATCCAAAAATCGGGCGTGATGTCCACGGGCGCAAACTGCGACTGCGTGAGCCGCACCCAGTCTTGATCGACCAAGCTTTGCACGCCCAAAACTTCGCAGCCCTCAAAAAAGTCTTGCAAAGACAGCAAGCTGGCGGCCTCCCGCGCGTTTTCTTCCGAGGGGAACAAAGCAATCAGCCGCGAACGCTGCCAACCTTCTTTGGGCGGGGGCATCCCGGGTTCGCCAAACAGCGCTTGCTCGGCATCGGTCTGTGCATCGGCATCCTCGACCGAGACGCTGAGCGCATCCAGCGCATCCAGCGCGTCGCTCAAAGCCTCGACCCGATCCTCCGGGGCCATCAAACGCAGTTCAAACATCAGCGCTTGCGAGCGGCAAGCCACTGCTCAAGGTAATGGATGTTGGTGCCGCCTTCCATGAACTTGGCATCCACCATGAGTTCGCGGTGCAGTGGAATATTGGTGCTGATGCCCTCCACCACCATCTCCCCCAGGGCGGTGCGCATGCGGGCCAAGGCTTGGTCACGCGTATCACCGTGCACGATGATTTTGCCAATCATCGAGTCGTAATTGGGAGGCACATAGTAGTTGGTGTAGGCATGCGAGTCGACGCGCACGCCCGGTCCGCCAGGGGCATGCCACATCGTGATGCGTCCCGGTGAGGGCGTGAACTTGAAGGGGTCTTCAGCATTCACGCGGCACTCAATGGCATGGCCGCGAATTTGCACTTGGCGCTGGGAGAACGGCAGCTTTTCGCCGGCCGCCACCATGATCTGGGTCTTCACAATGTCCACGCCGGTGATGAATTCGGTCACCGGATGCTCGACCTGAACGCGCGTGTTCATTTCAATGAAATAGAACTCACCGTTTTCGTACAAGAACTCGAAGGTGCCAGCGCCGCGGTAGCCAATGCGCTTGCACGCCGCCGCGCAGCGCTCGCCAATTTTTTCGATCAGCTTGCGCGGGATGTGCGGAGCCGGCGCTTCTTCAATCACTTTTTGGTGACGGCGTTGCATGGAGCAATCGCGCTCGCCGAGGTAGACCACATTTCGGTGCTGGTCGGCCAGCACCTGGATTTCAATGTGGCGAGGGTTTTGCAAAAACTTTTCCATGTAGACCGCGGGGTTGCCAAAGGCGGCGCCCGCTTCGGCCTTGGTGGTCTGGACCGCATGAATCAAAGCTGCCTCGGTGTGCACCACGCGCATGCCACGGCCACCGCCGCCCCCGGCGGCCTTGATGATGACCGGGTAACCCACCGACTTGGCGATGCGGCGAATCTGCGTGGGGTCTTCCGGCAACTCGCCTTCCGAGCCGGGCACGCAAGGCACGCCGGCCTTGATCATGGCTTGCTTGGCCGAGACCTTGTCGCCCATGATGCGGATGGACTCCGGTGTGGGGCCAATGAACTGGAAACCGCTTTTCTCCACCCGCTCGGCAAAGTCGGCGTTCTCGCTCAGAAAGCCATAGCCCGGGTGAATGGCTTCGGCGTCCGTCACTTCTGCCGCCGAAATGATGGCGGGCATGCTGAGGTAGCTTTGCGCCGAGGGTGCCGGGCCAATGCACACAGCTTCTTCGGCCAGCTTCACGTATTTGGCGTCGCGGTCGGCCTCGGAGTACACCACCACCGCTTGCACGCCCAGCTCGCGGCAAGCACGCTGGATTCGCAGGGCAATCTCGCCACGGTTTGCGATCAGTATTTTCTTGAACATGACTGACCCATCACTCGATCACGAACAACGCGTGTCCGTATTCCACAGCCTGGCCGTTCTCGGCCAGGATCTTGGTGATGGTGCCGCTCTTGTCGGCTTCAATCTCGTTGAGGATCTTCATGGCCTCGATGATGCAGATGGTGTCGCCTTCGTTGACCACGCTGCCCACTTCCACAAACGACTTGGCACCTGGACTGGAAGCGCGGTAGAAAGTGCCCACCATGGGAGATTTGACGATGTGTCCGGAAGGCTCGGCCGCCTCGGCAGGCGCGGCCTCGGTTGCTGCGGGTGCCGCCACTGCGGGAGCGATCGCGGTGGCGACCGGCGCGGCGACCACAGCCGGTGCGGCCATCATGACCGGTGCGGCAGCGCTTTTGACAATGCGAACCTTGCCTTCAGCTTCGGTGATTTCCAATTCAGAGACATTCGATTCAGACACCAGGTCGATCAGCGTCTTCAGTTTTCTCAAATCCATAAAAATCCCCGTAATTACCTAGAATCAGGCGGTAATTTACACCAAAAAACAGCTTATTTCCACGCAGACAGGTCAGAAGGATCCAATCTGCCGAGTTTTCTCTGCAAAACGCGACCCTCCCGGTCCAAAACCAGGGTGTAAGGCAGGCTCCCTTGCTCGTTTCCGAGCAAACGGCCAAACTCGTTGCCCTGCAGCCCCCCCAGGACCAAGGGATAGCTGACAGGAAATTGCGCCTGAAAACGGCGTACAGAACTGGGCTGATCGATGGCGATTCCAAGAATTTGCCAGCCTTTGACTTTGTTTTCTTGGTAGAAGCGATCCAATAGAGGCATTTCCTCCACACAAGGCGGACACCATGTGGCCCAAAAGTTGATCACCAGGGGGCGACCCTTGAGGCTTGCCAAAGCCAACACCTGGCCATCGAGTTGGTCAAATGCCGCCGACCACAGCACCCGCTCGGTCTCCATGGGCAAGCGCTGGTCACGCAAGCGCCACCAACCCACGCCGACGCCCGCCAGCGCAGCCGCGCCAGCCGCCAGCACCAGGCTTCGTCGACCTGCCAAAAATGTCGATTTGTTGTCAATTTCAGTCATTCTGCTTCCAAAATTCGATTCAAAGCCTGAATGTCACCGCGCCAGCTGCGGCCTTGCGTATCCGGCTTGAGGGCGCCACGCAGGTCGTCATGGTCATGAATCAACAAATGCACACCGACATGGGTTTGCAAAGCCGGGCAGGCCACGCTGAGGCTCAAGGCATCCACCGGCTGCCCCAGAAACCCATTGACGCGCGTCACTTGGTAATCGCAACCCTGGTTGATGAGCTCAATTTCAGTGGATTTGCTGTCATCGCAAAACAACTGCAGGTAAATATCCGAAAGTCGGGTGGCGGTACCGCGCCACACGGCCCCGCCCAGATGGGGCCGAAAGACTTCCAGGCGCTTCATCCAGACCCGCGCCAACTCACGCAGGGCACGCAGTTCCGTCGGCTGCGTGTCCGCACAAAACAAATCCAGGTAATCGCGCACTTCGGCTTCCACCACATCGTTGCTGGGCAAGGCCGTGCGCGGCGGCAGGCGCATTTGCTTGACGGCGCGCTGCTTGGCCACGCCATACTCCAAGCCTTCCTCGACCACCATGCGGGCCGCGGTGGCGGCAATTTCCATCAAGACATCGCTCATGCCGCCATTGTGCCTGTTGCAAGCTGGCACCCCTCTAGAATCAAGGCATGCACATTCATATTTTGGGGATTTGCGGCACCTTCATGGGAGGTTTGGCTGCCTTGGCGCGTGAAGCGGGTCATCGGGTCACAGGCTGCGATGCCGGGGTCTACCCCCCGATGAGCGACCAACTGCGGGCCTTGGGCATTGAGCTGATCGAAGGCTTTGGCGCCGACCAATTGGCGCTGAAGCCCGACCTGTTCGTGATTGGCAATGTGGTGTCACGCGCCCGCACCGCCGAGGGGCAGCCTAAATTCCCGCTGATGGAAGCCATTCTGGAGTCAGGCCTGCCTTACACCAGCGGCCCGCAATGGTTGTCAGAACACGTCCTGCATGCGTCGGCGCAACCCCGCCATGTGCTGGCCGTGGCCGGCACCCACGGCAAAACCACCACCACCTCGATGCTGAGCTGGATTCTGGAGGCCGCCGGGCTGCAACCTGGATTTCTGGTGGGCGGCGTGCCGCTGAACTTTGGCGTCTCGGCCCGCCTGGGGGCCAGCACAGCGGCCACGCCGCGTCCCTTGTTCGTGATCGAGGCCGACGAATACGACACCGCCTTTTTCGACAAGCGCAGCAAGTTTGTGCACTACCGCCCGCGCACGGCCTTGCTCAACAACCTTGAGTTTGACCATGCGGACATCTTTGACGACCTGAAAGCCATTGAGCGACAGTTCCATCACCTGGTGCGCACCGTACCAGCCAGTGGCCGCGTGGTGGTGAACCAGGACGAAGCCAGCCTGCAAAGGGTTTTGAACCAGGGCTGCTGGAGCGCGGTAGAAGGCTTTGGACTCAACCCAAATGCTCAGTGGCGCATCGAAGGACCGCCGCATGACTTTGGCATTTTCCGAAGCGGCCGCCAAGTGGCCGAGCTTCGCTGGGACATCACCGGCGTTCACAATCAGCTGAATGCCCTGGCGGCGATGGTGGCCGCCGAACACGTGGGCGTGCCCCCCGAAGTGGCGGCCCATGCCCTGGAAAGCTTTCAAAATGTGCGCCGGCGCATGGAAGTGCGCGGCCAAGTGGCGCGTGAGGGTGGTGCCATCACGGTGTACGACGACTTTGCTCACCACCCCACCGCCATCCGCACCACGCTGGACGGCCTGCGCCGCAAGGTGGGCAACGCGCGCATCTTGGCCGTGTTCGAGCCACGCAGCAACACCATGAAGTTGGGCACCATGAAGTCCCAATTGCCCTGGAGCCTGGAACAAGCCGACCTGGCCATTTGTCACAGCGGCGGGCTGGACTGGGATGCGGGTGAAGCCTTGCAAAGCATGGGCGATCGCGCACAAGTGGCGCGCACGGTGGACGAAGCCATTCAGCAGGTCAAGCTGACAGCGCGGCCCGGGGATCACATCCTTTGCATGAGCAATGGCGGGTTTGGAAACATCCACGCCCGACTGTTGCAAGCCCTCTGAAACCTAGGATGCAGCGCCCGTCGTTGCGAGTCCAAAGGCCGCGGCAACCCCTCTTTGCAGAGGGATCGCCACGCTTCGCCCGCGATGAGGGCTGAAGAGGGTTTACTTTTTGGCTTTGCGACGCGCCTTGACGCTGTCCGACAGAATTTTCAGCGCCTCGATGGAATGGTCCCAGCCCAGGCAGGCGTCGGTGATGCTCTGGCCGTAGGCCAGGCCGTCGACCTTGTCTTTGCCCGGCGTGAACTTCTGCGCACCGGCGTTCAGGTGGCTTTCGATCATCAAACCGAAGACCTGGTGTGAGCCCCCGCTCACCTGGCGTGCAATGTCGCGGGTCACTTCCAGCTGGCGCTCGTGTTGTTTGCTGCTGTTGGCGTGGCTGCAATCCACCATCAGGGTTGCGGGCAGCTTGGCGGCAGCCAGTTCCTGACATGCGGCAGTGACGCTGGCCTCGTCATAGTTGGGCGCCTTGCCACCGCGCAAAATCACGTGGCAATCCTTGTTGCCCTGGGTTTGCACAATGGCCACCTGGCCGTTTTTGTGAACCGACAAAAAGTGGTGGCCGCGCGCCGCCGCCTGAATGGCGTCGGTGGCAATTTTGATGTTGCCGTCGGTGCCGTTCTTGAAGCCAATCGGTGCCGACAGGCCCGAGGCCAGCTCGCGGTGCACCTGGCTTTCGGTGGTGCGCGCGCCAATGGCGCCCCATGAAATCAGGTCGCCGATGTACTGCGGCGAAATCACGTCCAGGAATTCGCTGCCGGCGGGCAGGCCCAGGCGGTTGATTTCAATCAGCAGCTGGCGCGCAATGCGCAGGCCTTCGTCGATGCGGTAGCTTTCATCGAGGTAGGGGTCGTTGATCAAGCCCTTCCAGCCCACGGTGGTGCGGGGCTTCTCGAAGTACACGCGCATCACGATTTCAAGCGTGTCGGCATAGCGCTCGCGCTCGGCCAGCAAGCGGCGCGCGTAATCCAGCGCGGCCGCAGGGTCGTGAATCGAGCAAGGGCCAATGACCACCAGCAGGCGGTCGTCTTGGGCCGCCATGATGTTGTGAATGGTCTTGCGGGTCTTGGCAATCAGCCCTTCGACGGGCGTGCCTTGAATGGGGAAGAAGCGAATCAGATGCTCGGGAGGGGGCAACACGGTGATGTCCTTGATACGTTGATCGTCGGTTTGACTGGTTTTTTCAACGCGTGCCGGATAAGCGAGTTCAGGTGCTGATGTCTTCATGGTTTGTTCCAAAAAAAAACCGCCGGAGGCCGGCGGTTGGTGAGGGAGTTCAGAGCGTTTTATCAGGTACGTTCAGATCTCTCGACCGCCGGTGGGGCGTGAGAAGCTAAAGTAAGCAAAATAAAAACGGGCTGAAGTCATGGCTTGAATATTAGCACAGGTTGTTCAAGCGGTGCCGCCGACCGTCAAACCGTCGATGCGCAAGGTGGGCTGGCCCACGCCCACGGGCACGCTTTGGCCCTCTTTGCCACAGGTGCCGACACCGCTGTCCAGGGCCATGTCGTTGCCGATCAGGCTCACGCGGGTCAGGGCATCGGGGCCATTGCCCACCAGGGTGGCGCCTTTCACCGGGTATTGCAGCTTGCCCTTTTCCACCCACCAAGCCTGGCTGGTGGAAAACACAAACTTGCCCGAGGTGATGTCGACCTGGCCGCCGCCAAAGTTGGTGGCATACAAGCCCTTGTCCATGCTGGCCAGAATTTCTTCGGGCGACTTGTCGCCGCCCAGCATGTAGGTGTTGGTCATGCGCGGCATGGGCAAATGGGCATAGCTTTCGCGACGGCCATTGCCGGTGGGACGCACCCCCATCAGGCGCGCGTTCATGGCGTCTTGAATGTAGCCTTGCAAAATGCCGTCTTCAATCAGCACATTGCGCTGGCTGACATGGCCTTCGTCATCCACATTCAGCGAGCCACGGCGGTCGCTCAAGGTGCCATCGTCCAGCACCGTCACGCCTTTGGCGGCCACGCGCTGGCCCACGCGCCCCGAAAACGCGCTCGAGCCTTTGCGGTTGAAGTCGCCCTCCAAGCCGTGGCCAATGGCCTCGTGCAACAAAATGCCGGGCCAGCCGGGACCCAGGACCACCGTCATCTCGCCGGCCGGGGCCGGACGCGCTTCCAGGTTGGTCAAAGCCGACTGCACGGCATCGTTGACGTATTGCTTCAAACAGGCGTCGTCAAAATACGCCAGGCCAAAGCGGCCACCGCCGCCGCCCGAGCCCATTTCGCGGCGTCCGTTCTGCTCGGCAATCACGGTCACGCTCAATCGCACCAGAGGACGCACATCGGCGGCCAAGGTGCCATCGGCACGGGCAATCAAGACCACATCGTATTCACTGGCCAGGCCCGCCATGACCTGCACAATGCGCGGGTCACTGGCGCGCGCCAGCTTCTCCACACGGCCCAACAATTCCACCTTCGCGGTGCTGTCCAGGCTGCTGATGGGGTCCAGGCCCGCATACAACGCACGGCTGGGCGCGATCTTGCGCGCAGGCACCCGCCGCTTGGCGGACTTGTCGGCCTGGGCGATGGTGCGCACCGTGCGTGCTGCATCGAGCAGCGACTCCCATGAAATGTCATCCGAATACGCAAAGGCGGTTTTTTCGCCGGTCACTGCGCGCACGCCCACGCCTTGGTCAATGCTGAAGGAGCCCGTTTTGACAATGCCCTCCTCCAGACTCCAGCCTTCGGAGCGGGTGTACTGAAAGTAAAGGTCGGCATCGTCGACCCGGTGCGTGGTGATCTCAGCCAAGGCCCGGCGCAAATGCGACTCATCCAGGCCAAAGGGCTCCAGCAAATAGCGCTGCGCCGTGGCAAGACGTTCGAGGGTGGGTTCGCGTGAAATCATGGGTGTGCGGTGGCCTGATGGATGAAAGCCCATTGTAGAACCCACCCCATCCCCCCGTCATCGCGAGGCCCAAAGGGCCACGGCGCGCTCTCTGCGTCGAGAGACCGCCGCGCTTCGCTCGCGGTGACGGCTCAAGGAGTGGAGAGGTGCTTGAGGAGGGCGGCGTCGTCGTCTTTGGCGAAGCCGGCGGCGCTGGCTTGGGCGAAGATGGCGCTGGCTTGTGTGCCCAAGGCGGGCTTCACGCCTAAGCGCTGCGCGGCTTCCACAGCCAGGCGCGTGTCTTTTTCCAGCAGGGTCATGTGCGCCCGCGGTGCGTAATCGCCGTCGATGGCGCGTCGCATGCGGTCGGAGGCAATCCAGCTTTGGCCGCTGGAGCGTTCCATGACATTCAGCGTGGTGGCCTGGCTCAAGCCCATGCGCTCGGCCAAAGCCAGGACCTCCGCAGCGCCGGCCAGGTTGATGCCGGCGAGCAAGTTGTTGACCAACTTGGTTCTGGCGCCATCGCCCACGCGCTCGCTGATGCGAAACACCGGGTTGGCCAGAGCGTGCAGCACATCCTGGTGAGCCTCGAACACGCTGTCGGGGCAAGCCACCATCAAACTCATGGTGCCTTGCTCGGCCCGCACCGGCCCCCCCGACATGGGCGCGTCAATGGGCTCGGCGCCCAAAGCCGACAGACGCTGCCCGAGGCTTTCGGCATCTTCCGGCGAAATCGTGGGGCACAACAGCACCGCTTGCCCCAAGCGCAAGCTGTTGGCCGCACCTTGCGCGCCAAACAAGACCTCGTCCATTTGCTGGGCGTCCACCACACAGACAATCAGCCGGTCAGCGGCCTGGGCCAAGGCGGCCGGCGTAGAGTGAACCACCGCACCCAATGCCTGCAGGGGCGAGAGCACGGTCGCATCCACATCGCGCACATGCACCGCCCAGCCTTGCGACAGCAAGCGCCTGGCCATGCCGCCGCCCATGTTGCCCACGCCAATGATTCCGACAGATTTCATGATTGCACCAATTGTTTGGACCGTGCCACTGACATCAAAATGCCCAGGCCAAAGCCCAGGGTCACCATGGCGGTGCCGCCATAACTGATGAACGGCAAGGGCACCCCCACCACCGGCAAAATGCCGCTGACCATGCCCATGTTGACAAAGGCGTAGGTGAAGAAAATCAGGGTGATGCTGCCAGCCAGCAAGCGCGTGAACAAGGTGGGGCCGTCCAGTGCGATGGCCAAGCCGCGCAAGACCAAAAACACAAAGCCCAGGATCAGCAACACATTGCCCAACAATCCGAATTCCTCACCATAAGCGGCAAAGATGAAATCGGTGGTGCGCTCGGGGATAAAGTCGAGGTGGGTCTGCGTGCCTTGCAAAAAGCCCTTGCCCCAAAACCCGCCAGAGCCAATGGCGATCATGCCCTGGATGATGTGAAAGCCTTTGCCCAGGGGGTCGCGCCCGGGGTCCAGCAAGGTACAGACCCTCTGCTGCTGGTAATCGTGCAGCAAATGCCAACGCACCCCTTCTGCACACAATTCAGGCTCAAAAATGACCAGCAAGACCAACCCCACCAGCATCAAAGCAAAGGGGGGCAGTATCAAGCGCCAACTCAGCCCCGCAAAGAAAATCACAAACAAGCCTGCGCTCAGGACCAGCAGTGCCGTGCCAAGGTCTGGTTGACGCATGATCAACCCCACGGGCACCATCAGCAACAGTGCCGCGACCAGGAAGTCCAAAGGCCGCAATTGCCCTTCGCGCTTTTGGAACCACCAAGCCAACATCAGGGGCATGGCAATTTTGAGAATTTCACTGGGCTGAATCACGATGCCCACGTTGAGCCAGCGGCGGGCGCCCTTTTTGGTCAGGCCAAACAGGGCCACGGCAATCAGCAAGGCGACGCCCAAGGTGTACAAGGGCACGGCCAAAGACATCAAGCGCTGCGGCGGGATTTGCGCCACCACGAACATGATGAAGCCACCGAGCAAAATATTGCGACCATGATCGAAAAACCTTTGGCCATTGGCGTAGCCCGAGGAATACATGGTCAGCATGCCAGCACACGCCAATAAAAACACGGCAAACGCCAACGGCCCATCAAAGCCACGCACAAGATGCAGTGCTTTTCGCAGCAAAGAGGGTTTTTCGATGACGATGGGCATGCGCCAATTATCGCTCTGCGTTGGCAAGCAAGCCGCGTCGAATTAGGATAGGGCATGAACCTTGCGCACACCACCCATTTGCTTTACCTGCATGGCTTTCGCTCATCGCCTCGGTCCACCAAGGCACAGCAAATGGCTCACCTCGCCCGCCAAGTGCCGGGGCTGACCTGGTGGTGTCCGGCATTGCCGCCCTCGCCCAAGGCAGCGGCGGAACTCATCCTGGAGGGCACCCGCGATTGGCCAGCCTTGACGTCGGTGGTGATGGGATCGTCCTTGGGTGGGTATTACGCCACCTGGCTGGCCGCACAAAGGCATTGGCGTGCCGTTGTCATCAACCCTGCCACACAGCCTGGGCGCGACCTGTCGGGCTACATTGGCCAACACACTTGTTGGCATGACCCAGACCAAAGTTTTGACTTCACCCAAGATCATGTGAAGGAATTGGCGGACTTGGCCTCGCCGGTTCAGCGCTTTGGCTCACAAGTGATGCCTTTGATCGCCAAAGGCGACGAATTGCTGGATTGGCGTGAGATGGTGGCGCGCTATCCCGACTCACCCGGGGTGCTGTGTGAGGGGGGTGACCATGCTTTCAGCGACTTTGAAACATACATGCCGGACATTCTGGCTTTTTTAGGACTGGCCCGCCCAGGGCTTGAGGCTCAAACCGTCAAAAGCTCATAGCCTGACAGTTGTGACCAACTGCCGTTGACATCCCCTCGCAAGACGCCCACCAAATTGACAGGCGTCGCAGCATCGACAAGGTTGAGGGCGATGGGCGGCGCCAAGCTGGCTTTGGCGGTGAGCCCGGCGAGATCGGCGGCAGCATCCACAAAGGTCCATTGCGGCGATACGGCGGTGGTCTTGCCCAGGTAAGTCTTCAAAATATTGAGCACGTCGCCCAACTCCACTTTGCCATTGGCATCGAAATCTGCGGCCATGAGGGCATAGGGAGAACTGTCGGCGGTGGTCTTGCCCAGGTAAAGCTTCAAGGCCGACAAGACATCGTTCAAACCAATGGCGGGCTTGATCGTGGTGTCTGCCAGGCTGGACTTGCTGGCTGTCAGCGCCACTTGGGCGAGTTCGATGCCCGGCACAAGATAAGCACCCGCCTTGGTCGTTGTCGCGCTGCTCCAAGTGGCGCTGCCCGAGGTGGCTTTCACATCGACGTTTTTCAGCAACTGATGTCCCGAACCCAGCGCTGAATTGGCCCAAAAATACACAGCGCCTGAAACCGCGCGAGAAGACAGTGATGTGAGGTTGAGCTGAACTGTGGCCTCTTGCGAGGTGTCCATGCCATCGGTCGCTTGGTAGGAAAATTGATCCATGCCCGAATAATTCAGCTCTGGGACGTACTCGAACAAGCCCGTTTTTTCGTTCAGCGTCACCTTGCCATGCGTGGGCGACTGTGACAGCAAAAAAGTAAAGGGATCGCCATCCACATCGGTGGCTGTCAAAGTTCCCTGGATGCTCTTGTTGGCTGGCCCCGCCAACACAACATTCGAAACCGAAGGGGGGTCATTGATGTTCTCGATCAGGCTGGATTGACTGGTTTGCAGCACAGTCTGAGCGCCAAAGTTGTCGGTAGCGGTCACCTTGACCCCCATGCGATGGCCCACCTGGTCTTGGCCCAGCAGCAAGCTGCTCTGTGTCGCACCTGAGAGCACCGCGCCGTCCATCAGCCATTGGTAAGCCAGGCTTGCAATGCCGTCCTCATCGCTCACATCCAAGTCGACCGAAAGGGTTTCGCCCTGGAAACCCGCTCCCAAGATGGCCAGTGTGCCCGATGTAGGGTCTTGCACGTTGGCCACTTTGACGGTTGCGGCACTTGCCAAAGACTCCTCTTCGCCGAGAAGGTCGGTGTAACGGGCCTCGGCAGTGATCATTTTTCCAACCTGGGCTTGTTTCAAAACCAGGGTGGCTTGCTCTTCGCCCGCGATGACTTGTCCGTCGGCCAGCCAGCGCCAGTTGATCGTTCCCAAGCCATCTCTGTCGACCAAGTTCTGGCTGGCGCTCAGCGTGCGATCTTCCTGCGCTGTGCCGGTGACAGTGACCGTTCCTGTGGGTTTGTTGTTCACGTTGCCCACGGGCACGGTGTTCTCGCTTGTGACCGTCTCCACCTGGCCCTGCTTGTCGGTGTACTTCACCACCAGACTGATGGATTGACCCACTTGAGCCTGTGTCAGCACCAGGCTGTT
Source organism: uncultured Burkholderiales bacterium (assembly GCA_903850735.1). Lineage (GTDB taxonomy): Bacteria > Pseudomonadota > Gammaproteobacteria > Burkholderiales > Burkholderiaceae_C > Limnohabitans. Next base: position 455 of record CAINMN010000163.1, on the reverse strand, counting down.
GCTGGTAGCCCCTGCGATGTTGACCCCATTGGCCCGCCATTGGTAGGCGAGAGGGCCTGGGGCCAAGCCGTTGTTGTCTTCGTCAGACAGCGCGCTTGTCACCGCTTGCAGGGTTTCAGCCTCGCGAACTTTGCCCGAGATTTCCAAGGCGCCCTGTGGCGAATCGTTGATGTTTTCGATGGCTGCGGTTGCCGCGCTGGCCACTGTTTCGGGCGTGCCCAAAGCATCGGTGTAGCTGACTTGCACGCTGATGCGGCAACCCACTTGTGCTTGCTGCAAGACAAAGCTGCTCTGCGTGGCACCCAAGATGGCCAGCCCATCCGCCAGCCACTGGTAACTGACGCTGGCGGGCATGCCGTCCACATCCTTCAGGGTGTGACTGGCTGTCAAGGTGGCATCTTCCATGCCGTCGCCTTCGATGCTGACGCTGCCTGTTGGCAAGTCATTGAGGTTGG
>CAINMN010000162.1 GCA_903850735.1 uncultured Burkholderiales bacterium | reverse complement strand
GCAGTGCTATGTGCTGCTGGTGGACTTTTTGGAGCAAGGCCCCAAGGCACCCGCCGAATTGTCAGAAGAGGTTCGCCGCCTGTGGATGAGCCAGCGCGAAGCCGATGAAGGCTGCGCCTTGGCGGCAGACCGGCTGTACGACGCCAAAAAAATCAGCACTTTGTCGGTCTGGCGCAAAGCCCGCCTGGCGGCCGAGCACAACCGCCCGCGCAGTGCCCGCCAGGCCGTGAACATCGTGGCCCCCGACGCCCTCAATGGCCTGCAAGAGGCCTTTGGCCAGCCCACCAAGTTTCTGGCCCAACGCATTGCCGCCCCGCAAAAGACACGCCAGGAGCTGGTGGTCATTGCGCTGATTCGCATCGCCACCAGCGAGCCCGATGTCGCGGCGAAATTGCTGACCAGCAAATGGACACCCCACCTGACGATCGAAGAGCGCAACTGGGTCTGGGGCGCCATTGGCCGGCAATCGGCCATGAAGCTAGAAGACGATGCGCTGAGCCACTTTGGCAAAGTCACCAAAGAACAAGACCTGCACGACGACATGCTGGGCTGGAAAGTCCGTGCGGCCTTGCGCGCTGGCGACAGCCCCCGCTGGGCGGCCGTCGAGTCGGCCATTGGCGCCATGAGCGCCGAAGCCCGCCGCGATCCCACCTGGGTTTATTGGCAGGCTCGCGCGCAATTGGCGCGCCACAAAAACAATCCCAAGCTGCGCCAAGAGGCCTTGGCGCAGTTGGAGGGCATTGCGGGCGTGAAAGGGTTTTACGAGCAACTGGCGATGGAAGAACTGGGTCGCAAAATCACGGCGCCGCCCAAGCCCGAGCCTCCGAGCGCCGCCGAGCTGGACAGCATGCGTCAGAACCCCAGCCTCAAGCGCGCGCTGTATGCCATTCAAATGGGCTTGCGCACCGAGGGCGTGCGCGAATGGAATTACGCCACCAACCTGGTCAATGCCCAAGGGCAAAGCGGCCGCATGAGCGACCGCGACTTGTTGGCGGCGGCCACCCTGGCCTGTGAACAACAAGTGTGGGACCGCTGCATCAACACCAGCGATCGGGCGCGCGAAGCGATTGACTTTGACCTGCTGTTCCCCATGCCCCACAAAGAGGCGGTGCTGCAGCGCACGCGCGAGATTGGGCTGGATCCGTCCTATGTGTATGGCCTGATCCGCCAGGAGAGCCGCTTTGTGATGGACGCGCGCTCAGGCGTGGGCGCCTCCGGCCTGATGCAGGTGATGCCGGCCACCGCGCGCTGGACCGCGCGCAAGATTGGCATGACCAGCTTCACGCCCGAGCAAATCAACCAGCGCGATGTGAACATCGCGATTGGCACGGGCTACCTCAAGCTGGTGCTGGACAACTTCGAGGGCTCCATGCCCTTGGCCGCGGCAGCCTACAACGCCGGCCCCAGCCGCTCGCGCAAATGGCGTCAGGGTCCCACCTTGGAAGGCGCCATGTGGGCCGAGAACGTGCCGTTTCACGAGACGCGCGACTATGTGAAAAAGGTGCTGTCCAACGCCACCAATTACGCCGCGGTGATCACCGGCGAGCCGCAGTCGCTGAAAGCGCGACTGGGCATGGTGGGCCCGAGGGACGCTGCGGCCGTGGCCGACAACACCGAACTGCCTTGAGTTTTTAAGCGGGCGCGGCCTCTGCGTTTTGTTGCAAGGCCCACATTTGCGCATAACGCCCGTTGCGCGTCAGCAAATCGGCGTGGCGCCCGCGCTCCACGATGTGGCCCGCATCAAGCACCAGAATTTCGTGCGCGTCCACCACGGTGGACAAACGGTGAGCAATGACCAGAGTGGTTCGGTTCTGGGCGACGCTTTGCAACTCCGCCTGGATGGCGCGTTCGTTGGCACTGTCCAGCGCGGAGGTGGCCTCGTCAAAAATCAGGATGGGCGGGTTCTTCAGCAAGGTGCGGGCAATGGCCACGCGCTGCTTTTCACCGCCAGACAGTTTCAGCCCACGCTCGCCCACCACCGTGTCATAGCCGGCTGGCGAGTTGGCAATGAAGTCGTGGATGCGCGCCGATCGGGCCGCCTCTTCAATCTCGGCTTGGGCGGCACCAGGACGGCCATAGGCGATGTTGTAGGCCACGGTGTCGTTGAACAACACCGTGTCTTGCGGCACGATGCCAATCGCGCGGCGCACGCTGGCCTGGGTCACATCGCGCACGTCTTGTCCCCCGATGCGGATGGCGCCATGGCTCACATCGTAAAAACGGTAGAGCAAGCGCGCCAGCGTCGACTTGCCCGAGCCCGAGGGGCCGACCACGGCCACGGTTTTCCCTGCGGGAATCTCGAAGCTGATGTCGTGCAGGATGGTGCGCGCTGGGTCGTAGGCAAAGGCCACGCGGTCAAACTGCACCGCCGGCGGCTGGGACCACTGCAGATCGGCCGCCTGCGACCGGTCGGCGACCTCGCGCTCTTTTTCCAGCAAGGTGAACATGCGGTCCAGGTCGGTCAGGCTTTGTTTGATTTCGCGGTACAGCACGCCCAAGAAATTCAAGGGAATGTAGAGCTGGATCATGAAGGCGTTGATCATCACCAGGTCGCCCAAGGTCATGCGCCCGTCCACCACCCCTTGGGTGGCCCGCCACAGCATGGCGACCAAGGCGCAGGCAATGATGAGTTGCTGTCCCGTGTTCAACAGGCTCAGCGAGGTTTGCGCCTTGAGCCGTGCGCGGCGCAAGCGGTCCAGGCTTTCGTCGTAGCGGCGGGCCTCAAAGGCCTCGTTGTTGAAGTACTTGACGGTTTCATAGTTCAACAGCGAGTCAATCGCGCGGGTGTGGGCGGCCGAATCGAACTCATTGGCCTGCCGCCGAAACTGGGTGCGCCACTCCGTCACCGTCACGGTGAAGCCGATGTAAAGGGCCAAGGCCAGCAAGGTGATGACGGCAAACCACAGGTCGAACTGCACCGACAAAATCACCAGCACCAAGGCGATTTCAATCAGGGTCGGGACGATGCTGTAGAGCGAATAAGAAATCAGCGACTCAATGCCCCGCACGCCCCGCTCGATGTCGCGCGACATGCCGCCGGTTTGACGCTCGAGGTGAAAGCGCAAGCTCAGGCCATGCAAGTGCTGAAAGGTTTCCAGCGCGATGCGCCGGGCTGCGCCCTGGGTTGCCTTGGCAAACACCAGCTCTCGCAACTCGGTGAAGGCAGACACAGAGAGCCGCAGCACGCCATAGCCCAAGAGCAAGCCGGCCGGCACGACCAGCACTGCGCTGGGGTCGCCCGGCTTGAGCGTCATGGCATCGATCAAGTGCTTCAACAGCACGGGCACGCCCACGTTGGCCAGTTTGGCGCCCACCATGAAGGCCAAGGCCGCCATCACGCGCCATTTGTAGTGCCACAGGTAGGGCAGCAACCGGCGCAAGGTGTCGCGGTCGGTGTGCTGTCGCGGCGTCCCCACGGGCAAAGTTGGCGAAGGCGCGGAATGGGGTCTCATGCGTGACAATCGGAGTTCTGAAGAATTCAACCGATTGTGCCCATGTCTGCCACCTCCCCTCTGCCCCCCGAAACCGTGGCCCTGCCTGTCGACCAGGAGCTGGTGCTGAAAGTCATCCCCATGCCCGCCGATTGCAACGCCAATGGCGATATTTTTGGCGGCTGGGTCATGGCCCAGGTGGACTTGGCCGGCGCAGTGCTGCCCGCACGTTATGTCAATGGGCGCATGGCCACGGTGGCGGTGAACCAGTTCATTTTCAAGCAACCGGTGAAGGTGGGCGACATTCTGAGCTTTTTCGCGCAGGTCACCCGCATCGGCAACACCTCGATCACGGTGCGCGTGGAAGTGTTTGCCGAACGTTTTCGCGCCCAAGGCCAATACCTCAAAGTGACCGAGGCCAGCTTGACCTATGTCGCCATCGATGATCAGGGGCGACCGCGCAGCATCGACAAATCCTGATTTTCCCTACGCAGGGGTTATCACCGAGAGCCTTCGCAGCCCCTCCGGGCTATATTTTTCTCTCCAGCAAACCTGCTGGTGTTGATTCATTTCTGGAGGCGATGTGCAGTTTCTGCAACTGGTGATCAGCGGCATCTCGCAAGGGTGTATCTACGGGCTGATCGCGCTGGGCTTTGTGTTGATTTACAAAGCCACCGAAACCGTCAGTTTTGCTCAAGGCGAGTTGATGATGCTGGGCGCATTTTGCGGCCTGGGCGTCATGACCTTTCTGGAGTATCCGTTCTGGGTGGCGGTGCTGACCAGCATTGCGGCCATGGCCTTGTTCGGCATTCTCTTAGAGCGTGCCGTCATTCGGCCGATTTTGGGCCAACCGGCGTTTTCCATCGTCATGCTGACCATTGGCATCGGCTATGTGCTGCGGGGCCTGGTGACCACCATTCCGGGCATCGGCACCGAAACCCACACCTTGCCTGTTCCCTACAAAGACATGGCCTTCAACCTCGGGGCGCTGACCCTGAATGCAGAGCAACTGGTGGTCATTGGTACCACGGCCGTGTTGTGCGCAGCCTTGTTTGCCCTGTTCAAGTACAGCAAGCTGGGCATCGCCATGCAGGCTTCTTCGCAAAACCAGCTGGCGGCTTATTACATGGGCATTCCGGTCAAGCCCCTGAATGGCCTGGTCTGGGGCCTGGCCTCGGCGGTGGCCGCGGTGGCGGGCTTGCTGCTGGCGCCCATCACCTTTGTCCACGCCAACATGGGCTTTATTGGTTTGAAAGCCTTTCCCGCGGCCGTGGTCGGCGGCTTTGGCAGCCTGCCTGGCGCGATTGTCGGTGGCCTGATCATTGGCGTGGTGGAGTCGCTGTCCGGCTTTTACCTGCCCGATGGCTTCAAGGACACCGCGGCCTACATCGTGGTGTTGGTCATGCTGATGGTGCAACCCAACGGCTTGTTCGGCGAGCGCCTGCGTAAAAAGGTCTGACCATGCGCTTCATCTTCAAGACCGATTACGCCCAAGACATCCGACTGGCCAAGCACGGCGGCCATGTGTTCTGGTACAGCCTGCTGGTGCTGTGCCTGCTCGCTGCGCCCTGGCTGATCGACGAATACTGGCTGGCACAACTGACCTTTGTGCTGATTTACGGCATTGTGGGCCTGGGCCTGATGCTGCTCGCAGGCTTCACCGGACTCTTTTCGATTGGCCATGCGGCTTTCCTGGGGGTGGGCGCGTACACCCAAGCGGTGCTCACCAACATGGGCATCCCCTTTCCCATCGCTTTGGCCATGTCGGCGCT
>CAINMN010000161.1 GCA_903850735.1 uncultured Burkholderiales bacterium | reverse complement strand
GTGGGCGCAAGACAAGTACCCCAGCAAAAGCATCAACTGGATTTGCCCCTATGCCGCCGGAGGCAATGCCGACACCCGCTCGCGCCTGGTGGCCAAAGCCATGGCCAGCCTGCTGGGCCAACCCATCATTGTGGACAACAAGGCGGGCGCGGGCGGCAACATCGGCACAGAAATGATTGCCCGCGCCAAGCCCGATGGCTACACCCTGGGCATGGGCAACTTTGCCCCTCTGGCGGTCAACCATGCCCTGTTCAAAAAGCTGAACTTCGATCCCTTGAACGACATCGTGCCCATTGCCCTCATTGAGCGTGGTCCGTTGGCGCTGATGGTTCGCATCGATTCGCCGTACAAATCCGTCCAGGACTTGGTGGCCGCGGCCAAGGCCGCGCCAGGCAAGCTCAGCTATGCCTCGGGCGGCATTGGCGGCACGCACCATCTGAGTGGCGCCTTGTTCGAGCATGCGGCGGGCATTGACATGATTCACGCGCCCTACAAGAGTGGGGCGGCCGGCGCCACCGATCTCATGGGCGGCCAAGTCAACCTGATGTTCGAGCAGATGTACAGCGCCATGCCTGCCTTGCGAGGGGGTCGCTTCAGGGCGCTGGCGGTGACCAGCAAAACCCGCTCCGCGCTGTTGCCCGATGTGCCGACCATGGCCGAGCTGGGTTACCCGGCGGTGGAGGTGATGAACTGGCAAGGCCTGGTGGGCCCCAAGGGCTTGAGCCCGGAGCTGGTTCGCTTGCTCAACAGCGTGTGCAACAAGGCGTTGCAAGACCCCGAGGTCAAGGACAAAATCATCAGCCAGGGCAACGAAGTGGGCGGTGGCACGCCCGAGCAGTTTGCGGCGCTGATTCGCGCCGAGTCGCCGCGCTGGGCCAAGGTGGTTCGCGACGCCAAGATCGAGCCCGAATAAGCCCTCGTGCCCGCTGTTTCAAGGGGGCGCCACAGATTTTGCACGCTGGTCGGCCACATCCCCATTGGCTTGCTGAATGCGAATGCGCACCGGCAAGTAAGACAGCGTCGGTGCAAACCACAAATCGATGAGCTGGTCGAACTCGCGCCGGGGCAACCGGCGCAGGCGCAGGGCTTGAAGATCGCCCAGGGGCAATGACACCTGTTCGTGCCCTCCACCTGGAAGGACCACATTTCGGCCTCACGGGCCGAGACGGTTTGCAGGTCGATTTGCGTGCCTGCGGGGTAGCGCCTGGGCTCGGCTGCCAATTGCGCGGCCAGCTGCATGAACAGGCTGAGCCGATCTTGGGCCCCCGGCAGCAGTGGGCTGCTGGGCGTGTTGGCGCTGAAACTGATGAGGCCTTTGTCGCGCTCGAAGTGCGCCGCCAGTTCGGTTTTGTTTTTGTCGCCAAAACGCTTGGGTGCCAAACCCAAGGCCGTCAACTCGCCTTGGCTGGTTTGGACCCGGTAGCCCACCAGGGGCAGCCCGACTTCATAGCGGGCCTGGTACTGTAGACCATCGTGTTGCCATTGCAAGCTGCCACGCGCGAAGTACGGAAAGCCCTTGGCCTTGCCCGAGACCTCGTACAGCACTTGGGTCGGTGCGGCAATTTCAAACCTGTCGGCTGGCTTGCGCTCTGTGGCGCTGGCGGCGGCGTTGGCCATTGGCATTGGCGGGGCTGCAGCGATCTGCACCGAGGTCTCGGGTGCGGGGGCCGGGGGCAGCGATGGCAGGGCTGCCGATGGTTGGGGAGGCGCCTGGGACAGCGTTTTCGGTGCGAGGGGGGGCGGCAGCGCGGTTTCAGGCAGGCTCACCTGGCTCATCCAGACCGGGCCTTGCGGCGGGGGGCGGTGTTCAAGGCCTTGCGCCAACGGCCAGAAAAAAGCACCATGGCCCGCCACCACCAACAGCACGATGCCCAGGCGGCGGCGCAAGCGCACAGTGTCAGGCTTCATGATGCACGGTAGCCCAGTTCATCGCAGAGTTGCCGGGCCGCTTGTTTCAGTTGGGTGGCCACCGGGCCTTCCCAGCGCGCGTCCATGCTGGATGCGGGCCCCAGGGTGACCAGGGCGACCACGAGGTGCCCATCGGCGTCAAACACCGGCGCGGCAAACCCCACGACGCCCGGCAGCAGCGAGTCCACCACCCGCGCGAGGCCGCGTTGCCGAACGTCTTTCAACAAGGCCTGGACTTGCGCCGGCGTGCGTGGCGCATCCGGCACATTGAGTTTTTGCAGGCGCTGCAATTCCTGCTTCACTTGCGGGGCGGTCAGCTCACTGGGCAAGTACGCCGCAAAGCAACGCCCGGTGGCCGAGGTCAGCAAAGGCATGACATCGCCCAGGCGCAAAATCGTCATGGCATGGGGCGACTCTTCCCAGTGCACGATGGTGGGGCCCTGGTTGCCCCACACGGCCAGCGCCAGGGTGTGTCCGATGGTGTTCATGAGCGGCGCCACCCGTGCGCGTGCGCGCTTGACGGGATCGAGCCGGCTCAGGCTGGCCAGGCCCAGCTTGAGGGCGGCCGGGCCCAGGTCGTAGCGGGTGCTGTCACTGTCTTGCGCGACCAGGTGCAGGCGCTGGAAGCTGACCAGGTAACGGTGCGCCTTGGCCGCGCTCATGCTCGCGGCGGCGGCCAAATCGCGTAGCATCAACGGGCCATCGGCGCGGGCCAGCACGTCCAGCAACTCAAACCCGACCTCCACCGACTGAATGCCTGCGCGTTGTTTCATCATGCCCTGGTTTTGTAGAATTACGGATAGGTAAATCTGTTGAATAATGCGTAATCTACCTTGCTGGCAAGGCCCACGCAACCTCATTTTTCTGGAGACATCCCCATGAAACTCGCCACCTACAAAGACGGCTCACGTGACGGACAACTGGTCGTGGTCTCGCGGGATCTCTCGATGGCGCATTATGCGACGGGCATCGCCACGCGCTTGCAACAAGTGTTGGACGACTGGAACTTTTTGTCCCCGCAATTGCAAGACCTTTACGAAACCCTGAACCAGGGCAAGGCCCGCCACGCCTTTGCGTTTGACCCGAAGATGTGCATGGCGCCGCTGCCGCGCGCCTACCAATGGGCCGATGGCTCGGCGTACATCAATCACGTGGAATTGGTGCGCGCTGCACGCAATGCGGAAGTGCCTGCAACCTATTACACCGACCCGTTGATGTACCAGGGCGGCAGTGACGACTTCATCGGCCCGATGGACGATGTGGTGTGCGCCAGCGAGGCCCATGGCATCGACTTTGAAGCAGAGATCGCCGTCATCACCGGCGATGTGCCCATGTCCTCCACACCCGAACAAGCCCTGGAAGGCATTCGCTTGGTCATGATCGCCAACGATGTGTCTTTGCGCAACCTGATTCCGGCGGAGTTGGGCAAGGGCTTCGGCTTTTTTCAAAGCAAGCCCGCCACCGCCTTCAGCCCGGTGGCGGTGACCCTTGACGAGCTTGGGAGCGCCTGGGACCAAGGGCGTGTGAACCTCACGCTGCAGTCCACCTGGAATGGCCGCAAAGTGGGCATGTGCGAGGCCGGACCAGAGATGACCTTCCATTTTGGCCAGCTGATTGCCCACATGTGCAAAACCCGCAATGTGCGCGCAGGCAGCATCGTGGGCAGCGGCACGGTGAGCAACAAGGGCACGGAAGAAAACGGCCGCAAGACCTGGCCCAAGGGCTACAGCTGCATTGCCGAGAAGCGTGCCATCGAAACCATTCTGGACGGCCAGCCCAGCACCGAATTCATGAAATACGGCGACACCATCCGCATTGAAATGAAGGGCCTGGACGGGCAAAGCCTGTGTGGCGCCATCGACCAAACCATTGCTGCGCCCGCATCTGCAGAGGCTTAAGCCTGCGCAGGATCCGCGGTGGTGTTGTCGTACCGCTTAAAGTACTTGCGGGCCATGGCCACCAATTGCGCGTCGCTGGGGTGGTCGCTGGGAATGCTGTCCACCAAGGCCTGAACGATCGGGCTGTGGTGGCTTTGGCACCAGTCACGGAACTGGTTGCGGGCCATGCCCGGACCGGTCAGCAGGATTTCATGCGTCCCGGCCAGCGCCTTGGCGATGTCAGCAAACAGGGCAGAGGCATCGTCTGACTTGCCTTGGTGCTTGTGGTGCGAGCGTGATTGGATGCGCTGGGCTTGCACATGTTCGCGGTCAAACATCAGCACATGGGCTTCGGCATGGTCCATCCAAACCACAGCGTGAAAAGTCGTCATCAGGGTTCTCCAGTTCAATCAGGGGATTCAATGCGCGGGGTGTTCGTGCGCCGATTGGCAAGCCATGCAACGGGCGGCTTCGGGCGAGGCTTGCAGGCGTGCCAGGGCGATGTCTTGGCCGCAGTCGGTGCACGCACCGTAAGTGCCCGCTGCCATCCGATCCAGGGCTTCTTGCAAGGCATTGAGCTCGGCGATTTCCAATTCCGTCATCGCCAATGCGAGCTCGCGCGCGGTGGTGACCTGGGCATGCGAGTCTTGCGGGTGGCCAAACTGTTCCGCTGCCGCTTCGATGCGGCTGCTGGCGCCTTCGCGCTGCTGGACAATGCGTCCGCGCAGGGACTGTTGGCTTTGGCGCAGTTGCGCTGCCAGCGCCATGATGTGTTCATTCTTCATCCAAAGGCCTTTCTTTCGATGGTTCATCATGCGCTCCAGCTTTCGGCCAGTCTTTGACGCCGGTCAAGTGCGCGCGATCCATGGACAATCACAGCTTCAGACATCAGGACAGGAGATCGCCATGCCCCACAAGGTGGATTACAGCCGCTACCAGACCCTGCGCATCACGCGCCGGGGCCCGCAGGACAGCATCATCGATTTGCAGATGAAAGCCGGCGGGCCTGGCGGCAATGGCAAATTGCCGACGGCGGGCCATGACGGGCACTGGGAGCTGAGCGAAATCTGGCGTGACATTGGGCGCGATGACAGCGTGCGTTGCGCGGTGCTGCGCGGCGAAGGCCTGGGTTTTTCGGGTGGCGGCGACCTGGCGCTGGTGCAAGACATGGCGCGCGACTTCGAAGTACGCAGCCGGGTCTGGAAAGAGGCGCGCGACCTGGTCTACAACGTCATCAACTGCGACAAGCCCATTGTGAGCGCCATGCATGGCCCGGCCGTGGGCGCAGGCTTGGTGGCGGGCTTGCTGGCCGATATTTCGATTGCCGCTAAAACCGCCCGCATTGTGGATGGCCACACCCGCCTGGGCGTGGCGGCCGGCGACCATGCGGCCATCATCTGGCCTTTGCTGTGTGGCATGGCCAAGGCCAAGTATTACCTCATGTTGTGCGAACCCGTCAGCGGTGAAGAGGCCGAGCGCATCGGCTTGGTGTCCTTGGCGGTGGACGAAGACAAGCTGCTGGACAAGGCCTATGAAGTGGCCGAGAAACTGGCCCAGGGCAGCCAGACCGCCATCCGCTGGACCAAGTACGCCCTGAACAATTGGCTGCGCCAAGCGGGGCCCACCTTCGACACCTCTTTGGCCTTGGAGTTCATGGGCTTTGCCGGTCCGGATGTGAACGAAGGCGTGGCCTCCTTGCGCGAGCGCCGTGCGCCGCAATTTGGCGCAGGCGGTTTTTGAATGAGGCTGGGGCTGCGTGGTGCCGTGGTCGGCGCGGCGATCGCCTTGCACCTGCTGGGCCTGTGGGCCTTGCAGGCGGGGCTGTTGCAGCGCGTGGTGACTTGGGTGGTGCCGGTCATGGCGGTCAGTGAGGCCGTGGATGTGCCCGTGCCGCCACCGCCGCCTGCCAAACGCCTTCCACCGCCTGCGGCCACTGTCAGCCCTCGCCCGACGGCCCCCCTGGCAACGTCGGCACCTGAATTGCCATTGGCTGTGCCTGCCGCAAGCGTTCCGGCAGAGAGCGCACCCATCGGCTTGCCTGCGCCTTCGCCCGTGCAGAATTCGGCGCCCGCGGCGGCCGCACCGGTGACTGCAACACCAGCGCCCAGCCCCAAAATCGCCTTACCCTCGACCCAGGCCGATTACTTGAACAACCCCAGGCCGGCCTACCCGGCCTTGAGCCGTCGCCTGGGCGAGCAAGGCCGCGCCGTGGTGCGGGTGCTGATTGGTGCCGACGGTTTGCCGCAAAAAGCCGAGCTGCACAGCAGCAGCGGGTTTGAGCGCCTGGACCGCGCAGCGCTGGACACGGTGATGCGCTGGCGCTATGTGCCCGGCAAGCGCGGCGATGTGCCCGAGGCCATGTGGTTCAACGTGCCCCTCAATTTTGTTTTGGAATAAGGAAGAAGCATGGAAACGTCCGGTGGACTGATGAATGTCTGGCAACAAGGCGACGCGGTGACCCGCTTTGTCGCCCTGTTGCTGCTGGCCATGTCGCTGGCCTCGTGGGTCGTGATGATTCTCAAAGCCCTGGACCAGGCACGTTTGCGCCGTCAGGCGCAACGCGTTGAAGCCTTCTGGGAAAGCCCCGATTACGATGCCGGTTTGCAAGCGCTGGGCGCGGCCGATGAGGACAACGCCTTTCGGCAATTGGCCGAGCAAGGGCGCGGCGCGCTCACGCATTTGCAGCAGCGCGATGGCCAACCCCATTTGAACGAAGGCCTCGATGTGAGCGACTGGGTCACGCGCGCTTTGCAAAATGCGCTGGACCAGACCATGGCGCAACTGCAGTCGGGCTTGGGTGTGCTGGCGTCCGTGGGCTCGACGGCACCTTTCGTTGGGCTGTTTGGCACCGTCTGGGGCATCTACCATGCGCTGATGGGCATTGGCCTGGCCGGGCAAGCCACCATCGACCAGGTTGCCGGCCCGATTGGCGAGGCCTTGATCATGACCGCCCTGGGCTTGGCCGTGGCCATTCCGGCGGTGCTGGGCTACAACGCGCTGGTGCGCGGCAACAAGGCGGTGCTGATGCAACTCAAGCGCTTTGCGCATGATGTGCATGCGCTGCAAGTCACGGGCGCGCGGGTGCGCCAGTTTTAAGGGGGCAGCATGGCCTTTCAATTGGACGACGACGACGCGGTGATGAGCGAGATCAACATGACGCCCTTGGTGGATGTCATGCTGGTGCTGCTCATCATTTTCATCATCACGGTGCCGGTCATGAAGCACTCGGTCAACATTGCCTTGCCGCGGGCCAGCAGCCAGCCCCAGGACTTGAAGCCGCAGACGGTGCGCATTGCGGTCAATGCGCAAGGGGACTATTTTGTCAACGACGCCAAAGTCAGCGAAGACCAATTGGCTGCGCTGCTCAAAGCCGAGGCTGCGCGTCAGCCGCAACCCCAGGTGCACATCCAGGGCGACCGTGAGGTACGCTATGAGCGTGTGGCGCAGGCCATGGCCGCGGCGCAGCGCGCTGGCCTGCAAAAAATCGGTTTCATCACTGAACGCAATTTGAAAGACTGAACATGCGAAACGCATTGACGCTCAAGACACTCGCCCTGGTGGCCACGGCATGGTGGACCCCCATCGCCTGGGCCCAGCCCGTGACCGTGGCCGACGCGTGGGCCAGGGCCACCGTGACCGGGCAAAAGGCTTCAGGCGTTTTCATGAAGTTGACCGCCGCCCAAGCCACGCGCCTGGTGGGCGCGAGCAGCCCGGTGGCGGGCGTGGTCGAGGTGCATGAAATGAAAATGGAGAAAGACGTCATGAAAATGGCGGCCATCGCGGGGCTGGACCTGCCCGCGGGGAAAACCGTGGAGCTCAAGCCCGGCGGTTACCACGTCATGCTGATGGATTTGAAAGCCCCCCTGCAGAAAGACAGCACCCTTGCCCTGACGCTGATGTTCAAAGACGCGAAAGGCGTGATGACGCCGCTGGAAGTGAAAGTGCCCGTTCAACAGCCCACCCCACCCGCAGGCATGCAGCACGGCGGCGCGCACAAGCACTGATTCCTGCCAGGATGCGCCTGTCAGCTTGTCGTGGCATGCTTGCAGTAAGCTGCAAGCTTTCAGGTGCGCCGCGCCTGCCATGACGATGGAGACATACCATGAGCGACACTTCCGCCTTCGATTTTTCCAAGTTTGTGCCCGGCTTTGATTTCCTGAAAAAGTTGTCCAGCAGCGGCGCCACGGCCATGCCGCAAGCCTCGAGCTGGATCGCGCCCACGCTGGACCCGCAAGAGCTGGAAAAACGCATCCAAGAGCTCAAGGCGGTGCATTTCTGGCTGGACCAAAATACCAAGGCCGTCAGTGCCACCATCCAAGCCCTGGAAGTTCAGCGCATGACCTTGGCCACGCTCAAGGGCATGAACTTCAGCATGAACGACCTGGCCGAAGCCTTGAAAGCCAAGCCCGCAGAAGCCGCCGCCCCGAATTTCTCTTTCACAACGCCTGCGCCTGAAGCCGCAAGCTCCGCGGAAACGACAGAAGCCGCGAAGCCGGCCAAGCCGAAAAAGACCCAAGCCAAGGCCCCACCCCAAGCCGAGAGTGCGCAGTCTGCGGCCCCCGGCGCCGTCGATCCTTTGGCTTGGTGGGGTTCCTTGACCGAGCAGTTTCAACAGATTGCCGGCCAGGCCATGCAAGACATGCAGCGCAACGCAGAGGCTGCACAGAGCGCCCAGGCGGCCCAGGCCGCCAAGCCACAGGCCGCTGCAACGGGCAAGCCTGCCGCGGCGGCGCCGGCCAAAGCGACCCCCCTGAAAAAGCCAGCGGTCAAAAAGCCAGCCGCCAAGCGTTCATGAAACTTTTCCCCTATGGCCACGCCACCCATCCCCAATGGCAAATGGCCGCAGGCTTGGTGCTGGCGCAATTGCGTGCCCACATGGCCTTGCCCGAATACGCCTCGACCCCGAGCTTGGGCCTGCTCTACATCACCGACCATTACGCGCCCCAGGCCCAGGCCTTGCTGGACCACCTGAGCGCCGAGTTGCCAGAAGTGACCGACTGGAGCGGTACAGTGGGCGTGGGAATTGCGGCCAACAATGTAGAGTATTTTGACGAACCCGCCTTGGTGGTCATGCTCTGCGAGATACCTGCAGACCAATACCGGGTGTTCAACGGCGTCTCGCCTTTGGCTGCCAGCCAGCAAGGCGGGTTTCAGGCGCACACAGCTTTGTTGCACGCCGATGCCCAGACCCCCGATTTGGCCGAACTGATCCAGGAACTGGCGCAGCGCACCCACAGTGCCTATGTGTTCGGTGGCTTGACCTCCAGTCGCGCCGAGGCCCTGCAGTTTTCCTTGGCCGCTCAGGGCAATTTACCGGGGCAAGGCGCTGCCAGTGGCGTGTTTCATGGCGGCTTGAGTGGCGTGGCCTTTGGGCCGCAGGTTCAGTTGCTGTCGCGGGTGACCCAAGGCTGCTTGCCGGTGGCCCCGGTGCATGAGATCACCGAGGCCGAGGGGCATGTGGTGCTGGCGCTGGACGGTGAACCGGCGCTGGCGGTGCTCTTGCGTGATTTGCAAATCAGCCTGGACGAGCCTCGGCCCGCCTTGGCCAAGGTGCGTGCCACCTTGGTGGGCTTGACCCAGGCGCAGGACAAGGCGGTGCGACAAACCGGTGAATTTGACGAAGCGGTGCTGGTGCGCCACATCATTGGCTTGGACCCGGGGCGCCAGGGGGTGGCCATTGGCCAGCAGGTCAGCCAGGGCATGCGCCTGACGTTTTGTCAGCGCCATGCCGCCGCCGCTCGCGCCGACCTGATGCGCATTGGCGCCGAAATTCGCGAAGCCCTGGAGCCCGAAGAAATGACCGCCGACCTGGCGGAGACACTCGCCCCCAGCGCGTTGTCGCAACCGCACCCTTCCAGGCGCATGGCCGGCGCCATCTACGTCAGCTGTGCCGGGCGCGGGGGGCCACATTTCGGCGCGCCCAGCGCCGAGTTGCAATGGGTCCGGCGGGCCTTGGGTGATGTACCCTTGGTGGGTTTTTTTGCAAGCGGCGAGATCGCGCACCAAAATTTGTATGGCTACACCGGCGTGTTGACGGTGTTCACAACCTCTGAATGAAAGCATCTCAATGACCAGCGTGACCAAAGTGGGTTTGATTGGCCTGGGCGCCATGGGCAGTGGCATGGCGAAATCCTTGCGCCGTGCGGGCCACGATGTGCATGTGTACGACATCCGGCTGGATGTCGCACAGCAGTTTGCCAAAGACGGTGGCACCGCCTGCGCCACGCTCGCCGAGCTCGGCGCGGCGTGCGATGTGGTGATTTCCGTGGTGGTCAATGCGGCCCAGACCGAGGCCGTTTTGTTCGGCCCCCAGGGTGACGGCACAGGCTGCGCCGCCACCATGAAAAAGGGCAGTGCATTCGTCATGTGCTCCACCGTCGACCCGAACGTGTCCATCGGCTTCGAGTCGCGTTTGAAGGACCTGGGACTGCTTTATGTGGATGCGCCCATTTCGGGCGGGGCCGCCCGCGCGGCCAGCGGTGAGATGACCATGATGACGGCGGCCCGTCCCGAGGCCTATGCCCTCACCGAGCCTTTGCTGCACGCCATGGCCGCCAAGGTCTACAAGTTGGGCGACTGTGCAGGCGCGGGCAGCAAGGTGAAAATCATCAACCAATTGCTGGCCGGCGTTCACATTGCCGCTGCGGCAGAGGCCATGGCCTTGGGGATTCGCGAGGGCGTCGCACCGCAGGCTTTGTACGAGGTCATCACGAACAGCGCGGGCAACAGCTGGATGTTCGAGAACCGCATGGCCCACGTGCTCGCGGGCGATTACACGCCTTTGTCGGCGGTCGATATTTTTGTGAAAGACCTGGGCTTGGTGCTGGATACGGCGCGTGCCAGCAAATTTCCCTTGCCGCTCTCTAGCACGGCGCACCAGATGTTCATGCAAGCCTCGACGGCGGGTTACGCACGCGAGGATGACAGCGCGGTGATCAAAATCTTCCCAGGCATTGAATTGCCTGGGAAGAAAACCTGAGGCTCAGGTGGCGGGCTTGTCCGACAAGGCCTTCAGGTTGTCCTGAAGCTCCTTGCTCATGGGCGCATTCAGGTTGATGCCCTTGGGCGGAATGGGCGACTGGAACCACTTCTTGTACAGGGCTTCAAACTCGCCGCTCTTGATCAGTGCGGCCAAAGTGTCGTCCACCAATTTCTTGAAGCTGGGGTCATCCTTGCGCAGCATGATGGCATAGGGCTCGACCTGAATCGACTCGCCCACCACGGCCAACTCGGCCGGGTTGGGTGCGCTGGCGCGAATGCCGTACAGCAGGATGTCGTCCATGCCAAAGGCGTCGGCACGGCCTTGCTGCACCAGCAGGGCCGATTCGGCGTGGTCTTTGGCGCCGATCAATTCAAAGTTCAGATTCTGGTCGGCATTGAGCTTGCGCAAAATCTGGAAGTTGGTCGTGCCTGTGGTGCTCACCACTTTTTTGCCTTTCAGGTCAGCCACGCTTTTCACCGGCGAGCCCGACTTCACCAGCAGTCGCGTGCCGGTGTAGAAATAGTTGGTGGCAAAGGCCACTTGCTTGGCGCGCTCGCTGTTGTTGGTGGTGGAGCCGCACTCGATGTCGATGGTGCCGTTGCTCAGCAGCGGAATGCGGTTTTGCGAGGTGACGGCTTGGGTGGCGATCTTCAGGTCGTTGCGACCGGTGGCCTTCTTGACCTGGTCAACGATCTTGTTGCAGATTTCCCAGGCGAAGCCCACGGGTTGGCCATCGCCACCGAGGTAGGAAAAGGGAATCGACGATTCACGGTAGGCCAGGGTGATGGTGCCAGAGGACTTCACTTTGTCCAGGGTCTGGGCCTGCACGCCGGTGACCAGGGTTATGGTGGCAAGGGCGGCGATCAAAGCGGGATGCAAACGCATGGGGTCAACCTTTCTCAACAACAGTCAGTAGGAAAGGCCCATTGTGCACGAAGCTTTAAACGCCGCGCGCGCGATCCGATCGGAACTGTTGCGCAAAGGCAGCGAGTTGGCCCAGGTCCAGCGCGGCACGCACTTCCTTCATCAGGTTCAGGTAGTAGTGCAGGTTGTGTACCGTGGCCAACATGGGGCCCAGCATTTCGCCGCAGCGGTCCAGGTGGTGCAGGTAGGCGCGGCTGAAGCCCCCGCTGACGCTGCCGTCGGGCCGGGTGTAGCCGGCACAGGTGTAGCAACTGCAAGTGGGGTCCAGCGGGCTGACATCGGTCTTGTGGCGTGCATTGCGGATTTTCAGGTCGCCAAAGCGGGTGAACAAGTGACCATTGCGCGCATTGCGGGTGGGCATGACGCAGTCAAACATGTCCACGCCGTTGAGCACGCCATCGACCAGGTCTTCGGGTGTGCCCACGCCCATCAGGTAGCG
>CAINMN010000160.1 GCA_903850735.1 uncultured Burkholderiales bacterium | reverse complement strand
ATTGAAGGCATGGGCAATGCCGCCGCGCACCGGAATGTCTCGCAAGCCTTTGAGCAAGGCATCGGCCGAGCGCCGCACATGCAGAATCACCGGCAGCTCGGCGCGCTGTGCCAGTTTCAATTGCGCGCGGTAAAAAGCTTGCTGGCGTGCCATGTCCAAACCCGGCACAAAACCATCGAGGCCGATTTCGCCCACCGCCACCAGGCGCGGGTCACCGCGCAGGGCTTGCAGCCGCGCGGCCAGTGTGCTCAAGTCTTGTTCAGCGGCCTGCGGCGTGTACAGCGGGTGAATGCCCAGGGCGTAGACATCGCCATGCCGATGCGCCAGCTCACGCACGGTCTCCAAATTGCTGGCCGAGACAGCAGGCAAGACACACAACTCGACGCCACCGGCACGGGCAAGCGCACGCTGTGCGTCGCGGTCGGCGTCGAATTCACTGGCGTCCAGGTGGCAGTGGGTGTCGATCCAGCGCATGGCCCGTCTCAGCCTTGCAAGCGTCCTTGCTGCAAATGCAAGCGCCGGTCGCATTGGGCCGCCAACGCCTCATCGTGCGTGACCAGGACAAAAGCCGTGCCCTGCTCGCGCGCCAGCCGCATCATCAAGTCGAACACTTGCGCGGCGGTAACACGGTCCAGGTTGCCCGTGGGCTCATCGGCCAGCACGCATTCAGGTTGCGTCACCAGCGCACGCGCCAAGGCCACACGCTGCCGCTCGCCGCCCGACAATTCGGCCGGGCGATGGTGGGCGCGCTCGGCCAGACCCACCGCCGCCAGCATCTGCTGCGCTTGCAGGGCCGCTTGATCGCGTGGCATGCGTCGAATCCACAAGGGCATGGCCACATTGTCCAAGGCGCTGAACTCGGGCAGCAGGTGGTGAAACTGGTACACAAAGCCGATGTGCTGGTTGCGCAAGTCGCCCAGGGCTTTGGCGCTCAAGCCGGCCAAGGCGCGGCCCATGATGCTCACCTGGCCTTGCGTGGGCGCGTCGAGCCCGCCCAGCAAATGCAGCAAGGTGCTTTTGCCCGAGCCGGAGGCGCCCACAATGGCCACTGTTTCGCCGGCCTGCACCGTCAGGTCCACCGACTGCAGCACGCTGACATCCAAAGGGCCTTCTTTGAAACGGCGCACCAGGCCTTGGGCATGCAACACGGCTTCACTCATGACGCAAGGCCTCCACGGGATGCACGCGGCTGGCACGCCAGCTAGGGTAAAGCGTGGCCAACAAGGACAAGGCCAGCGAGATCAGCGCCACGGGCCAGATGTCGGCCGCCTGCGGATCGCTGGGCATGCGGCTGATCAGGTAGATGTCTTTGGGCAAAAAGCTGGCCCCCAGGGCACGCTCGATCATGGGCACCAAGGTGTCGATGTTGAACGCCACCGCCAGCCCCAACAACAGGCCAGAGAAGGTGCCGATCACGCCCACCAGCGCGCCTTGAACCATGAAGATGCGCATGATGGCCCCGGGGCTGGCGCCCAGGGTGCGCAAGATGGCGATGTCAGCGCGCTTGTCGGTCACCGTCATCACCAGGGTGCTGACCAGGTTGAACGCGGCGACCGCCACAATCAGGGTGAGGATGATGAACATCATGCGCTTCTCGATTTGCACGGCGGCAAACCAGGTCCGGTTTTGCTGCGTCCAGTCACGCACACGCACATCGGGGCCCAATTGCAGCGCCAACTGGTGGCCCACTTGGCGTGCTTGCTGAACATCTTTCAAGCGCACCCGCAAGCCAGCGGGCCCTTCAAAACGGAACAGCCGTTGCGCGTCTTCGATGTGCAACACCGCCAAGCCAGCGTCGTATTCGTAATGACCGGAATCGAACAGCCCCACCACGGTGACTTGCTTCAGGCGGGGCACCACACCGGCGGGCGTGACCTGGCCGCCCGGCGACACCAAGGTGACCTGCTCGCCCACGCGCACGCCCAGGCTGCGCGCCAACTCGCCGCCCAGCACCACGCCAAAGCGGCCGGCTTGCAAGGCCGTGCGCACTTCTGCGGGCCAGTGTTGTACGAACTCGGCCACCAGGCCTTCTTGCTCGGGGTCGATGCCACGCACCACAGCGCCGCGCATGTCTTCACCGCGCGCGATCAAGGCTTGGGTGGCCACAAAAGGTGCGACGGCCACGACCTCGGGATGCGACCGCACGCGCTGCATTAAGGCATCCGGGTTGCCCAAGGCCCCGCCATCCACGGCCAGCACCTCGATGTGCGAGACCACGGCCAGCATGCGATCGCGCACCTCTTTTTGGAAACCGTTCATCACGCTGAGCACGATGATCAGTGCCGCCACGCCCAGGGCGATGCCCAGCATGGAGACGCCGGAGATGAAGGAAATAAAGCCATTTCGGCGCGTGGCACGGCCTGCGCGGGTATAGCGCCACCCCAGCAACCACTCGAAAGGCATGTTGTTTGAAACCATGTTGGACAAGCCGAATTGTGGCATCACGCACAATTCAGACATGCATTCTCTCTCCAAGACCACGATTGTGGCCTGCGCCCTGCCCCCTCACGACACCGCCGACTGGTCGTCGGCCCTGTCCAATGTGCAGTTGCCACACCTGAACCAATGGCTGCAACACGCCGTTCTGGCACAGCAACAGCAATGGGACGCCAGCAGCCTGTCGCCGCCCCATGAGCACATGCTGGCCCAAGCCCTGGGCTGGCCCGACACCGATGGTTTGCTGCCCTGGGCCGCGCAAGCCGCACAACAACGTGACCCGCAAACGCCGGCGGGCCAGGCTTGGGCCTGGATTCATGTATGCCACTGGCATGTGCGCAATGGCCAGGTCATGTTGATGAACGCTGGGCCCGTCAGTGTCGAAGAGTCCGATGCGCTGCTGAGCGCCATGTCGGGCTATTTTTTGGAAGACGGCATTGCCTTGCATGCCTGGCAACCGGGTGTCTGGTTGGCCCAAGCTGAAGTGTTTCGGCAGTTGCCAACGGCCGCATTGGACCGTGTACTGGGACGCCACCTCGAACCCTGGTTGGTGGGTGCCACGGATGCCCAGCATTCCCCTGCGGTGAAGTTGGTGCGCCGCCTGCAAAACGAAATGCAAATGTTGCTCTACCAGCATCCGGTGAATGCCAACCGGTCGCTGCCGCTCAATTCGTTTTGGGTCAGCGGCACTGGCGCCTTGCCGACCCACACGCTGTCGCCGCCCCCCTTGTTGCTCGATGCATTGACCGCCCCCGCACTGGCCGGCGATGTCGCGGCCTGGGTGCAGGCATGGCAAGCCCTGGATGCCGAGCACTTGTCCCAACGTCTGGTCGCCCCCGATGCCCGACTGGTGCTGTGCGGTGACACGCGCGCGCGCAGCTGGCAGGCGTCCCCGCCCACTTGGGGCTCACGGCTGAAGCGCTGGTTGGCGCCGGTTCAACTTTCATCGGTGTTGTCATGCAATTGATTCAACGCGACGCGCCCCCGCGCAGCATCTGGGCCCTGGAACAGGCCGGCGTTCACCCCCTGCTGGCACAACTGTACGCCGCACGCGGCGTGCGCGCTGCCGAAGAGCTGGACACTGGCCTGCAACACCTCTTGCCCCCGCAAACCCTGAAAGGTGCGCAGGCGGCCGCGCAGTTGCTGGCCCAGGCTTTGGCCCAAGACCTGCACCTGTGCATCGTGGCCGACTACGACTGCGATGGCGCCACTGCCTGTGCCGTGGGCCTGCGCGGCTTGCGCGCCTTGGGCGCGCGGCATGTGAGTTATGTGGTGCCCGACCGGCTGGTCGATGGCTATGGCCTGACCCCCGGCATTGCCCAGCGCGTGCATGCCACCGGCGCGCAGGTGCTGATCACCGTGGACAACGGCATCGCCAGCCTGGAAGGCGTGGCCACCGCGAAAGCCCTGGGCATGCAGGTGCTCATCACCGACCACCACCTGCCGGCGGCCCATTTGCCCCAAGCCGATGTGATCGTCAACCCCAACCAGCCCGGCTGCGACTTTGCCAGCAAGCACCTGGCCGGCGTGGGGGTGATGTTTTATGTCTTGCTGGCCCTGCGCGCCGAGTTGCGTCAGCGTGACTGGTTCAACGATGCGCGCCCCAGCCCCAAGCTGGACTCGCTGTTGCCCCTGGTGGCGCTGGGCACGGTGGCCGATGTGGTGCGCCTGGATGCCAACAACCGCCGCCTGGTCGCGCAAGGCCTGCAGCGCATTCGCAAAGGCCATCTGCCGGTGGGCTTGCGCGCCCTCTTTGAAGCGGCCGGTCGCAACCCCTCCCTGGCCAGCAGCCAGGACTTTGGCTTTGGCATTGGACCGCGCATCAATGCTGCAGGCCGCCTGTCGGACATGACACTGGGCATCGAGTGCCTGAGCACCGACGACAGCGAACGAGGGCGCGCCTTGGCACAGCAGTTGGACACCATCAACCGCGACCGCCGCGAGATCGAAGGCGACATGCGCGAGCAAGCCCTGCGCCTGGCCGACGACATGATCGACCCCGACGAAGACATGCCTTCGGCGCTGTGCGTTTACGACCCCGATTTTCACGAGGGCGTGGTGGGCATTGTGGCGGCGCGCCTCAAAGAGCGGCACCACCGCCCAACCTTTGTGTTGGCGTCCAGCCAGGCACCCGGCAAGGAAAACATCCTGAAAGGCTCGGGACGTTCCATTGCTGGCTTTCATCTGCGGGACGCATTGGACTGGATGGCCAAAAAGCACCCCGAGCTGTTGCTGCAATTTGGTGGCCACGCCATGGCGGCGGGCTGCTCCCTTCACGAGGACAACCTGGCCTTGTTCGAACAGGCTTTGCAAGAAGTCGCACAAGCTTGGCTGGACCCCGCCACCCTCACCCGCCGACTGGAAACCGATGGCCCGCTGGCGCCCGAGCATTGCCGGGTGGATGTGGTGCAAGCCTTGCAAGCGGAGGTCTGGGGCCAGGGCTTTGCGGCACCGCTGTTCAGCGACACGGTGGAGGTGGTGAACCAGCGCATTGTGGGCGAAAAGCACTTGGCCCTGAAGTTGAAACACCATGGCCAAGCCGTCGATGGCATCTGGTTTGGCCGCACGGCGGCACTGCCCGCACGGGCGCAGCTGGCTTACCGCATCGAGGCCGACGAATGGCAAGGCCAACGCCGGGTTCGCTTTGTGATCGAAGGCGCGCAAGAGCCTGAAAGCGTAGAATGAAGGTGTGTCTATTCTCAACGCTGACCTGCACTGCCACTCTGTCGTCTCCGACGGTACATTGACCCCGGAGCAACTGGCCCAGCGTGCGCGTGCCAACGGCGTGGAATTGTGGGCACTGACCGACCACGACGAAGTGGGCGGCCAACACCGCGCCCTCGCCGCAGCCCGCGCGCAGGGCATGAAATACCTCACCGGCACCGAAATTTCCGTGACCTTTGCGGGCCACACGGTGCACATCGTCGGGCTCGGCTTTGACCCGGACCACCCGGCCCTGGTGCAAGGCCTGCACGCCACCCGCGGTGGACGCGAAGCACGGGCCCAGGAGATGGCCGATCAGCTGGCGCAAGTGGGCATTGCCGGCGCTTTTGAAGGCGCGCTGAAATACGTGGGCAACCCCGAGCTGATTTCACGCACACACTTTGCGCGCTACCTGGTGGAAATTGGCGCCTGCCGCGACACCCCCGAGGTGTTCCGCAAATACCTGACCGAAGGCAAGCCCGGCTTTGTGCCGCACCGCTGGGCCTCGCTGCAAAACGCTGTGCAATGGATTGTGCAAGCCGGCGGCATGGCCATCATCGCCCACCCGGGACGCTATGGCTTCACCGCCAACGAAGAGTACGCACTGTTCACCGAGTTCAAGAACCACGGTGGCCAAGGCGTCGAGGTGGTCACCGGCAGCCACACGGCACAGGAATACGTGGAGTACGCGGGCATGGCCAAGGAGTTTGGCCTGGCCGCTTCACGCGGCAGCGATTTTCACAGCCCTGACGAAAGCCACACCGATCTGGGCACCTTGCCCTGGCTCCCCGGCGAGCTCACGCCGGTTTGGGAACTCTTGAGCGACCGCATTCAATGAAGGCCTCGGTCACGCTGACGAGCATCCTCTGTGCCGTGACCGCCATGGCCTGCTTTGCGGTACTGGACACCACCAACAAGGTCCTGGTGGCTGGCGTCCCCTTGTTGATGATCTTGTGGGTGCGCTACATGTTTCAAGCGATCGCCACCAGCGCCATGATGCTGCCCCAACGCGGCTTGGCAATTTTCAACACAGGCCACATCGGCTTGCAAATTCTGCGCGGCTTGCTGCTGGTGGCTTGCAGCTTGCTGGCCTTCGTCAGCTTGCAACGCATGCCCGTGGCAGAGTTCACCGCCATCGGTATGTTGACGCCCTTGGCGGTCACGTTGTTGGCGCGTTTTGTCATGCACGAGCATGTGTCCCCGCTGCGTTGGGTGTTTGTGGTGGGCGGCATGCTGGGCGCCATGCTGATCGTGCGCCCAGGCGGCAGCATGTCCCCCGAAGACGCCTGGCTGCCCCTGGTGATGGTGATGTCGTATGCCTGCTTTCAGACCCTGACCAGCCACATGGCCAAAACCGAAAACCCCATGACCTTGCACTTTTACACGGGCTTGGTGGGCGCGGTGGTGGCCAGCGTGCTGGTGTTGGGCTGGTGGACCACCGACATCACCCCTGTGCAGTGGCTGCAGCTGTGCCTGGTCGGCACCATGGGCACGCTCGGCCATTACCTGTTGATTCTGGCGTTTGCCAAAGCCCCTGCGGTCACCATCACACCGTTTTTGTACAGCGGCATTGCCTTTGCCACCTTTGGCGGCTGGCTGGTGTTCTCCCATGTGCCCGACCGCGTGGCGGTGTTGGGCATGCTGTTGATTGCCCTGTGCGGCTTGGGCGCCGGCTGGCTCAGCCATCGCGAGCAACAAGCGTCTGCCTCCTGATACCGCACAAGCCTGACCATGGCCCAGTTCCTTCAAATTCACCCTGACAACCCCCAAGTGCGCTTGCTCAAGCAGGCGGTGGCGTTGTTGGACGGCGGCGGCATCGTGGCCGTTCCCACCGACTCGAGCTATGCCCTGGCCTGCCACCTGGACGACAAAAACGCCGTGGACCGGCTGCGCCGCATCCGGGGGGTCGATGAAAAACACCACCTGACCTTGTTGTGCCGGGACTTGGGCGAGCTGGCCAGCTATGCGCGCGTGGACAACCGCCAATACCGGCTGCTCAAGGCGGCCACCCCCGGGGCTTACACCTTTTTGCTGGAAGCCACCAAGGAAGTGCCACGCCGCGTCAGCCATCCCCAAAGAAAAAGCATTGGCCTGCGCGTGCCCGACCACAAAGCCTTGCAGGCCCTGCTGGAACTGCATGGCGCGCCGCTGCTGGCCACCACCTTGATCCTGCCAGGCGACAGCGACCCCTTGAACGACCCCGAGGACATTCGCCAGCGCCTGGAGCATGACCTGGCCGCCGTGATCGACGCAGGCCCCTGCATGCTCGAACCCACCACGGTGGTGGACTTGACCCCGATGGGCCGCGGCGACGACCCCGTCGTGGTGCGCGAAGGCGGGGGCGATTTGGCCACTTTGGGACTGGCTTGACATCAACTTGAATACAAAGGTGCTATAACTTTTGCGCCCTTGTTATCAATTTTCGCGTTTAACAGCGAACTTTTCGGTACGCACGGTATTGATCAATGCGACAATCAAACTGTGAATTTCCCCGACCTGGTTCAAACCGTCCTCATCTACGCGCTGCCTGTTTTGTTTGCCATCACCTTGCATGAGGCGGCACACGGTTATGCTGCGCGCTTTTTCGGCGACAACACCGCCTGGATGATGGGGCGCGTCACACTGAACCCCTGGCCCCATGTGGACCTGGTGGGCACCTTGGCCATGCCCTTGCTGCTGTATTTCGCCACCTCGGGCGCCTTTCTGTTTGGCTACGCCAAGCCGGTGCCCGTGCGTTTTGGCAACCTTCGCCACCCCAAGAAAGACATGGTCTGGGTGGCGCTGGCCGGCCCCGGGATCAACTTGCTGCAAGCCTTGCTGTGGGGCGTGCTTTGGTATGTGCTGATCGGCACCGGGCTGAACGAACGGTTTTTCCTGGAGATGTGCAAAGCCGGCATGCTGGTCAATGTGGTGATGTGCGTCTTCAACATGTTTCCCTTGCCGCCCCTGGACGGCGGGCGCATCGTGGTGGGCTTGCTGCCCTGGCGCCAGGCCCTGATGTTTTCACGCATTGAGCCTTATGGCTTCTACATTGTCATGGCCTTGGTGTTGCTGGGCGCCATCCACAGCATCTGGATGCAACCGCTGATGGGCCTGACGTTTTCCCTGCTCGAATGGGTGCTGAGCCCCCTGGGCTTTTTGTTGAAATGAACACATGAAAGACAGAGTTCTCTCCGGCATGCGCCCCACCGGCGCACTCCACTTGGGCCACTACCACGGCGCCTTGAAAAACTGGGTGCGCTTGCAATCCGAAATGGAGTGTTACTACTTCGTGGCCGACTGGCATGCCTTGACCACCCATTACGAGAGCCGCGAGGTGATCGAGAAGAACGTGTATGAAATGGTGATTGACTGGCTGGCCGCCGGCCTCGATCCCCAGCAGTGCACCATCTTTCTGCAAAGCCGCTTGCCGGAACATGCCGAGCTGTTCACCCTGCTGGCCATGGGCACCCCCCTGGGCTGGCTGGAGCGCGTGCCCACCTACAAAGACCAGCAGGAAAAACTCAAGGACAAAGACCTTGCCACCTACGGCTTCCTGGGTTACCCCTTGCTGCAAGCGGCCGACATCCTGATCTACAAGGCCAAGTACGTGCCTGTCGGCGAAGACCAGGCCAGCCACGTCGAATTGACGCGCGAAGCCGCACGCCGGTTCAACCATTTGTATGGCCGCGAAATCGATGCCGAAGCGCGCATCCAGGCCAGCCTGGCCAAGCTGCCCAAAGACAGCGCCAAGCGCTTCGAAAAATCGCGCAAGGCTTTCCAGGAAACCGGGGACGCCAAAGCCCAAGAAGGCGCCTTGGGCTACATCGCCCAAGCGCCTGAGCTCGACGCACAAGACCGCGAGCGACTCGAAGGCTACTTCAAGGGCACCGGCAAAATCATCCTGCCCGAGCCCCAGGCCTTGTTGACCGAAGCCAGCCGCCTTCCCGGTCTCGACGGCGCCAAGATGAGCAAAAGCTACAACAATGCCATTGCCATCCGCGAAGAAAAAAGCAGCCTGGAGCACAAGGTGCGCCGCATGCCCACCGACCCCGCGCGCGTCAAGCGCACCGATGCCGGCAACCCCGAGCGTTGCCCGGTGTGGGAATTTCACAAGGTCTATTCCAACGAAGCCACCCGGCAATGGGTGACCCAGGGCTGCAAGAGCGCCGGCATCGGCTGCCTGGAATGCAAGCAGCCCGTGATCGATGGCATCCTGGCCGAGCAGCAGCCCATGCTGGCGCGTGCCGAGCCTTACATTGCCAACCCGAAAATCGTCCGTGAGATTGTTGACGCAGGCACCGAGCGTGCCCGCGTGACCGCACGGGAAACCATGCGCGAAGTGCGCGAGGCCATGGGCCTGAATTACTGAGCAGGAGCTATGTCATGAGTTTGTACGTCATTGATGATCACCCCCTGGTACGCCAAGCCATTGGCATGTTGCTGCGCCGGCTGCGGCCGGCCTCCAAAGTGGTGGAGCTGGAAAAGTTCAGCGAACTGCAGGCGGCCATCATCAAAAACGGGGCGCCCGAATTGTTTGTGCTCGACTTGTTGCTGCCCGGCGTCAAAGGCGCCACAGCCGTGAGCGACATCAAGAGCATGTACAACGAGGTGCCACTGGTGGTGCTGTCGGCCATGCCGGCCGGTGAGGCCGAGGAAACCTGCGTCGAAGCCGGTGCCGACCTCTACATTGAAAAATCCACCGGTGCCAATGAAATCTCAGCGGCCATCCAAGGCCTGTTCGTGGCCGATGCCACCAGCGACGAAGAAGTGCCGGGCGACACCAAGTTGTCCAAGCGCCAGAAGCAGCTCATCCTGATGCTGGACCGTGGCCTGAGCAACCGTGACATTGCCACCGAGCTCAGCATCAGCGAGCACACCGTCAAAGTGCATTTGTGGCGCCTGTTCCGTCGCTTGGGCGTGAAGAGCCGCACCCAGACCCTGCACTTTGCCCGCACCCACGGGCTGTTGATGGGCTGATGCGCTGATCAGCGCATTTCGCCTTCAATCGTCAACTGCACACCTTGCGCGCCGGTCTTGACCGGCGTCAGCACCACGCCCAGATCGCCCGGCTGCGCTCGGGCTTCTCCGGTTTTGGAAATGCGCGCGCGCAGCGTCACCTGCGCCACCGAGGACAGGTTGGCCTGGGTCATGGCGCTGCTGTCATCCAGCGTGAACGCATAAGGCAAGGCCGCCACCGTGGTGCGCACAATGGCCAAGGGCATGCGGGTACCGTCGGCTGGGGTGGCATAAATGAACACCGTGTCTGTGGGGGCCACTTTGGCTTTCAGAGAAGCTGCCAACTGCACCACGCCCGTGATGCGTGAAACTGAGGCGCTGGGCGAGGCGATGGTTGCAGGCGCTTGGGGCACTTGCGGCGAGACTGGCGCCGCACTGGCGGCCAAGCCCAACTTGCCGCGCACTTGCGCCAGGGCCTCCTCCAGCGGGGGCAGATCGGGGGCATCGGCCGCCATTTGAGTGCGCGCGCGCTGCCAATGTTTCAGCGCGTGCTCATAACGCCCCTCGGAATACGCGGCGCTGCCCGCCAACAACAAGGCACTGAGCTGGTCCGGGTTGGCGCGCAGCACGGCTTCAATGATTTTCCAGGGCTCACCCTCAAAGCTGCCTTGCTTGGCTTGTGCCAACACCTCGGCACGCTCGATGGCCACATCGTCATCGCTGCTCAAGGCCAGCGCCTTGGCATAGGCCTGGCCAGCGGCTTCAAATTGGCCCATGGCACGGCGCACGCGGCCCAGCATGACCCAGCCCTGCAACTGGTTGGGATCCTCCAGCAGGCGGCGCTCCAGTTTCTCCACCATCTCGGCCATTTTCTTGGGGTCCACGGCTTCATGCGGCTCGCTTTGTGCGAGCGCGGCGGGATCGAGCCCGGCGGGCTGCCCCAGCACGCCGTAGGCCAGAAGGGTGGCCACCGGGATCACCACCACAAAGCTTGCCAAGGTGGTGCGCACCCAGCGGGAGGGGGCCATCACCGCAGCCGCCACGCCTGGGACACGCGGGGTTTGCACGTCCTCGAGCAGGCGACGCGTCAGCTCGTCACGGGTCTGTTGGTACGACTGCGCTGAGAGCGTGCCCTGCGCGTATTCGCGCTCGAGCTCGGCCAATTGTTCACGGTACACCTCGGCATTGGCGCGCGCCGGATCCACAGAAGACTGCGACGGCTGGCGCGAAGCACGCCACAAGGCGCGGCACAGCACCAGCAAGACCCCCGCCACCAGCGTCAGGGCCAAACTCAGAAAAAGCGTGAGATCTTTCACATCAGTCTTTCAGTAACTGCTCGGCACGCGCGCGCTCTGCCTCGCTCAAAGCCGCTGGGGCAGGCATGGCCTGCCGGCGCTGACGCAAATAGCCCACCAAGCCCACGGCCGCGATCAAGAACAACAGAAACGGGCCGAACCACAGCGCCCAGGTCAGGGGCTTCACTTCCGGGCGGTACAGCACGTAATCGCCATAGCGGGCGACCAAAAACTCTTTGACCTGCGCGTCGTTCTTGCCGCTCTTGATCAGGTCGCGCACTTCGCGACGCAAGTCTTCGGCCAACTCGGCATGCGAGGAGGCCAGCGACTCGTTCTGGCAAACCATGCAGCGCAACTCTTCGGCAATTTTGACCAGGCGCGCCTCCACCTCGGGCTCTTGCGCCATGGGCACGGCCTCCTTGGCCAAGGCCTGGGTCGCGAGCAGCGACGCACAGGCGAAACAGGCCGCCAGCCACAGGGATGAAAACACGCGCCTCATGAGGTCTCCAAGCTGCGAATCAGCGGCAAAATTTTGTCAGCCAGCAACTGCGGCGTGACCACGCCCACCCGCTTGTAGCGAATGATGCCTTGGCGGTCGATCACATAAGTTTCGGGCACGCCATAAACGCCGTAATTGATGCCCACGCGCCCGTCCAGATCCATCACAGTGGTGCTGTAGGGGTTGCCATGGCGCTGCAACCAGACCACGCTGCGCTCGCGTGCCAACTGCAGCTTGGCCTCGGGCGCGAGCTTGCCGCCTTGCTCGTCTTGCGGCTGGATTTCCTTGTAGCTCAGGCCCACGATGGGCACCGCATTTTTCTGCGCAAAGGCCACCAGCACCGGGTGCTCTTCACGACAGGCCACGCACCAAGTGGCCCAGACATTCAGCATCCACACCTTGCCCTTGAGGTCCTCGGGGCCAAAGGGCTGGCTGCCCTCCAAGGTGGGCAAGCGGAAAGCCGGCGCGGGCTTGTCGATCAGAGGGGAAGGAATTTCACGCGGGTCGCGTTTCAGGCCCACTGCCAGAAAGACCACCAAGCCCAGAAACAACGCCAAGGGAATCAGAAATTTTTTCATGGCCTCGTCTCTTCAAGCAGGCTGGGCCGCCTTGTTCACCGCGCGGCGGTAACGGCGGTCAAGCGCGGCCAGCAAGCCGCCGGCCACCATCAGCAACACCCCGGCCCACAGCCAGGGCACAAAGGGTTTGTAGTAGACCCGAACGCTCCACTGCGCCGGCGTCCCGCCCAGAGACTCGCCCAAGGACACATACAAATCGCGCATGAAGCCAGAGTCAATGGCCGCCTCGGTCATGGGCATGGCGGAAGAAAAATAGCGGCGTTTTTCGGGGTACATTTTTTCCAGAAACTGGCCGTCCTTGAACACGTCGAACTCGCCGCGCACGGCGTTGTAGTTGGGGCCCTTGACATCTTGCAAGCCCACCAGCTTGAAGCTGTACGGGGCAATGGTGACTTGCTCGCCAATGCCCATGCGCACATCGCGCTCGACTTCATAGGACTTCACGCCGGTGATGCCGATGACCAAGACCGCCATGCCAAAGTGCGCCAAATGCATGCCCCAGAACGAAGCGCCAATGCGCCCGGGCTTGCGCACGCGAAACAGCACCTGCTGCAGGGTACCCAGGGCAATCCAAAGGCCCAGGAACAAGCCCAGCACCACGCCCAAGGACCATGCACCCATGGCCAAGGGCAGCAACAGCGCCAGCGCCAGCGCCAGCAGGCCGACAAAACGCAATTCATGCACGATGTCCGACAGGCGGGCCTCGCGCCAATGCGCCACCGTGCCCGGGATCATGATGAACAACAAGGGCACCATCAGCGGCGCGAACACAAGGTTGAAATACGGTGGCCCCACCGACAACTTGCCCAGGTTCAAGGCGTCAATGATCAGCGGGTAGATCGTGCCCAGCAGCACCGCTGCGGTTGCCACCACCAGAATCACGCTGTTGGACAACAACAGCGATTCGCGCGACAGCAAGCCCATGCTGCCGCCCAGGCTCACCTGCGGCGCGCGCCAGGCAAACAGCGTGAGCGATGCGCCCACCACCAGCGCCAGGAAAATCAAGATGAAGATGCCGCGCGAGGGGTCGGAGGCAAACGCATGCACCGAGGTCAGCACGCCCGAGCGAACCAGGAAGGTGCCCAACAAGGACAGTGAAAACGCGGCAATCGCCAGCAGCACGGTCCAGGCCTTGAAGCTGCCACGCTTCTCGGTCACCATCAGGGAGTGAATCAGCGCGGTCGCCACCAGCCAGGGCATGAGCGAGGCGTTTTCCACCGGATCCCAGAACCACCAGCCGCCCCAGCCCAGTTCGTAATAGGCCCACCAGGACCCCAGGCCAATGCCAAAGGTCAGAAAGGTCCAGGCGATCACCGTCCAGGGCCGCGACCAGCGTGCCCAGGCAGCATCCAGGCGGCCCGAGAGCAAGGCCGCGATGGCAAATGCAAACGCCACCGACATGCCCACATACCCCATGTACAGCATGGGCGGGTGGATGACCAGCCCCGGGTCTTGCAGCAAGGGGTTGAGGTCGCGCCCCTCGGGGGCCGCTGGCAACAAGCGCTCAAACGGGTTGGAAGTGGTGAGGATGAAGGCCAGAAAGCCGGTGGAAATCAAGCCCAGCACGCTCAGCACCCGCGCCACCATGGCCAAGGGCAAGCTGCGCGAGAAGATGGCCACGCTCACCGACCACAGCGCCAGCAGCAGCACCCACAGCAACAGCGAGCCTTCATGGCCACCCCAGACCGCCGCCACCTGGTACGGCTTGGGCAACAAGGTGTTGGAATGCTGCGCCACATAGCTCACCGAAAAATCATTCGCCAAAAACGAACTTGTCAGGCAGGCGAAGGCCACGGCCACCAAGCCAAATTGCAGGGCCGCCGAGGGCCGAGCCAGCGCTTGCCAGGCCAGGTTCTCACGCACGGTGCCCGCCAGCGGCAGCACCCCTTGAATCAAGGCCACGACAGCGGCCAATATGAGTGCGAAATGTCCGAGTTCTGGAATCATGGTTTTACCGTCTGTCCTGCTTTCGCAGCGGTGGCCTTGTCCAGCGCGTGCTGGGCTTCAGGGGGCATATAGTTTTCATCGTGCTTGGCCAGCACTTCGCTGGCCACAAACAGGCCTTGCTCATCCAGGCGCCCTTGCGCCACCACGCCTTTGCCTTCTTTGAACAAATCGGGCAGCAGGCCGCTGTAGCGCACGGGAATGTCTCGCGCGGTGTCGGTAACGACGAATTCAATCACGGCTTGGTCACGCTTGACGCTGCCCTCTTTCACCATGCCGCCCACACGAAACATTTTGTTCTTGGGGGCTTCACCCTGGGCCACTTGGGTGGGTGTGAAAAAGAACACCAGGTTGCTTTGAAAAGCATTCAGCACAAAGCCAGCGGCCAGCGCCAACACCACGATGCCAGCGATGATCAAAGAAAAACGTTTTTGACGGGGCGTCATGCAGCCTCTCCATCTTGTTGGTTCAGCGCCTGCGTCTGCAGCACCTCGCGCTCGGCGCGCAGGCGCGCTTGGCGCGCCAGGAAAACTTCCAGGGCCATCAGCAAAAAGGTCACGCCCATGCTGCCCCAGACATACAGGCCATAGCCGCCCATGGCCCAAAAATCGGCCCAACTCTCCCACCTCATGGCCGCACTCCCAATTGTTGCACCCACTCGGTGTGTCGCTCTCGCACCAAGATCAAGGTGCGCACCCGGTAAAGCACCAGGGCAATGCTGTACATCCAAAACGCCACGGCCATCAGCAGCATGCCCCAGAGCATGATGCGCGCCATGCTGGGCGCTTGCGTCAGCGACACCGAAGCGCCTTGGTGCAGGGTGTTCCACCACTTCACCGAAAAATAGATGATGGGCACATTGACCGCCCCCACGATGGCGATCAAGGCGCCCGCACGGTCACTGCGACGGGGATCGTCGATGGCCGAGGTGAGCGCGATGTAGCCCAGGTAGAGGAAAAACAAAATCAGCTCGGATGTCAGGCGCGCGTCCCAGACCCACCAGGTGCCCCACATCGGCTTGCCCCACAAGGCGCCGGTCCAAAGCGACAAAAAAGCGAAGATCGCACCGGTGGGCGCCAAGGCCCGGGTCATCATGCCCGACAAGCGGGTGTTGAAGGTCAAGCCCAGCACGCTCCAAAAGGCCATGGCCAAGTAGATGACCATGGACATCCAGGACACCGGCACATGGACAAAAATAATGCGGTAACCCTCGCCCTGCTGGGCGTCGGTGGGAGCCACGGCAAAGCCAATCCAAAGCCCGGCCACAGCCAGGAGCGTTGCCAGTGCCGCGAACCAGGGCCACAAACGCCCTGCCAGACCATAGAAGGTCTGCGGTGCTGCATAGTGAAACCAACGTATCGTCATGTCATCCGTTCAATCTGAGGGTGGAGCATCGCATGGAACATCAAATCCTTACCAGACCAAGGTCAAGCCGAAAATCCAACATTATTCCAAAGCAATCCGCAATGCCACCGTGCAAGCCCAAGGGCTGAAAAACGCCGCCGGCAGCAGCATGGCCATCAAAATGGACAGGTGCGCTTGCGCGCCCAGCCCGCCCGCTTGCGCCTCGACGGCGCCTGCACCAAACACCAGCACCGGCACAAACAAGGGCAGCACCAGCAAAGACAGCAAAACGCCGCCGCCGCGCACCCCCAGGGTCAAAGCGGCCCCGATGGCGCCCACACAAGACAAGATGGGCGTGCCGATCAGCAAGGTCAGGGTCAAAATGCCCAGTGCCTCTGGCGCCAGGTCAAATTGCAAGCCCAACACGGGCGCCAGGCACACCAAGGGCAAGCCCGACAACAGCCAGTGCGCCAGGATTTTGGCCATCACCAGGCTACCCAAGCCGTGGGGAGACAAGGCCATTTGTTCCAGCGTGCCATCGCGGTAGTCGGCCTCGAACAAGCGGCCCAAGGCCAGCATGCTGGCCAACAAGGCGCCCACCCACAAAATGCCCGGTGCCACCAGGCGCAAGATTTTCATTTCCGGGCCAATCGCCAATGGAAACAAGCTGGCCACCACCACAAAGAAAAACACGCCGGTCAGAACCTCGGTTTTGCGGCGCAGGGCCAGCAGCAGGTCACGGCGCATGACGGCGACAAAGGCACTCATCGCTGCAACCTGTAAGAAGAGCCGCTGCCATCCAGGGGCACCGGTTGGTGGCTGGTGTACAGGACCATGCCGCCCTGGGCCACGTGCTGCGACAAGACCTGGCGCAAGGCTTCCACGGCCCGCGCATCCAGGGCCACAAAAGGCTCATCCAACACCCACAAGCTGGCATTGCCAGCTTGCAAACGGGCCAGGGCCGTGCGCCGTTTCTGGCCTTGTGACAACACCCGCAAAGGCAAATGCTCGCGCCCCTTCAGGCCTTGCTGCGCCAGGGCGGCCATGGCTTGCGCGGCGCTCAGGGCGCGCCCCGCCACGGCGGCATCGGCTTGCAAATTTTCCAGGGCACTGAGCTCCTCTTTCAACGACAAGCCGTGGCCCAGGTAGAGCAAATGCGAGCGGAAATCGGCGGCCACCTCGCGCACGGCGCGACCACCCCACAAGACCTGGCCTTCATGGGCAGGCGAGAGGCCGCACACAATGCGCAGCAAGCTGGTCTTGCCCACGCCGTTGTCACCCTCAAGGTGCAGCCATTGCCCGGGGGACAACTCGAAACTCACATTCGAAAACAAGCGCCGGTGGCCTCGCTCACAGGCCAGCTTGTCCACGCGCAAGGTCGACGACGGCGTGCTCACAAGTAGGTTCCCGCCAAGACCAAGGGTTGGCCGCCCGTGCCCAATTTGAAGCGGGCAATGCCGGCGCTTCGGGCGGTGTTCACACCGCCCAGGTCCAGTTGACGAATCCCACGCTGCTTGAGCGCCTCGATGGCCTGCCAGAGCAACAGGTTGTGGGCATTCAAGTCACGCCCCGCGTCATTCGACCAGCCCACTTGGTAAGTGGCCACACTGCCGTGCAACAAAAACAACATGGCAGCCACGCGCTCGCGGCCCTGGTCGGCGCGCAGGGTCAGCACCGTGCGCACAGGCGCCTTGCGGCTCTGGATGTAATGGTCCATGAAGCCCACCGGCAAGCCCTGGAAACCGCGTTGCTCACGCTGCTGGTTTTCCTGCTCGAGCACCCAGCGGTACTGGGCGGGGTTGGTGCCCACCTTGTGCACCACCAAATCGGAACTTTCTGCGGCCACCAAGCGGTTGCGCCAGCGGCCCTCCAGCTTGGCACGCAGTTCTTCGAGCGAAGGGGTCAGGTCCAACATGACGGTGGCATAGCCTGTGATGACGCGACGCCAGGGCGGCAAGCCCAACTCGGGTGCCAAAGGCTCATCGGGCGAGAAAAAAGCAAACCGAGGGCGACTCAAGGGCATGCTTTGCCGCAAGGCACGGTAAGCCTGCGCTTTGTCTGCCGCGCTCAGGTCTTGCAGCCACACCGGGCCGCGCGAGCACAAGGCGAAAGTCGCCAATGGCCCCAAGCGGCGACCGATGAACTGGGCCAGGGCAATGGGTTCGCCCTCGCGCGACACCCGGGCGCGCCACACTGGCACGCCCATGAGCAGCATGCAGGCGCCATAGGCCCAATCTTGTTGCAAGGCTGCGCCCACCCGGGCGTGGTCTTGGTCCCATTGGGCAATGTCGTGATGGTCCCATTGCACGTTCATGCCACTAGAATCCCTTGGCAAAGTTGGAACACCCCATGTCCCTGATTCGACGGATTTTTCAGCGCTCGCCGACCCAAACCATTTTGGGTCACCGCATTCCAGAGCCCCGCCTGACCTGGATGGCTTTGCTGTGGGGACTGCTGTATCTGGGCCTGCCCCTGTTCGTGATTGGCACCCTGATCGACCTGCTGATTCAGAAAATCACCGGCACTTGCACCGGCTTTTGGTGCTTTTTCTGAGCAAATAAAAAAAATGGAACCCATGCTTGGGCTCCATCTTAGCGGGTCTGACGACCCGGCTGACCGCTGCACACCGCATCAACGGGGCACAGCGCTCGCATCAGTCCGCTTTGGCGCCAGAAGCCTTGACGATCGGGCCCCAGCGGTTTGTCTCGGCGCGCAGCATGTCTGACATGGTTTCCGGGCTGGTTCCCATGATGTTGTAGCCCAATTCGGTCATGCGCTTGACGAATTCGGGGGCCTTGGTGCCTTTGACCGCTTCGGCGTTCAGCTTGGCAATGATTTCTTTGGGGGTGCCAGCAGCCACTGCCAAGCCAAACCAGACGCCAGACTCGTAACCTGGGACGCCGGCTTCCGCCACGGTGGGCAACTCGGGCAACAAGGGGTCGCGCTTGCCGCCGGTGGTGGCCAAGGCACGCAATCTTCCCGACTTGATGTGGGG
This sequence comes from uncultured Burkholderiales bacterium, assembly GCA_903850735.1. GTDB lineage: Bacteria > Pseudomonadota > Gammaproteobacteria > Burkholderiales > Burkholderiaceae_C > Limnohabitans. Next base: position 6,196 of record CAINMN010000160.1, on the reverse strand, counting down.
CAATGCGGAGGGAATGTTGTCAAACATCATCATGACCTGGCCGCCCAACAAGTCGTTCAAGGCAGGCGCGCTGCCTTTGTAGGGGATGTGCACCATGTTCACGCCCGTGAGGTGCTTGAACATCTCGCCCGACATGTGGATGCTGGTGCCGCTGCCGCTGGACGCGTAATTGACCGCACCAGGCTGGGCCTTGGCCATGGCAATCACTTCGGCCACAGAGTTGGCCTTGACCGAGGGGTGCAAGACCAAGACATTGTTCAAGGAAACCAGGCCGACCACCGGCATCAGGTCCTTGTTGGGGTCGAACGGCATTTTCGAGTACAGCGCCGGGTTGATGGCCTGAATGCCGCTGGTGGTCATGAACAAGGTGTAGCCATCTGGGGCGGAGCGCGCAGCTTCCGTTCCGCCGATGTTGCCGCCAGCACCCGGGCGGTTGTCCACGGTCACGGGTTGGCCCAGGTTCTTGGACAACTCGGCGGCGATGGCGCGCGAAGCAATGTCCACGGCGCCGCCAGGGGGGAAGGGGCAAATCAGGCGAATGGGTTTGTTGGGGTAGCCCTGGGCCTGCGCCACGGGCGCGGCCAGCACAGCGGCCGACAAGCCCACAACCCAAGCCAATTTTTTCAGAAAACGCGACATGTTGACTCCTTTGAGATTCGCAGAATACAGCATTCCTTGGCGGTCACCTCTGGGTGGACCGTGCGCTTGGCAGGGCCAAGCTCAAGAACGGGACAAGAAAGAGGCCAAGCCCCCTTCAGGTTCAAAACGGCCCTTTTTATAACGCAAGCGCGAAGGCCCTGGCATCACTGGGGTTGAGAGCGGGTGGCGCACATCGCCGGGATAGCAAATGGTGCGCGTGCCTTCATCGTCAAACGGCTCAGGCTGGATGGTGGGCGGCGGGCGCAGGCGCGCGGCTTGCATGGCCTGCGCCACATCGTTGTAGTGGTTCAGGTTGACCAGGCTCATGATTTGCGGTGGGGCCAGATCGATCTGGCCAGCCCAATAATCTTCCAGGGCCCGGCGCGGGCTCAGCCAGGCGCTTTCGGTGGCTTCGATGTTGTCGTGAACGGCAATCTGACCTTCGGGGGCGGCTGCCAAAAAGAAGCGGGTGTCAAAGCGCTTGTTCATGACCGAGGGCTTGAACGGCGTGATCCAGCGGGTCCAAGGCACCAGGGCCTGGGTTTTCAATTGCAATTGCAACACCGGCAGCAGATCGGTCAGGTGAAAGCCTTCGCGCATTTGGCGCCAGACATCGGCCACATCCACCGGGCGTTGGTGCAGAGAGTGGGCGAACAAGACGCCGCATTCCTCAAAGGCTTCGCGCAAGGCGGCCACAAACAAACCGCTGGCTTTGTCCAGGTCGAGTTCGGGCTCGGCCAGTTGCTGGTGCAGCGCATCGGGGGCCTGGTCCAGGTGCACCAATGCATCGATTTCCAGGTCCGCCGTGTCCAGCTTGCCCCCCGGAAACACATAGGCGCCGCCCAGCACCGCAGAATCGCTGTGGCGACGCAGCATGAACACCTGCAAGCCTTCGTCGGCATGGTCGCGCAAAATCAGGACGGTGGAGGCATCGCGTGCCGGCGTGGTGACAACTTGGGTATTGAGTTCCATGAATTCATTGTGGCATGCAGGCCGCAAGGCCCCAGGACACCTGGATGACAGACGGGCCCCGAACCCAACCAAGGGTCAGGTGGGCCTGCCATTTTTAAGACTGTCGCGCCATGCGCATTTGCGCCTCGCCCGGCAGCCAAAGCACGATGAGTGCGCCCAAGGCCGCCACGCAGGACATGACCAGCATCAGGGTGGCAAAACCCTCTTGCTTCACCATGGGGCCGAGCAAGTACACCACCAGCGAGCTGAAGCCAAAAGACACGGCGATGCGGGTGCCGCTGACGCGGGAGCGCAGCGAGTCGTCGATGTAGCGCACCACCATGACGTCGTTGAAGGGAATGGCGCCAAACACCGTCACCATGTAGAGAATGGCGGCCGCGTACCAAAGCCAGCCGGTGGCATTGGCGGCCAACAAAAAGATGACGGCCTGGGCCACGATGATGGAAAACAGCAAGGGCTTGACAGGCACGCGGTCGATCAAGCGGCCCACCGCCACTTGGGCAAACGAGGCCACCGCATACATGCACGCCAGCAAGACGCCAATCATCACAGGCTCGTGCACCAGGCCTTGCAGCCGCTCGGCCAGCAGTTGCGCATTGCCATTGGTGGTGAAGTTGAACAGCACGCTAGTAGTGATGGCCGAGCCAATCATGACCAGCAAGGTTCGGATGGCCAGGTTTTTCGGCAAATGCACCGAGGTGTTGTTTTTCTTGGCAGGCGCCGAGGTTTCTTGCGGAGCATGTCGCCAAAACAGCCAGGCGCAGACCAGGGACAGCAAGCTGGGCATCACAAAGGCCATGCGCCAGCCAAAATACTGCACCCAAAAACCAGTGGAGAGCGCGGCCAGGGCAATGCCCATGTTGCCCGCCAAGCCGTTGATGCCAATCGTCAGGCCTGGCGTTGTCGAGCGCTGCACCAGGAACGGAATGCCCACCGGATGGTAGATGGCCGAGAAAGCGCCCATCAGCGTCAAGGCCAGGGCCATTTGCCACGGCGACTGGGTGGCGGCCACCAGCAAGCCCGACAGGCCCATGCCGACATAGAACACCACCATCATGCGACGCCGGCCCCAGAGGTCGCCCAGACGGCCTGCGGGGATGGACCCAATGCCAAAGAGGACGAAGGCGCCCACTGTGTAGGGCATCATGTCTTCCCAGCGCCCCACCCCGAAGTCGACGGCGATGGCACCCACCGCCGTGGCAAAGATCAACAGGAACAGGTGATCCAGGGCATGGCCCACATTCAGCAGCAAAGAAGTCAGTTTGGGCATGCCCCGATTGTCGCCCGAGTCAGCGCTTTGTGCTGAGCGCCGCCCTGCCGGGCGGGGCACTCAGCGCCAGAGCCTCAAGACTTTTTGGCAGGCGCGGTAGCCAGCGCAGCGGCGGGTGCTGCCGCGGCAGGTGCGGCCGCAGGCGCCGCAGCCACAAAGGGGCCGGGGTCAGCACAGGCCGCAGTGGCCGTGGGTTTGCCAGCCTTGGCCTTGTTGGTCTTTTGCACATGGGCCGCCACTTTGTCCTGGGCCTTGCACAGCTTGAAGGCATCGACCTTGCCGGCATGTGCGGTCTTGGCAGCGGCTTCGGCCGCCTTGGCCTTGGCCTCGTCACTGGGCGGGGGCAATTTGGCCCAAACCGAGGTGCAAAGTCCCAGTGCCAGCACCAGGGCCAAAAATGAAGAGCGTTGTGTCATGGCTTGCACTCCAGTGATCATGCTTGCGCCGTGGGTTGGGCCGCGGGCGTGCTGCGTTGCGCCGGAATCTTGCCGGCGTGAATATCGTCGAGCCAGAGCTCATGGTGCTCTTTGGCCCAGGTTTCATCGACATAGCCGGTGCGCATGGCGCTGTAGGCGCCTTCCATGCCCAAGGTGCCCATGTAGATGTGGCCCATGAACATCACCATCATGACGACGGTGGCGACCAAGTGAATCATGTGGGCAATCTGCATGGTGCTGCGCTCGTACACCAGGTCAGGAATCAGCATGTCCAGCACCAGGCCGGACGCCACCACGATGGCGCCGACAAAGAACACCCCAAACCAGAACAGCACTTTTTCACCGGCGTTGAAGCGGTGCGAGGGCACTTCCTGGCCGCCCAGCAAGCCGCCGAAACGCGCCAGCCACTGAAAGTCTTCGGGCCGCGGCAAGTTGTCCTTGATGAAGGTGACGATCACCACCACCAGCGACACGGCAAACAGGGGGCCGGCAAAGTTGTGGGCGTTCTTCAGCACGTAGGTGAGCGTGCCAAAGATCGTGCTGCCCAGCACGGGCAGGAGAATGAATTTGCCAAAGGCCATGACCAGGCCCGAGACCGCCAGGATCACGAAGGCAATGGCATTGGCCCAGTGGGCGGAACGCTCAAACGGCGTGAAACGCTCGATCATGCGACCGGTCGGCTGACCGTGCAAAGCAATCGTGCCCTTGGTCCAATAGAAGATGGCAATCGCGCCCAGCACAATCAACAGCAAGGACCCGCCGTAAGGAATCAGCCAGCGGTTGCGCACCTGGCGCCAGGCTTCGCCGGCATTGGTCAGCGTTGAACCGGGGTACTGCACGAAGGGCTGAATCAACACGCCGGCTTCAGGCGCGGTGGACTTGGGCAAGCTGCTGAAGCCTTCGACGCCGGCACCCACTTGACGCCACATCGGCGCATTGTTGCCTGGCTGGACCTTGCCACGCTCGGCATTGTTTTGCTGGGCGTAATTGGGGTCGTCGCTGGCATCTGGACGCACGTCTTGAATGTTGACGCTTTGCACCGCAGGCGCTTTGTCCTGGGCCGTGGCGCTCCAGCTGGCCAAGGCCAGACAGAGCATCATGAGGAATCGGAACATGGTGACCTCCGATCAGGGTGCGCGGGTGTAGTCGTTCTGGCCGTACTGGGCCCGCGCACGCAAGGATTGCTCCCAACTGGTTTTGTCGCCGGCTTTCCAGCCCGCGGCACTGTAAGAGGCTGCCGTTCCGGCGGGGCCGCTGTAGGGCGACACGTCTGAACGGGTGCCCATCACTTGAGGTTTTTCACCGCAAGCCGAGAGCAAGCCCACGAGGCCGAGAAGGCAAAGGCCAGTCTTGGCGCTCATGACTTGCCCCCTTCTTTGGCGGGCTGGCCGGCTTGCTTGCTGCCGTAGGCCGTGCCCCAACCCCAGACTTCTGCGCCCTTGTTGCGCTTGATCACGCGGTTGCGGAAGATGTCGGCAACCACATCGCCATCACCGGCCAACAAGGCCTTGGTGGAGCACATTTCGGCGCAGGCCGGCAGCTTGCCTTCGGCCAAGCGGTTGCGGCCGTATTTTTCAAATTCGGCCTGGCTGCCATTGGCTTCGGGGCCGCCGGCACAGAAGGTGCATTTGTCCATCTTGCCGCGCACGCCAAAAGTGCCTTGCGAGGGGAACTGCGGTGCGCCAAAGGGGCAGGCATAAGAGCAATAGCCACAGCCAATGCAGACGTCCTTGTCGTGCAGCACCACGCCTTCGTCGGTTTTGTAGAAGCAGTTGACCGGGCACACCGCCATGCAAGGCGCGTCCGAACAATGCATGCAAGCCACCGAGATGGACTTTTCGCCGGGAACGCCATCGTTGAGGGTGACCACGCGGCGGCGGTTCACGCCCCAGGGCACCTCGTGCTCGTTCTTGCACGCCGTGACGCAGCCATTGCATTCGATACAGCGCTCGGAATCACAGATAAATTTCATGCGGGCCATCAGAGGTCTCCTTGAATTAAGCGCGTTCGATGTTGCAGACCGTGGTCTTGGTTTCCTGCATCATGGTCACGCTGTCGTAACCATAGGTGGTCGCCATATTGATCGACTCACCGCGCACAATGGGCGCTGCACCCGTCGGGTAATGCGCCAACATGTCGGCGCCTTGCCAGCGGCCCGAGAAGTGGAAGGGCAGGAACACCGTGTCCGGGGCGACGCGTTCGGTCACCATGGCCTGTACGTTCATGCGCCCACCTGTGGGCGTCTTGACCCACACGCGCTCGCCATTGCGAACGCCGCGGTCGGCCGCCGTCTTGGGATGAAGCTCGACAAACATCTCCTGTTGCAACTCGGCCAGCCAGGGGTTGGAGCGGGTTTCTTCGCCACCGCCCTCGTACTCGACCAGACGGCCCGAGGTCATGATCAGCGGGAATTTCTCGTGGACCTTGTCTTCCAGGTTTTTCTGCTGGACGGTCTTGAACAAGGTGGGCAGGCGCCAGAAGGCCTTTCTGTCGTCGTGCGTGGGGTACTTGGCCATCAGGTCCGGACGGTTGCCGTACAAGGGCTCGCGGTGTTGCGGAATCGGATCGGGGAAGTTCCAGACCACCGCACGCGCCTTGGCGTTGCCAAACGGATGGCAGCCATGGTTTTGCATGAACACGCGAATCATGCCGCCCGAGGAGTCTGTCTTCCTGTTCTTGCCTTCGGCCGCCGCTTTTTCGGCATCGTTCAGCTCATCCCACCAGCCCAGCTTTTTGAGCAGCACATGGTCGAGTTCGGGGTAGCCGGTGGTGATGTCGGCGCCCAGCGAGTGTGAGCCGTCTTCGGCCAGCAAATTCTTGCCGTCGCGCTCGACGCCAAAGTTGGCGCGGAAGTTACCGCCACCGTCCATCACATGCT
>CAINMN010000159.1 GCA_903850735.1 uncultured Burkholderiales bacterium | reverse complement strand
TGGCGGTGTTCGCCTCGCTGGTGGTGGCGCGGGTGCTCACGCCCATGATGGCGGCTTACCTGCTCAAGCCCATCGTGGCCGCTGCGCACGAGCCCAGGTGGCTGACCCGCTACATGGTTTGGGTGGCCTGGTGCATGAAGCACCGTTTGATCACCATGCTCATGGCCACCTTGTTTTTCATCGGCTCCATCATGCTGGTGCCGCTTTTGCCACAAGGCTTCATTCCGCCAGACGACAACTCGCAATCGCAGGTTTATGTGGAGTTGCCGCCCGGCGCAACGCTGGCACAAACCCAGGCCAGCGCCGAGCATGCACGCCAGATCTTGATGAAGGTCGATCACGTGAAAAGCGTCTACACCACGATCGGCGGCGGCAGCGCGGGCACCGACCCCTTCGTTGCCGGCGGCGCCGCCGAGGTGCGCAAGGCGACCCTGACCCTGCAGCTGTCCGAGCGCGGCACGCGGCCGCGCAAGCAACTGATTGAAAACCAAATCCGCACAGCCTTGCAACAATTGCCTGGCGTGCGCACCAAGGTCGGCCTGGGCGGCTCGGGCGAAAAATATGTCCTGGTGTTGACCGGCGAAGACCCGCAAGCCTTGCAAACCACAGCCACAGCGGTGGAAAAAGACTTGCGCACCATCGATGGCTTGGGATCGATTGCCTCGACCGCCAGTCTGGTGCGCTCCGAAATCACGGTGCGTCCCGACTTTGCCAAAGCCGCCGATCTGGGCGTGACCAGCGCCGCCATCAGCGACACCTTGCGCGTGGCGACGCTGGGCGACTATGACGCCGCCTTGCCCAAGCTCAATTTGTCGCAGCGCCAAGTGCCCATCGTGGTCAAGCTCGAGGCCGATGCCCGCAAGGACCTGTCGCTGCTTGAGCGCCTGACGGTGCCGGGCAGCCGTGGCCCAGTCATGCTGGGCCAGGTGGCCAGCATCGAGGTGACCGGGGGGCCGGCCGTGATCGATCGCTACGACCGCCAGCGCAACATCAATTTCGAGATCGAACTCTCTGGCATGCCGTTGGGCGATGTCACCGAGGCGGTGCAAAAGTTGCCGTCCATGCAAAGCCTGCCAGCGGGGGTGCGGGTGGTCGAAGTGGGCGACGCCGAAGTCATGGGCGAACTCTTTGCCAGCTTTGGCCTGGCCATGCTGATCGGCGTGCTGTGCATCTACATCGTGCTGGTGTTGTTGTTCAAAGGCTTTTTGCACCCGGTCACCATCTTGGCTGCGCTGCCCCTGTCTTTGGGCGGCGCATTTGTGGGCTTGCTGCTGGCGCAAAAAAGCTTTTCCATGCCCTCGCTGATCGGCCTCATCATGCTGATGGGCATCGCCACCAAAAACTCTATTCTGTTGGTGGAATACGCCATCGAAGCGCGGCGTGGCCGCCCAGCCACCAATGGCCATCCCGCTGTGCCCGGCATGAACCGTTGGGACGCCCTGCTTGACGCTTGCCACAAGCGTGCCCGGCCCATTGTCATGACCACCATCGCCATGGGCGCGGGCATGCTGCCCATTGCCATTGGCTGGGGCACTGCCGACACCAGTTTTCGCTCACCCATGGCCATTGCCGTCATTGGGGGGCTGATCACCAGCACGGTGCTGAGCCTGCTGGTCATCCCGGTGGTGTTCACTTACCTCGATGATCTGGGGCAGTGGGCAACGCGCCTTTTCAAAAGCGCTAAACGACATTGATTTCGTGCAGAGGGCGTTGCGCGATCACGCGCCCCCAACCGAAAGCATCCAATTGAAGGGTGCGAAATTCGCCGAAGGTCACCAACTCTGACAGCGCCCGGCCCACGGCCGGTGAATGTTGCAGTCCATGGCCGCTGAAACCATTGGCGAACAAAAAATTATCGACATCCGGGTGTGCGCCCAAAATGGCGTTGTGGTCCAGCAGGTTCATGTCGTAGTGGCCCGCCCAACTGCGCTGTAATCGAAGCGCCTCAAAGCCGGGTACGCGGGCCGCCAAAAGAGGCCAGAGCACCTCTTCAAACAGGCTGTGCTGCACTTCAAAATCATGGCACTCTGGGTCTTGCTCGGGGCTGGGCGCAATGCCGCAAAGGTAGCCCTCGCCCTCGGGGCGGAAATAAGCGCCCGAGGGGTCGATGACCATGGGGCAGGAATCCAGGCGTGCGTTGCTGGTGAAGAAAAAAATGCTGCGCTTGCGCGCTTGCACTGGGAGTGAAATTCCCGCACTTTGGGCCAGTGCGGTCGCGCCTGTGCCTGCAGCATTGATCACGGTGCCACACGTGATCAGTTCGCCAGTCGACAACCGCACCGACGTCACGCGTCGCCCCTCGCGGTGCAGTGCTTCCACGCGGGCTTGTCGGTATTGAACGCCGAGCGACTGGGCTTTGCGCCGAAAGCCTTGCATCAGCGCATAGGCATCGAGCCAGCCTTCACCGCTGTTGCCCAAAGAGCCGGCAGACAAATCGTCCACGTTCAGCCATGGAAAGCGCGATTGCAATTGCGCTGGCGTCAACAGACTGACGTCCACATCTTCAGCGCGTTGCGTGAGGTGATTGGCTTGCAGAATGTCCAGGCCTTGGGGCGTCGCCAGAAAAAGGTAGCCACGTTCCTTGAAGCCAATGGCCGGCACTTCGCCGTTCACGCTGAGGTGCTCGTCAACAGTCTTTAAAAAGTGGCTGCCAAACTGGGACAGCCGAATGTTTTCTGGGGTGGAAAACTGGTGCCGGATGGACGCTGCTGACAAGGCCGTCGCTGATTTTTCGTAAGTGGGGTCTTGTTCGATGACAAGAACTTTCCCCTTGAAGCTCGGTTGGGAAGCCAGAAAATAGGCGGCTGCACTGCCCACGGCTGCCCCGCCAACGATCAAGACATCAGTTTGCATAAAGTGTGCGTTGTTGCATGCAAATCTATACTACCTGAAACTCTACGAGCCAGGCCATGCACCACTTTGATTCAAAGGCAGTTGAAAAGGCTTTGCCTTACCCGTTGTTGGCCAACGCGCTGGCGCAGGGCTTGCAGCAAGCCATTGAAGCGCCACCTCGCAGCCACCTGACGCCCAACCATGATGCCAGTTGTGTGTTGATCATGCCGGCCTGGCGGCCGCACCAGTTGATGGGGGTGAAGCTGGTCTCGGTCTGGCCCGGCAACAACGCCAAGGGTGAATCGGCGGTGTCAGGCGTTTACGTTTTGATCTCTTGTGACAACGGTCATCCGGTGGCGGTGTTGGACGGCACGGCGCTGACCTTGCGCCGCACTGCAGCCGCCGCCGCGCTGGCGGCACGCAGGCTGGCACGTCAGAACAGCCGAACATTGGCGATGCTGGGAACGGGCGCTTTGAGTGTGCCGCTGGTCCAGGCGCATGTGGAGGTGATGCCTTTTGACAACGTGTTGGTTTGGGGCCGCCAGGCCAGCAAAGCACATGCGGTGGTCGCTCAGTTGCAACAACAGGGCATCGCTGCATCGGTGGCAACCGACCTTGAGCAAACGCTGGCACAAGCCGATGTGGTGGCCGCGGCCACCACGGCCACCGAAGCTTTCATTCGCACGGACTGGGTTCGGCCTGGCACACACCTGGGCTTGATCGGCGCCTTCACCGCGCAGATGGCAGAGGCCGAACCCGCCTTGATGGCCCAGGCCCAGGTGTTCGCCGACAGCCGAAGCGCAGTGCTTGAAAAGGGAGGCGAAGTGTTTCAAGCGATTCAGCAGGGCCTCATCGCACCGGCGGCCATTCAGGCTGAATTGGCCGAGCTGGCAGCGCAGCCCGAGGGCCACTGGCGGCGTGATGCACAGGACATCACGGTCTTCAAGTCGGTGGGTTTCGCGTCGCTCGACCTGATTGCGGCGGAGCTTGTGTACAGCGCCAAAGCTTGATGGCGCAGACCTTACACCGACACCGTGTAGTTCAAGGCCATGCGGCCGCCATCCACCGTGATGACTTCGCCCGTGATGTAGCTTGAGGCATCACTGGCCAAAAAGGCCACCACCTGAGCGACTTCGGAGGGGTCACCGAGCCGTTTCAGTGGCGTGCGGCTGAGAATTTTTTGACGCGAGGCTTCGTTGGTCAACACCGCTTGGCGCGCCAGTTCCGTGGCAATCGTGCCCGGCGCGACGGCGTTGACACGGATGCCATCGTCGGCCAAGGCCAGGGCCATGGCGCGCGTCAACTGATTCAGGCCGCCCTTGCTGATGTTGTAGGTGGCGATTTCTGGAATGGCCACCACCGCATTGACCGAGCTCATGTGCACGATGGCGCCGCCGCCGGTGGCTTTCATGCTGCGCGCCACGGCTTGCCCGACCAGGAAGGCCCCGCGCAGGTTGACGCGAAGCACGGCGTCAAAATCGTCTTCCGAAATCTCCAGGAAGGGGGAGGCCCTGAAGATGCCTGCATTGCTGACCAAGACATCGATGCGCTGGAAGGCCGTGGTCACTTGGTGAACCAGTTCGTCCACCGCTTTTTTGTCGCCGATGTCGCAGGCATAGAACTGGGCGTGCTGGCCTTTGTCGCGCAGTTCAGCGGCCAAGCGCTCGCCGGATGCTTGCTGAACGTCCACCAAGACGACCTGAGCGCCTTCTTGGGCAAACAAGCGGGCGCAGGCTTCGCCAATGCCTTGGGCGCCGCCAGTGATCAAGCAAACTTTGCCATGAAGGCCATAGGAGATCGTGGTCATAGATGCAAAGACTCCAAAAAAATCATTATCTTCTTTTCAAGCCAAGAATGCTTCGCGCCAAAACCCGCCACGACCCTGGGTGTCACCCGCGGGTCGTTGGCACTTTCGCCTGAACGGGGCTTGCTGCACAATGCCGCCAAGACAACCGGAGATATCGCCCATGTCGTGCAATGCCGAGCACACCGTATCGATTTCGCGTCTGACGGGGCAAGCCCGTACCTGGCCCGAAGAGGGTTACACCCGGGCGCCCTATTGGGCTTACACGGACCCTGACATTTACATTCAGGAGCAAGCCCGTATTTTTCGCGGGCCTGTGTGGAACTATGTGGGCCTGGAAGCCGAGGTGCCCAACCCGGGAGATTACAAAACCACCTTCATCGGTGACACCCCTGTGGTGATGACACGTGCCGAAGATGGCAGCTTGCATGCGGTGGTCAACCGCTGTGCGCACCGCGGCAACATGGTGTGCCGAGAGCCTTTTGGCTCTGCCAAACGGCTCTATTGCGTTTACCACGCGTGGTCGTTCACCCTGGAGGGCGACCTGAGCAACGCAGCCTTCAGCCAGGGCCTGCGCGGCGAGGGTGGTTTGCCCAAGGACTTTGACAAATCCCAGCACGGCTTGCGCAAATTGCGCGTGGACACGCTGTGTGGGCTGGTCTTTGCAAGTTTCTCTGAAGACGTGGAGCCCTTGGAGGCTTGGTTGGGGGACGTGGCCCAGGGCATTCGCCGTGTGTTGAACCGTCCCTTGAAGGTGCTGGGCTATGACACGCAGCGCATCCATGCCAATTGGAAAACCTACCACGAGAACCCGCGTGACTCTTACCACGCCAACATCTTGCACACCTTCTACGGCACCTTTGGCTTGTCGCGCCAGTCGCAAGAGTCCGCCATGGTGCTCGATGCCGCTGGACGCCATGTGTATTTCTACACCAAGGCCGGTACGGAAAAGAAATCCGCCGACTATGAAAAAGCCTCCAGTGAATTGCGCTCGCACAACGATCAATTGACGCTGGAAGACCCGGGCATCCTGAAATGGAAAGATGAATACGGCGATGGCGTGAGTGTGCAAATCCTCAACACCTGCCCGTCTTTCGTTTTGCACCAAATTGCCAACAGCCTGGCCACCCGCCAGCTGATTCCGCGAGGTGTGAACCAGTCCGATTTGGTTTGGACTTACTTTGGCTTCGAAGACGATGATGAAGAGACCACCCGCATGCGCCTGACCCAAATCAACTTGGTGGGCTCGGCGGGCATGGTCTCGGTGGAAGATGCCGCCGTGTGCGAAATGATGCAGCGCGCCTTTGCCGATGGCGAAGAGGGTGCCTCTTTCATCGAGATGGGGGGCAAGACATTGGAAAGCGGCGGCTCGAGCAAACTCTCCGAGCGGGCGATCCGCAATTTTTGGCACAACTACCGCCAGTACATGGGGCTGTGAGCATGAAGGCTTCTGATTCCTCCCCTGAAGTGTCCTTGGCCGAGCGCCTGACTTTGCATCGCCAGCATGTCGATGCCGTGTCTTACCTGCTGGCAGAGTGGGCGCACGCCATCGACCAAAACCGGGTTGAAGCGATCGCAGGCTTGATGCTGCCCGAGGGCCGCTACACCGTGACCTCGCGTTTCAACCACGACCGTGGCCTGCCCATGGCCATCATCGATGCGCGCAGCGCCGCCCAATTGCGCGACCGCATCAAGTCCATGCGGCTGGCCAACATTTACCAACCCCAAAGCTACCGGCATGTGATCAGCGCCATCCAGGTGATCGGGCAGACTGAGGCCGGCTTGTTGCAGGTGCGCTCCAGTTTTGTGGTGGTGCGCACGATGGAATTGATGGGCGACAGCATGCTGTTTGCCAGCGGTGAATGCCATGACCTGATTGATCTTGGCGGTGCAGAACCTCGCTTTGCCCAGCGGCGCATGGTCTACGACTCGCGCGCCGTTGAAACGCTGATGGTGATTCCAATTTAAGGAGAAGTGTGTGACAACAAGCACGAACAAACGAAGACTCGCCATGCTGGGCGTGGTGGGCGCCCTGCTGTCGATGCCCTGGATCGCGCAGGCCCAGGATTGGCCGGCGCGGCCCATCCGCGTGATTGTCCCCAACCCTGCTGGCGGCACGGCGGACATCTTGCCGCGCATGCTCTCAGAGGCCCTGGCACAACGCCTGGCGCAACCCGTGGTGGTCGAAAACCGTCCGGGTGCGGCGGGCAACATTGGCGCCGAGTTTGTCTACAACGCAGAGCCCGATGGTTACATCTGGCTGGCCGCGCCGCCGCCTTCCCTGACCGTCAACCCAAGCCTGTACCCCAAGCTCAACCACGACCCGAGCAAGTTTGCCCCCATCACGGTGATTGCCACCGTGCCCAATGCGCTGTTTGTGCACCCCTCCTTGCCCGTGAACACTTTGCAGGAGTTCCTGGCCTATGTGAAGGCCAACCCGGACAAGCTCAGCTATGCATCGCAGGGCAATGGCTCGACGGCCCATTTGACGGCGGAGTTGTTCAAGCTGAAAACCGGCTTCAAAATTCAGCACGTCCCTTACAAGGGCGATGCGCCTGCCGTGGCCGACTTGCTGGCCGGCCATGTGCAAGTGATGTTCGGCAATGTGGCCGCAGGCATGGGTCATGTGCGCAATGGCAAGCTGCGTGTTCTGGCCGTGACCAGCCCCAAACGCCTGCCCGCTTACCCCGCGCTGCCCGCCTTGGATGAGTCGGTGCCTGGCGTGGTGGCTGTGACCTGGTTTGGCATGGTGGCACCGCCGCGCACCCCCGTAGCCATCACACGAAAAGTGTCTCAGACGGTGTCCGACATCTTGAAAACCCCTGAAATGGCCCGCAAGTTCAGCGAAGCTGGCGCTGACCCTGTGGGGAACACGCCGGAAGAGATGGAAAAGTGGATGCGCGAAGATGCCGAGCGCTGGCGTTCGGTCATTCGCGCGGCCAGCATCAAAATCGACTGAATTGCGAAATGGCGCGTGTGCTCAGACTTTCAAGTTGATGCCAAGATTGACGCACAGGGCCATTCACAGCCATGGTACAAATCCACGAGATTTTTGAGCGCCAGGCCGCAACAGCCCTGCGCCTTCGCAGTTCCACCGCGCAAGAGCGCATCGCCAAAATTCGCAAGCTGCGCGATGCGGTGATCGCCCACACCGAGAACTGGTACCGTGCCGCACATGCAGACTTCCGCAAGCCGCCCGGCGAGGTGGACTTGGGTGAAATCCTGCCCATTTGCATCGAGGCCAACCATGCCATCCGACACCTGAAAAAATGGATGAAGCCCAAGCGCGTCTGGCCAACGCTGATGACCCTGGGAACGCGCAGCAGCGTGGAATACGTGCCGCGGGGGCGTTGCCTGATCTTGGGGCCTTTCAATTACCCGGTGAACCTCACCTTGGGCCCGTTGGTGTCGGCCATTGCCGCCGGCAACACGGTGATCATCAAGCCATCTGAATTGACGCCTCACCTCTCTGGCCTGATGGCCCAAGTGGTTCGCGAAGTCTTCACAGAAGACGAAGTGGCCGTGGTCGAAGGCGATGCCCAGGTCGCCCAGGGACTGCAAGCGCTTGCCTTCGATCACGTGTTTTTCACCGGCAGCCCGGCGGTGGGCAAGCAGGTGATGGCGGCGGCAGCGCAAAATTTGACCAGTGTCACCCTGGAGTTGGGGGGCAAAAGCCCATCCATCGTGGATGCCAGCGCCAACCTGCGCTTGGCAGCTTCCAATATCATGTGGGCCAAGTTCACCAATGCGGGTCAAACATGCATTGCCCCAGACCATGTCTATGTGCACGAAAGTGTGAAAGACGCTTGGCTGGTTTGTTGCCGTCAGGTGATTCAGAAAGCTTATGGCGAAAGCTTGGCCGAGCAAGCGGCCAATCCACACCTTGCACACATGGTGAACGCACGGCACACCAGCCGCGTGAAAACCTTGCTGGAGGATGCACAGTCGCGCGGCGCACGCGTGCTGTTGGGCGGTGGCGTCGCAGAGGATGCGTGTTTCGTTCAGCCCACTTTGCTGGATCAATTGCCTGCGGACAGTCGATTGATGTCAGAGGAAATTTTTGGCCCGTTGTTGCCTGTCATCACCTTCCGATCCATGGAGGAGGTGATTGACAAAATCAACGCCGGCCCCAAGCCCCTGGCCTTGTACATCTACAGCCAGACTTCGACCCATGTCGACCAGGTCTTGACCAATACCGCCTCGGGTGGGGCCTGTGTCAACCATGCCTTGCTGCAATTCATGCACGGCAACTTGCCGTTTGGCGGTGTCAACCATTCGGGCATTGGCAACGCCCATGGCCATTATGGGTTCAAAGCCTTCAGCCACGAGCGCGCCGTGGTGCGCACCCAAGTGGCCTTGGCAGCCACGCTGTTGGGCGCGGGGGAGGTGCATCCTGTCTTGCGAAAAATACTTCGACCGCTGTTGAAATACCTTTGATTTTTCAGATGTTGCGCTGCCAGGGGGCGCAGGCGGCCGCCAACGGGCGCAAACCCTTGGGAAACAGGCGCCTGCAGCGCCTCCCAATGAGAGAATTCTTTGTGACAATAGGGCCTCCGCCAGCTGCCTCCGTCGCATAACTCATTGGACCGCGCATTTCTATGTTTGATATTCAGGGAACCGACAGTTCTGATCGCTTGACGGGCAACGCCGCAAGCGAAAGCATCTACACCGGCAATGGCGCCGACACGGTCCTTGCGGGTGCTGGCAATGACAGCGTGAACGGCGCCATGGTCAATGGCCAAGCTTCCTACTACAAGGTGTCAGGTACGAAGTCGCTGTCCGGTGAAGATGGCAATGACTTTCTGTATGGCGGGTCGGATGCAGACACGATTTCAGGCGATGCTGGCAACGAC
This sequence comes from uncultured Burkholderiales bacterium, assembly GCA_903850735.1. GTDB lineage: Bacteria > Pseudomonadota > Gammaproteobacteria > Burkholderiales > Burkholderiaceae_C > Limnohabitans. The sequence goes on along the minus strand of CAINMN010000159.1, from coordinate 16,571 downwards.
ACCCTGAGTGGGGATGCCGGCAACGACGTTCTGAGCGGCGGACTGGGCGATGACGAAATCAAGGGCGGCGAAGGCAATGACGCCATTGACGCGGGCGACGGGGCGGACGACATTGACACGGGCGCTGGCGTGGACGCCGTTCTCGCTGGCAGTGGCAACGACAACATCAATGGCTTCAACGTCAGCGGCCAAGCGGGGAGCTATTCCTTCAATGCCTATGCAGGGGCCAAATCTGTGGATGCGGGTGCAGGGGACGACTTTGTGTTCGGCGGCACCGACAATGACAGCCTGGTGGGCGGCGAGGGCTTGGACAGCTTGTACGGCCATACCGGCAACGACAGCTTGCAGGGCGATGCCGGTGACGATGCCCTGTTCGGGGACGAGGGTGACGACAGCTTGCTAGGGGGGGCAGGCGCCGACGCCATTCAAACGGGCGATGGGCAAGACACGGTCTTGGGCGGCGACGGCAACGACAGCATCAATGGGCGCATCGTCAATGCCCAAGAGGGCACCTTCACCTTCACACCCTCGAGTGGACCCAAGTCGATAGACGCAGGTGCTGGCGATGATTTTGCATATGGTGGCTCAGACAATGACAGCCTGCTGGGTGGTGATGGCCAAGACAATTTGCACGGCAGTTCAGGCAACGACACGGTTCAGGGCGATGCAGGCGATGATGTGCTGTTTGGCGATGACGGCAACGACAGCCTGAACGGAGGAGACGGCGCGGACGACATCCAGACCGGCGATGGCCAGGACACGGTGTCTGGGGGCAGCGGCAATGACAACATCAATGGCCACCTGGAAGGCAGTGATGGTGCCTATTCCTTTCAAACTTACGCCGGCGCCAAGCAGATTGCCGCAGGTGCTGGCAATGACTTCGTCTTTGCGGGTTCCGACAATGACACCCTGCTGGGCGAGTCTGGCCAAGACACCTTGTACGGCAGCACAGGCGCCGACAGCCTGGATGGCGGGTTTGGCAATGACTCCGTGTCCGCCGGGGATGGCAACGACACCCTGGCAAGCTTTTATGGACAGGACACGCTCAATGGCGGCATCGGCGACGATCGGTACCTGATTGGTGCCAAGCGTTTCACATGGATTGACGAGGCTGGCACAGATACGGCCGTGGTGTCAGTTGACTTCGTGAAAATCCCAAGCTTCATTGAAACAGTGGAGTACGCACAGGGTACGCAAGCCTTGCCTTATTGGATCAGCGCTTTGTTGCCAGACGAAGCGGCCGGCTTTGGCTTTTTGAGCGCCCTGGGTTCCTCGAAAACCTATGCTTACACTTTTCCGCAAGCCGCACCATCTTATCTGGAAGCCAATTCGGATTACGTGAAAGGCTGGACAGCTTTCACATCGGCCGAGATCGCTGCGACCAAGCTCTCACTCAATTACATCTCTGGTTTGGTGGATTTGAAGTTTGTGCAAAGCAGTGTGGCCGATGCGCCCAACACACTGAGCTTTGCCAACAACACCCAAACGGGCAGTGCCGGTTATGCCTTGAACCCAACCGACACCTCGCTGGGCAGCGATGTTTTTTTAAGCGACACAACGGACAACCGAGAGGCCAAAGACGGCAGCTATGCAGCGCTGACGCTCATTCATGAAATTGGCCATGCATTGGGATTGAAGCACCCCTTTGGCGAGCCCGACAGCACGGGGGCCTCTGCGACCCCGCCTTTTCTTTCTTCCAGCGAGGATGTGACGGCCTGGACCGTCATGAGTTACACCAGCAGTGAAGCGGAATATGCTTTCGAATACAGCGCGCTGGACATCGCGGCCTTGCAATACCTGTATGGCCCCAGCTTGACCAGCCGTGCAACCAATGACACCTATGCCGTGTCCAGTACGGCAGCCAATTTTGTGTGGGATGGTGCGGGCACAGATCTGCTGGATGCCAGTGCATCAAGCCAGCCTGCCACGCTGCACTTGACGCCAGGTTACTGGGGGTATGTGGGCGCAACTCGCGCAAGCACCATCACGGCGCCTGGTCAGGTGACGGTGAACTTTGGCTCCACCATCGAGAACCTCAAGGGCGGGAGCCAGGCAGACCGTCTGTACGGCAATGCCAGCGCCAACCAAATCTTGGGTGGGGCGGGTGATGATGTGCTTCAAGGTTGGGATGGCAGTGACACCCTGTCGGGTGGCTTGGGCAATGACACGCTCTATGGCGGTGCCAGCGCAGACATCGGGGCACGCAATCGCGGCACGGACGTGGCAGTATTTGCCGGTAACCGCAGCAGCTACCAAATCACTTGGACCGCTGCGACCGACGCAGTCACGGTCAGCTCGGTATCCGAAGGCACCGATACCTTGTGGGACATTGAGCAGCTGCAATTTGCAGATGCCACGTTGCAAGTGGCCGCGCTGCGCGACACCTTGGCGCCCACCCTGATGACGGCCTCACCGGTGAATGGCGCGTTGCGCGTGCCCTACGACGCGCCCGTCGTTCTGGAATTCAACGAAGCTGTTCAAGCTGGGAGCGGGTCTTTTTCCCTCAAGGCAGGCAACACCACCGTGGCCAGTGTGGATGTCACAGACAGTCGCTATGTGCAAATCCAAGGGTCTACCGTCACAGTCACATTGCCCTCGGGCGTCATCGTTCCGGGAACAACCTACACGGCTGTGACCACAGCGGGCGCGCTCAAAGACTTGTCGGGCAACAATTGGGTTCCTGGAAGTTTGGCGTACACCTTCACCTTCGACAATGCCAGTGCGGCAAGTGCTGACACCGTGGCGCCGGTGATGGACGGTGCCTCTTGGCGCGGCGTTGTCGGTCCGACTGCAGCCATTCAAATACCCTTTTCCGAAACCATTGTGCGGGGAGCCGGTGCCATCTCCTTGGTGGAGTACAACCCAAGCACCCTGCAGATCGTTGCGGTGCTCAACGTCACGGCCAGCGTGGCAGAGAACGTTCTGACACTGACACACTCGCAATCGCTGAGCGCGGCCAAGAGTTACGCGGTGAGTTTTGCCGCAGGCGCCATCAAGGATTTGGCAGGCAACGACTTCAACTTTGCGGACAGTCGTACAACGGCTGCGTCCACAATTTACTACCCTGTCACTGTGGACAGCACAGCGCCGGTGGCCCCGAAGTTCGTGACGACGGCCAGTGTCATTTCCTCCGTGGATCCGCAGGTGACGTTCTCGACATCCTTGGGGTCCATCGTGATGGAACTGGATGCCGATTTGGCGCCGATCTCCACCGCGAACATGATCGCCTATGTCAATGGCGGCCTGTACGATGGCACAATTTTTCACCGCGTCATCTCGGGGTTCATGGCACAGGGGGGGGGCTTCACCAGCGGCATGGTGCCGGTCAATTCAGGCTACGCCCCTATTTTGAATGAAGCTGCCAATGGCTTGACAAATTTGCGTGGTACGGTGGCCATGGCGCGAACGTCGGACTTGAATTCGGCAACCAGTCAGTTCTACATCAACTACGTTCACAACGCCAGTTTGGATGGCGCTTATGCCGTCTTCGGTAAAGTGCTGTCGGGAATGTCAGTGGTGGACCTGATGGCTCAAAAGCCAACGCAGACGCTGAGTTCGGGTCACCAAAATGTGCCCGTGACGGACATCACCACCTTGCAAGCCACGCAAACTCAGCTGGGCCAATGGACAAGCACCACGGGTTTGTTGGCCCTCAGCGACTTGGAGACCAGCGCAACCTGGCAATACTCCTTGAACAGCGGTGCCAGCTGGCAGCTTGGCAGTGGCAACTACCTGAGGGTTCCAGACGGGTTTTACGCCGCGGGCACCTTGCAAGTGCGTCAGACAGACGCCCAAGGGCTGGTCAGCAGCGCTTACGTCTTCCCTGGCAGTTTGCAAGTCAACAAGACATCTGCCGTCCAATTGACGGGCACGACTGTTTTTTGGAAGGGCATGAGCACCAGTCCCAAAGCCTTGGCCGATGTTCAAATGTCCTCCGAGCTCACAGACAAAACAGACTCGCTTGGTGTGGTCGATTTGAGCGGCGTGGACAGCCTGTCGTCTGCAGCGTCTGGCACGGTGGTGCTGACTCCCACGCTGGCCAGCCCCAGCAATGCCAAAGCGGCCATCACGCTCACGGACGTGCTGGCCGCCTTGAAAATTTACCTTGGCAAATCGGTGCCCGATGCCTATGCGTCACCGCTCAATTACGTGGCCGCTGACTTTGATGCCTCGGGCAGCGTGACCTTGACCGATGTCTTGCAAATGCTGAAATACTATTTGGGCAAGAGCACGACCAACAATGTCAAGCCAGAATGGGCTTTTTTGGATGCGGCTGACCTGACGGGCAGCGGAAGCACCGCCACCGCCTTGAGCGCCAATGGGCAGGCTTTGTCAAAGGCGAATGCCCTGCCGCATGCCGTCGACTTTGACTTGATGTCGGGCATCGACACGTTGCAACTGGTCGGTGTGCTGCGCGGCGATGTCGATGGCTCCTGGACCACGCCTACCACCTGAGGTGCATGACTTGTGAGGTCTCCCATTGCCATTGTCGATGTCGATCGGCCCGCAACCTGGACCAAGTACCGCACTGGCTTGTGCGATGACTGTGCCGCCAATTGCTGCACCATGCCGGTTGAAGTGATATTGCCCGACTTGGTTCGTCTGGGGCTGGTGGACGATTTTGAAGCGCAACATGAGCCCGCCAAGCAAATTGCCAAGCGGCTGACCAAAGCGGGGCTGGTCGAGCATTTCAATTTCAAAAACAGCATCTTCACGCTGGCCAGACGAGCCAGCGGCGATTGTCACTACCTGGACGCTGTGACCCGACGCTGCACGGTGTATGCGCAACGACCCAACACCTGTCGGCTCCATCCTCAAGTCGGGCCGCGACCGGGGCATTGCCCTTACGGCGCAGCAGCGAGAAGCCAATGAGTGACTACCAAGGCTTGGTTTGCACCCATTGGGGACATTGGAGCGAGCTGAGCTACCAATCACTCTCCCGGCAGCCTTTGATGGCAGGCCAGGTGCGCATTCGCGTCAGGCATGCCGGCGTGGGCTTTGCGGTCAGCCTGTTTGTGGCAGGGAAGTACCAGCGCAAGCCGCCCTTGCCGTTCACCCCAGGCACCGAGGTCTCTGGCGAAGTTTTGGAGGTCGGTGCTGGCGTTTCCCATGTGGCGGTGGGGGACCGTGTGATGGCTGCGCTCGATTGGGGTGGTTTTGCCGAAGAGGTGGTCACCACTTCGTCGACCGTGTACCTCGTGCCTGAAGGTGTTCCTCTGACAGCGGCAGCCGCCTTGCCCGTGACCTACGGCACGGTGGGGGCCGCCTTGCTATGGCGTGCCAAGCTGCAACCCGGTGAGACCATCCTCATTCATGGTGCGGCTGGGTCTTTGGGCATGGCCGCGGTTCATGTGGCCAGGCTGCTGGGCGCGCGCGTCATTGCCACCGCCAGCACCGAGGCCAAGCGTGCCGCGCTCTTGAACAATGGCGCTCACCATGCCTTGCCGGCCGATGCCCTAGCCCTGCCGTCAGCGGTGAAAGCCTTGTGCCCCCGCGGCGGTGTCGATGTGGTGTTTGACCCCGTGGGCGGCGATCTTTTCGACGCCTCTTTGCGTTGTGCCGCCTTGCATGCACGTTTGCTGGTGATTGGGTTCGCTGCGGGTCGCATCCCGCAAGTGCCCACCAATTTGGTGTTGGTGAAAAATTTGGCCATCCTGGGCTTCAATTATGGGCAGTACATCGGATGGGGCCTGACCGATGAGCGCGCGATCCACGAAGAAGACGTGCGCGAGGTTCTGTCGACCCTGACCGCGGCCATGGCCGCAACGGACATGCCCTTGCCAGTGACGCAACACTTCCCCGCGTCTCAATGGCTGCAGGCCATCGACACCACCATGAGCCGTCGCTCGGTGGGCAAAGTCATTCTGGACTTTGAGGACATCCCAACAAAAGGAGACACCACATGACATTGGCAATGACTTGGGATGAATGGGCGCAGCACGATGGTCTTGCTTTGGCGCATCGCGTGCGCCAAGGCGAGGTCACGCCCGCAGAGTTGGCCAAGCAGGTGGCGGCAGGCATTGAAAAAACCAATGGCGCTTTGAGTGCCGTGGTCGAGGTCTTTGACGATGTGGTGCAAGACCCGTTGAAAGACGGCATGAACCCCGAGGGTCCGTTCGCGGGCCTGCCCTACCTGATGAAAGATTTGGGCCCGACCCTCAAAGGGCGTTTGCAGGAAATGGGGTCTGCGCTGATGCAAGGCCACCGCGCCAGCGCGGACAGCTTTTTGACGGGAAAAATTCGGCAAGCCGGCTTGAACATCATGGGTCGCACCACCACGCCCGAGTTTGGCGTTTGCAGCTCGGCCGAAAACCCGGCCATGTATGTCACCCGCAACCCTTGGGACCTGAGCTACACCACCTGTGGTTCGTCGGCGGGCACAGCAGCAGCGGTGGCTGCAGGTGTCTTGCCTTTATCGCACGCCACCGATGGCGGCGGCTCGATTCGCATTCCGGCCGGTGTGAATGGCAACATCGGCTTGAAGCCCTCGCGCGGTGTGTTCTCCATTGCGCCGGCCGCCTCTGACCTGACCGGCCTGGTGTCCACTCAAGGCTGTCACAGCCGCACGGTGCGGGATACAGCGGCGTTTGTCGATCACTGCCGTGGCGGCGCACCGGGCGAGTTCATGCCTTACTGGTCTGCACCCGAGTCCTACAGCCAGCTGATTCAACGGGACCCGCAACCCTTGCGCATTGCCCTGTCGCATCAATGGGGCGACTACCGAGCAACGCCTCATTTTGTGGCCGAGCTGGAGCGCGTGGGGCGTTTCCTCGAAAGCTTAGGCCATCAGGTGGAATGGGCCTTGCCCGCGGTGGATTTTCGGGCTGCCTTTGCAGCACAAACCACTTGCTACATCAGCAATTTCGCGCAGACCATCACCAACCTGCTGGCCCCCTTGGGCTTGGCGCGTCCGCCGGCCGACAAGGTTGAGCCGATCAACATCAAAATTTGGGAAGAAGGCTTGCGCACCACTTATGCCGAGCGCGCCAAGATGCAAGCGGTTTTCAACACCACGTCGCGTGCTTTTGGGCAGTTCTTTGAAACCTGGGACATCATCCTCACGCCCATCACTGCTTTGCCCACGCCCAAGCTGGGCACGACCGCGTATTTGACAATCAGCGACAACCCCTCGGTGTACGACTGGTTCGAAAACCTATGGCAAAACTTTGCCTACACGCCGCTGTCCAATTTGTGTGGCATTCCAGGCATTTCTTTGCCCATGGCGACACAGGACAACGGCTTGCCTTTGGGCATTCACGCCCAAGCCCGGCAAGCCAACGATGGCCTGTTGTTGCAACTGGCCGCCCAGATCGAGCGTGCCTTGCAGGGGCGTTGGAACCTGGGCCAACGCCCTGGCGTGCACGTGAGCGCGGACCGCTGAGTCAGGCGCGCTCTTTGCGCAACCAGACTGCCGTGTCGTGGTAGGCGACACCGGCCGCTGGAAAGCCCGGGCTGGCATCGACCAAGGCATTGATGCCAATGCCTTCGATGAAGGCATCGTTGGGCCACTGGCTTTCCACCACGATGGTAGAGGGCAACATGCCCGCGAAGGGCTTGGCATGCAACAACACACTGCCAAGCACATTCCCCAGGCGCACCAGGTCACCCTCTTCGATGGACAGTGTGGCGCAGGCCTGCGGGTGAATCAGCGCTGTGGGGCGCTTTTGGCTGCGCACCGAGCTGGGTGTTTCGGTGAAGGTGGTGTTCAGGAAATGTCGGGCTGGCGCGGCAACAAGTTTGAAAGGGCAGGCCTCGGTGGGCTCGTCGATCACGGTCATGTGATCGGGCATGCGCGGCATGACTGCATGCCCAGAGCCAATCTTGGACCAATCGGGCGAAAAGTGAAAGCGTTTGTCAGCGTGGCCAAAACCGTTCAAGAAGTGCGCATCGTCAAAGGCTGGCGCGCAATCCAGCCATTTTTCTGCATGCAGGCGTTCGGCATCGGGCTTGTTCGAGGCTTGCAAGATTTGCTGAATCAGCGCTTCTTCTGCCATCCCAAAAGCGGGGTGTGACAGGCCCAGGCGCTGGGCCAACTGGCCAATGAAAACATGGTTGGAGCGTGCTTCGCTAATGGGGGCAATCAAGGCTTTGGAGGCTTGCAAAAACGTGTGGCCCGAGGCTTGGTAGAGGTCGTTGTGCTCTAAAAAGGTGGTGGCGGGCAGCACCAAGTCGGCGAGCTTGGCGGTGTCGGTCATGAATTGCTCATGCACACACACAAACACATCCTCGCGCAGCAAACCTTTGCGAACCGCTAGGCTGTCGGGGGCGACCACGGCGGGGTTGGTGCTTTGGATCAGCATGGCGGTGACGGGCGGGCCCCCTTGCAAATCCTCAGGGTTGCGTGCCAGTACCGCGCCGATGCGGCCCATGTCCAGTTGTCGGGCCAGGCGAGGCGTGGTGTCCAGGCCAAACAAGAACTGCGTATTCAGCGCATACAAGCCACCGTTGCTGTACAGCGCGCCCCCGCCCAGGGTTTGCCATGCGCCCGTCATCGCAGGCAGGCAAGTGACCGCGTGCATGGCAGCCGCGCCATTGCGCTGTCGCGTGAAGCCATAGCCTGCGCGCAAATAGCTTTTTTTCGTTTGACCGTAAAGCCGGGCAAAGCGAAGGATCTCGTCAACCGACAAGCCTGTGATGTCGGCCGCCCATGCGGGGGTGCGCGTTGCCAGGTGCGCTTCGACTTCGGGCGAAAAATCGGTGTGCTGTGCCAGGTAGTCGCGATCGACCCAGCCTTCCTTCAACAGCACGTGCATGACCGCACAAGCCAGCGCCGCGTCGGTGCCAGGCTTCAATGCCAGGTGCAAGTCGGCTTTTTCTGCCGTGGCCGTGCGGTAGGGGTCGACCACGATCAAGGGCACCTTGCGGTCGCGGCGCGCGGCTTGCACCCAGTGCATGAAATTGATTTGCGTGTGAACCGGGTTGCCGCCCCAGATCACAATCAGATCAGAGTGCATCATCTCGCGCGGGTCGATGCCGGTTTTTTTGCCGACACCGGCCATCCAGCCCGCATCGGACAAGGCAATGCAAAAAGTTTCAATTTGCCGCGACCAACCGGCCTGATGGCCCAAGCGGCGAATGGCGCCGCGCTGAACCAGCCCCATGGTGCCAGCATAGTGATAGGGCCAGACGGTTTCGGGGCCGTGCTCTTCCATGGCGTGCTTGAATTTTTCGGCCAAAAAGTCCAGTGCCGTGTCCCACGACAGAGGCTCAAATTGGCCACTGCCTTTGGGGCCGATGCGTCGCAGCGGTTGCGTCAAGCGGGCAGGGTGGTGCACCCGTTCGGCATAGCGGGCCACCTTGGCGCAAATCACGCCATCGGTGTAAGGTTGCGCGGCACCTCGCACGCGGCCCACGGTGCCATTGGCATGACGTTCCACTTCCAGCGCACAAACGCTGGGGCAGTCATGGGGGCAAACGCTGTGAAGGTGCTCAGAGGTCATGCGGGCCTTTCGCTGCGCCAGAGGACGCACGACAGAATGTACCTGAGTTGAGGCAGATGCTTGTCGCCTGAGGGGCTAACATGCGCGTTTTGTGCCTCTTGGATTTGCCATGCCGCTCCGTCCTTTTCAGCAAGTCGATGTGTTCACGCAGGTTGCCTTCAAAGGCAATCCTTTGGCCGTTGTGCTGGACGCGCAAGGCCTGAGCGATGCTGCAATGCAGCAGTTTGCGCAGTGGACGCAACTCAGCGAAACCACCTTTGTGCTGCCGCCCACGCCGCAAGGCTTGGCGGCAGGCGCGGATTACCGCGTGCGCATTTTCACGCCGGCCATGGAGTTGCCATTTGCTGGGCATCCCACCCTGGGAACTGCCGATGCCTGGTTGCGCAACGGTGGACAACCCCGCAAACCGGGTCGCTTGGTGCAGGAGTGTGGTGTGGGTTGGGTCACGCTGTCGCAACTGTCGGGGCACTGGGCTTTTGCGGCGCCCGCACTGCAACGCCAGTCTCCGATGCCGCAGGAATTGCAGACACTGCTCGACGCTATGTGCTTGCCCTTGGCGAGCCTGTTGGCTGCCCAACATCTGGACAACGGGCCGCACTGGTTGGGCCTGCTGATCAACGATGTGCAGACCTTACGAACTTTGAACCCCGACCATGCTCGGCTGAAAGCGCTGGGCGTGAAAGTGGGCGTGGCGGCCAGGCAAGACGCCGCACGGCTGGAAGTCCGCGCCTTTGCGGCTCCGGCGGGCATTCAGGAAGACCCCGTCACCGGCAGCCTGAACGCGTCTTTGGCGCAATGGTTGATGGCCGAAGGCTGGATGCCTTCCTCCTACCAGGCTCACCAAGGCGCCGCTTTGGGCCGTGATGGGCGTGTGTTCTTGTCACGCGATGCACAAGACCAGGTGTGGGTGGGCGGCCATGTGGTGCCCTGCGTCCAGGGGACAGTCAACCTTTGAGCCGACGTCGCGAACAGCCGCTTGGTCCCTCAATCGCCCCGAATATTGCGGGATCGGATCAGGGCGCCGAAACGGTCACTGTCCAATTTGGCGCGTGCGCCGAAATCAGCGGCTGACATGGGCGCGGAGATGCCGCCAAGGGCTTGAATGCGTTCGCGCACGGCGGGCGTGCCCAAGGCCTTGTTGATTTCCTGGTTGAGTCGGGCCACCACGTCGGCCGGCGTGCCGGTCGGCGCATAAAAGCCAAACCAGCTGTCGGCGTCAAAGCCTTTCAAGCCGGCTTCGTCCAGCGTGGGGACATCGGGAAACAAAGGCGAACGTTTGGGGCTGCCCACGGCCAGCATGCGCAATTTGCCGTTGCGCACTTGCTGCAAGCCAATGCCGGGATCGAACATGAAGTCGAGCTGGTGCCCCAACAAATCTTGCATCGCAGGTGCCGCCCCGCGGTAGGGCACGTGGACCGCAAAAGTGTCGGTTTGGGCCTTCATCATTTCGGCGGCCAAATGGGGCGAACTGCCGTTGCCAGGTGAGCCAAAGCTCAGTTTGCCGGGGTTGGCTTTCAGGTAAGCCAAAAATTCTTGGATGTTCTTCACGGGGACCGATGGGTGAACTTCCAAGAACACCAGCACACGGGCCGCCGCGGCCACGGGCACCAGATCGCGCACCGGGTCAAACGGCATCTTGGCGTAGAGGTGCGGGTTGATGGAGACCATGCCCCCTGAGGACATCAGCAGGGTGTAGCCATCGGCAGGGCTTTTGGCGACCACCTCGCCGCCAATGTTGCCATTGGCGCCGGCACGGTTTTCAATCACCACGGGCTGGCCCAGCGCTTCGCTCAAGGGCTGGCCAATGGCACGCGCCAGTTGGTCGGCGGCGCCGCCCGGCGGGAAATTCACCACGACACGCATCGGCTTGGACGGCCAGGCGGATGGGGCTTGTGCCAGCGCTGCGCCCGTCCAGCAGGACAACAAAGCCAGGGCAAGCCCGGCAGCACGGCGTGTCAAATGGGATGAGTGTTTCATGGCTTCTCCTTTGGTGCGCATCTTATCGTTTTGTCGGCGGGCCAGGCCATCGGTGCGGTGCGCAACGATGTCCTGGCTGGGACGCAAACTCTGGAAAACCGCAATAGCCAGCGGGGAGGCTGCCTGCTATGGTGGGGTTTTGTACTTATGTGGAGACATCATCATGCGAGCATGGCACCGTTGTGGTTTGGCGTTGGTTCTGTCACTGAGTGGCTTGTGGGGCGCTGCCCAGGCCCAAAATTTGTCGATCGCCACGGGCGGTACCGGTGGGGTTTACTACCCCATGGGCGGTGGCTTGGCGGCCGTGTTGTCCAAGAACGTGCCGGGCATGCAAGCCACGGCCGAAGTCACTGGCGGGTCGGTGGACAATCTGAAATTGGTGGGCAGTGGCAAGCCTTACATCGGTTTCACCATGACCGATGCCGCGCAAGATGCTTACCAAGGGGTGGAGAAATTCAAGGGCAACAAAGTGCCCTTGCGCACCCTGATGGTTCTGTATCCCAACCGCATGCATGTGGTGAGCGTGGAGGGCAAGGGCATCAGCCGCATGGCCGATTTGAAGGGCAAGCGCGTGTCCACCGGCTCGCCTGGCAGTGCCACCGAGGTCATGGCCTTTCGCTTGATTGAAGCGGCCGGCCTGGACAAAGACAAGGACCTGAAGCGCGAGCGTCTGGGTGCAGCCGAGTCGGTCAACGCCATCAAAGACGGCAAGATCGATGCGTTCTTCTGGGTGGGTGGCTTGCCCACCGCGGCCGTCACCGACTTGGCCAACACCCCTGGCACCAAAATCAAGATGGTGGACCACGCCGAAGCCGTGGCTGCCATGAACAAGAAATACGGCAACCTTTATGTGGAGGACGTGATCTCCAAGAGTGTCTACAAGGGCATGGACACCGACAACCACCAAGCCACGGTCATGAACATTTTGGTGGCGCATGAAAGCATGGACGAGAAGACGGCTTACAACATCGTGAAAACCGCTTTTGAGCGCCGCGACGATTTGATCGCCTCGCACAAAGAAGCCACCAACTTCAAGCTTGAAAACCAAAAGCAGTCGGCCACACCCATTCCCTACCACCCGGGCGCTGCGCGCTTCTTTGCTGAAAAAGGCGTGAAGCTGAACTGACCATGACCTCTGCCACCGCCAATGCCGAAAAAGGCCAAGACACGGTCGTGATCAGCGAAGACTCGCTGGCCAAGGCCGAGTCGTACATCGAAGCCGAAGAGGGCGCTGCGAACAAATTTCGTGGCGCTCTGGCGGTGCTGGTCACGCTGCTGGCGGTGGGCATGTCGGTGTTCCATCTCTATACCGCCTATGCCATCGTGCCCACGCAAGTCTTGCGACCGCTGCATGTGGGCATGGTGCTGTTTTTGTGTTTTCTGATGTTCCCGGTGAGTGCGCGCTACCGGCACCGCATCATGGTGTGGGACTGGGTGGCGGCACTGTTGTCGGTGGCCGTGGTCTGGTACCTGATTCAAGGCGGCGATGACTTCACCGATCGCAACACGATGCCGGAAACCTGGGATATTTTCTTTGGCGTCTGCCTCATTGTGCTGATCATGGAAGCCATGCGGCGCACCAACGGCTGGATCATGCCGGTGATCACCCTGGCCTTCATGGCGTACGCCATGCTGGGGCCCTGGTTGCCAGCCCCCTGGACGCACAAAGGTTATGAATTAGGGCGCCTGGTGGGCGTGCTGTACATGACCTTGGAGGGTATTTACGGCGTGGCCGTGGATGTGTCGGCTTCCCTGATCATATTGTTCACCATCTTTGGCGCCTTCTTGCAGTACTCGGGCGCAGGCAAGTTCTACATTGATTTTTCTTTTTCTGCCATGGGCGGCAAGCCCACGGGTGCCGGCCGCACCGTGGTGTTGGCTTCGTTTTTGTTGGGCGGCCCATCCGGTTCCGGCGTGGCGACCACGGTGACGCTGGGCGCCGTGGCCTATCCCATGTTGGCCAAGGTGGGCTATGAAAAGAACGCCGCCGGCGGCCTGCTGTCTGCGGGCGGCCTGGGGGCCATCATCTCGCCCCCGGTGTTGGGGGCGGCGGCTTTCTTGATTGCCGAGTTCTTGAAAATTTCTTACCTCGATGTGCTGGTGATGGCCATCATTCCGACGGGCCTGTTTTATCTGGCCTTGTTCCTGATGGTGGAGATCGATGCGCGCAAATACGGCATGAAAGAGGGCGCGATCGAGCCGGTGGACACGCTGTGGAACTTGACGCGCCGCTACTGGTTCCACTTCCTGTCCTTGGTGTCCATTGTGGTGTTCATGATGATGGGCTTCTCACCGGTGTTGTCGGTGTTTTGGGCCACCATCGTGTCGCTGTTCACCAGCTTCTTGCGCTCCGACACCAGCTTGCTGCCCTACAACCTCTTGGGCACAGGCGATGGCACACCCTGGCTGCAACGCTTGTGGCGTGCACCCTTGGTGAAGGCCATGGAGGCCGGGTCGGTGGGCGTGCTGAATGTGGCCGCCACCTGCGCCGGGGCCGGCATCATTGTGGGCGTGGTGACGCTGACGGGCTTGGGCCTGAAATTCAGCACCATCGTCATTGACTATGCCGATGGCTCTTTGTTGTTGACCGCGATTTTCACCGCCTTGGTGGTTTGGATTGTGGGGCTGGCTGTGCCGGTGACGGCCTCCTACATCATCTGCGCGGTGATTGCTGCGCCGGCACTGACCAAGCTCGGCGTGCCCGACTTTGCCGCGCACATGTTCATCTTTTATTACGCCGTGTTGTCCGAGGTGTCACCCCCCACAGCCTTGTCGCCCTTTGCGGCTGCGGCCATCACGGGTGGAGACCCGTACAAGACCACGCTGCAATGCTGGAAGTACACAGTGCCCGCCTTCTTGTTGCCCTTCATGTTTGTGCTGGACCCCAGTGGCCAGGGCCTGTTGCTGATGGGTTCGAGCAAGGCCTTGGCGGCGGCAGATCCTTGGGCCATTGCACAGGTCACCTTCACCGCGGCGGTGGGCATCGCTGCCATCGCCATCGGTTTTCAGGGCTGGGCTTGGGTGAAAACCACGCTGATCGAGCGCTGGATGTTCACGGTGGCAGGCTTTGCGCTGGTCTACCCCTCCTGGGTGGCCGATGTGCTTGGCTTTGGCCTGGTGGTGGTGGCGCTGGGTTCGCAATGGTTGCGACGCAAGGCGCTCAGCGCTTGACGCGCCCCCACAGTTAGCGCATTTCTAAGCTCAGGGTTCCGGTACAGCTGCTGCCGCGCGCTTGGCAAATTCGGCACGCAGTGCTTTCAGCTTTTCGCGCGGGTCTTCTTTCACGGTGGCTTGGTCGAGCGCCATTTCGGCAATGAAGCGGCTGGGCTTCACGCTCACCATCTCACGCCCTTTTTTGCGCTTTTTGCTCCAGCTGACCGACAGCGTGCGTTGAGCGCGGGTGATGCCCACATACATGAGCCGGCGTTCTTCTTCCAGGCGCGAGGCCAGGCTTTCCGATGTGTGCTCGCTGCCGGCATCGTCGTCCATGCGAAATGGCAGCATGCCCTCGGTCACGCCGACCAGCATCACATGGGGCCACTCCAAGCCTTTGGATGCATGCAAGGTCGAGAGCGTGACCACGTTCTGGTCTTTCTCGCGCTCATTCAGGGTGGAGAGCAGCGAGATGGTTTGCACCACCTCCAGCAAGGACTTGGTTTCGCGCGCCATCGTGACGCCTGCCGCATCGTCGATCTGGCCGCCGCAGCGTTGCGCCATCCATTCGCAAAAATCCATCACATTCGTCCAGCGACTGGCAGCGATTTTCTCGCTGTCTTCGCTGTCATACAGGTGCTTTTCGTAGTCGATGTCCTTGAGCCAGTCCATCAAAAAGCGGTGGGCATCTTCCGCTCCGGTGGTATGCCGTGCGCGAAATTCCAGGTCGCTGATGCTGCGGCCAAATTCATGCAGACCCGCCACTGCGCGCGAGGACAACACCGAGCCCAAGCTGTTGCTGAACAGGGCTTCAAACAGGCTGAGCTTGTATTGGCTGGCAAACACGCCCAGGCTTTGCAAGGTTTGGTGGCCGATGCCGCGCTTGGGCGTGGTGACTGCGCGAAGAAAGGCCGGGTCATCGTCATTGTTCACGATCAGGCGCAGCCAGGCACACAGGTCACGGACCTCGGCACGGTCGAAAAAGCTTTGTCCCCCAGAAACCTTGTAGGGAATTTGCGCTTTGCGCAAAGCTTGCTCGAGCACGCGCGCTTGGTGGTTGGCGCGGTACAGCACGGCGAAGTCTTTCCACTCTTTGAAGCTGGCGCCACTTTGTGACACCGTGTCGCCCGCGCGCAGCGATTGAATGCGCGCGACCACCCGCTCGGCCTCATGCTCTTCGTTGTCGGCGTCGACCACGCGCACAGGCTCGCCTTCGCCGAGCTCTGAAAACAAGGTTTTCGGGAACAACTTGGGGTTGAGCTGGATGACGTTGTTGGCGGCGCGCAAGATGGCGCTGGTGGAGCGGTAGTTTTGCTCGAGCTTGATCACGCGCAGCGGCGGAAAATCCTGCGGCAAGCGGCGCAGGTTGTCCAATGTGGCGCCACGCCAGCCGTAAATGGACTGGTCGTCGTCACCCACAGCCGTGAAGCGCGCATCGCTGCGTTCGGGGTGGCCGATCAACAGCTTCAGCAACTCATACTGGGTGGCGTTGGTGTCTTGGTATTCATCGACCAGCACATGGCCCATTTGCTGCTGCCAACGGGCACGGACTTCGGGGTGTTGTTGCAGCAATTTCAACGGCAGCCGAATCAGGTCATCGAAGTCCACGCTTTGGTAGGCGGTCAGGCGCTCTTCGTAGCGCGACATGATGCGTGCGAGCACCCGCTCGTTGTCATCTTGGGCCAGAGCTTCAGCCTGGCTGGCGTCCAGCCCCATGTTTTTCCATTTGCTGATGGTCCATTGCCATTGCCGTGCCGTGGCCGCATCGGTGCTGCCGCCAGCGTCTTTCAACAGGCTCACGACATCGTCGCTGTCCAGGATGCTGAACTCGGGCTTGAGTCCCAAGGCCTGGCCGTCCTGTCGCAGCATGCGCACGCCCAAGGCGTGGAAGGTGCAGATCAGCACTTTTTGTGCAGGGGCGCCAATCAAGCCTTTGGCGCGCTCGCGCATTTCTGCGGCAGCCTTGTTGGTGAAGGTGATGGCAGCGATACGCTCAGGGGC
>CAINMN010000158.1 GCA_903850735.1 uncultured Burkholderiales bacterium | reverse complement strand
TCCGCTACTACAACATCATTTACGACGCGGTCGACGACCTCAAAGCTGCCATGTCGGGCATGTTGACCCCGGACAAAAAGGAAGAGGTCATCGGCACTGCCGAGATTCGCCAAGTGTTCCGCGTCAGCAAGATCGGCTCGATCGCAGGCTGTATGGTCACCGCCGGTGTGGTGCGTCGCTCGGCGCGCCTGCGTCTGCTGCGCGACAACGTGGTCATCTTCACGGGCGAGCTCGACAGCCTCAAGCGCTTCAAGGACGATGCCAAGGAAGTCAAGGAAGGCTTCGAGTGCGGCTTGAACATCAAGGGTTACAACGACATCGTCGAAGGTGATCAGCTGGAGTTCTACGAGATCAAGGAAGTGGCTCGTTCACTGTAATTGATGCGCAAGACCGCTGCCCCCAACCGCAGTTTCAAAGTGGCCGACCAGATCCAGCGCGATCTGGCCGAGTTGATCGCGCGCGAGTTGAAAGACCCGCGCGTGGGCATGGTCACGCTGCAGGGAGTCGAGGTCACGCCCGATTACGCCCATGCCAAAGTTTTCTTCAGCGTGCTGACCGGTGACCCGGCCCTGGCCGCCGAAGGCTTGAACCAGGCCGCGGGCTTTTTGCGCAACGGCTTGTTCAAGCGCTTGCACATTCACACCGTACCGACACTGCATTTTGTGTACGACCGCACGCCAGAGCGTGCCTCGGACATGAACGCCTTGATTGCCAAGGCCGTATCCTCTCGTGCCAAAGAAGACTGAAACACTGGGGTCAGGTTCCAACCATGCTTGGAGGCTGCCCCCGCAGCCTGCCCATGTCCTCAACCAATCCAACCCCTTCTCGCGTTCGCATTGCACGGCGTCCCGTGCACGGCGTGCTCTTGCTTGACAAGCCGTTGGGCTTGTCGAGCAACCAGGCCTTGCAAAAAGCAAAGTGGTTGCTGCGCGCGGAAAAGGCGGGGCACACCGGAACCCTCGATCCTTTGGCCACGGGCGTGCTGCCGCTGTGTTTTGGTGCCGCGACCAAATTCAGTCAGATGCACCTCGATGCCGACAAGACCTACGAAGCCGTGGCCCGCCTGGGCGTGACCACCACCACCGGTGACGCCGAGGGCGAAGTGCTGAGCGAGTCTCCAGTAAGCATCTCTCCAGAAGACATTGCGCGGGTCTGCCAGGCCTTCACAGGTGCGATCACGCAAATTCCGCCCATGCACAGCGCGCTCAAGAAAGACGGCAAGGCCTTGTATGAGTATGCGCGTGCCGGTGAAACCGTGGAGCGCGCGCCGCGCCATGTCAGCATTTATGCGCTGGACTTGCAAGAAGTCCCTGCACCCGATGGGCAGCGCTGGCTGAAGATACGTGCGCATTGCAGCAAGGGTACCTACATCCGCACCTTGGGCGAAGACATCGGCCAAGCCTTGGGCTGTGGCGCCCATTTGGTGGCTTTGCGGCGCGTGGTCACTGGCCCCTTCGCTGAAGCCGATTGCATCCGTCTGGAAGACCTGGAGCACATGCCCGAAGCCGAGCGCGCCCGCCAGCTTCGTCCTGTAGAGTGTTTGTTACCCACCCACACGCCGGTGCAACTGCTGCCGGAGGATGCGGGTCGTTTTCTCAGCGGCGTGCGTCGCCGTGGCCACTGGCCTGACGCCGAGCATGTCGCTGTGTTCGGAACCCAACCCAAGGCTTTGCTGGGCACAGCCCACATCAAAGCCGGTGAACTCATTCCTGAGCGTTTGCTCAGTCCCCCTGAAATCCATTCCATTCTAGAGAGCCTTGCATGAGCCAACAGATCCGTAACATCGCCATCATTGCCCACGTTGACCACGGGAAAACCACCCTGGTCGACCAACTGCTTCGCCAAAGCGGCACCTTCCGTGAAAACGAGAAAATCGCCGAACGGGTGATGGACAACAACGATCTCGAAAAAGAGCGTGGCATCACCATTCTGGCCAAGAACTGCGCGGTCAGCTGGAACGACACCCACATCAACATCGTGGACACCCCGGGCCACGCAGACTTCGGCGGCGAAGTCGAGCGCGCCTTGTCCATGGTGGACGGTGTGGTGCTGTTGATTGACGCCGTGGAGGGTCCCATGCCCCAAACCCGTTTCGTGACCAAAAAGGCCTTGGCCTTGGGCCTCAAGCCCATCGTGGTGGTGAACAAGGTGGATCGCCCGGGTTCACGCCCCGACTACGTCATCAATGCCGCTTTTGATTTGTTCGACAAACTCGGCGCCACCGAAGAACAGCTCGACTTCCCCGTGGTCTATGCCTCGGGCTTGAACGGTTGGGCGTCACTGACCGAAGGCGAGGCGGGCGAGCAGTGGGGCAAAGACCTGGCACCCTTGTTCGACACCGTGCTCAAGCATGTGCCGGCTCACCAAGGTGACGCTGCCGCGCCCTTGCAACTGCAGATCAGCTCACTCGACTATTCCACTTTTGTGGGTCGCATCGGCGTGGGCCGTGTCAATGCGGGCACCTTGAAACCTGCCACCGACGTGCTGGTGATGGAAGGGCCGGATGGCCGATCATTCAAAGGCCGCATCAACCAGGTGCTGAAATTCGAAGGCCTGGAGCGCGTCCAGGCCACCGAGGCGCGTCCGGGCGACATCGTCTTGGTCAACGGCATCGAGGAGATCGGCATTGGCGTGACCATCACCGACCCGCTGAACCCCGCTCCGCTGCCCATGCTGCGCGTGGACGAGCCTACTTTGACCATGAACTTTTGCGTCAACACCTCGCCCCTGGCCGGTCGTGAAGGCAAGTTCGTCACCAGCCGCCAATTGCGCGATCGCCTGACCAAGGAGTTGCAAGCCAACGTGGCCTTGCGGGTGCGCGACACCGACGAAGACGGCATTTACGAAGTCTCCGGCCGCGGCGAATTGCACCTGACCATTTTGTTGGAAAACATGCGCCGCGAAGGCTATGAGTTGGCCGTCTCCAAGCCGCGCGTGGTGTTCAAAGAAGTCAATGGCGAGCGCCATGAGCCGATTGAATTGTTGACCGTGGACGTCGAAGAAGGCCACCAAGGCGGTGTGATGCAAGCCTTGGGCGAGCGCAAGGGCGAATTGGTCAACATGGAACCCGATGGTCGCGGTCGTGTGCGGCTCGAGTACCGCATTCCTGCGCGCGGCCTGATCGGCTTTCAAAACGAGTTTTTGAACCTGACCCGCGGCACCGGCTTGGCCAGCAACATTTTTGACGGCTACGAAGCCTACCGCGGCGAGATCGCCAGCCGCAAGAATGGCGTGCTCATCAGCATGGACGATGGTGAAATCGTGACTTACGCCTTGGGCAAGCTGGACGACCGTGGCCGCATGTTCGTGAAGCCCGGCGACCCGGTGTACGAAGGCATGATCGTGGGCATCCACAGCCGCGACAACGACCTGGTGGTCAACGCCGTGCGCCAGAAGCAGCTGACCAACTTCCGCGTCAGCGGCAAGGAAGACGCCATCAAGATCACCCCGCCCATTGAATTGACGCTGGAATACGCGGTGGAATTCATCGAGGACGATGAGCTGGTGGAAATCACCCCCAAGAGCATCCGTTTGCGCAAGCGCCACTTGAAGGAGCATGAGCGCAAGCGTGCAGGCCGCGAAGGTTAATCCTTTTTCCCAGGAGTTGTCATGCGTTTGACCCACGCCCAAGCCGTTGGATTGATGGTGGCCAACGCGGCCATGTGGTCGATTGCTGGCGTGGTGACGCGCCAGCTCGAATCGGCCCGCAGCTTTGAAGTGACTTTCTGGCGAAGCCTGTTCACCGTGCTGGCCTTGATCGTGATCTTGCCAATGCTGCAAGGTCGCGGGGTGTTCAAAAAAATGCGTTCGGCCGGTCCGGTGCTTTGGATTTCTGGCTTGTGCTGGGCCACCATGTTCACCGCCTTCATGGTGGCCTTGACCTTGACCACCGTGGCCAATGTGCTGATCACTTTGGCCGTCGGGCCGTTGCTGACGGCCTTGGTGGCGCGTGTCACGCTGGGACATCAAATTCCGTGGCGAACCTGGGGCGCGATTGTCATTGCCGGCTTGGGCATCACCTGGATGTTTGCCGATCAAATCGGCGGCGGCGTCTTGCTCGGCTCGTTCGTTGCCTTGGGCGTGCCCATTGCCGGTGCCATCAACTGGACCGTGGTGCAACGCTCGCATGCACAAGGCCAAGACATTGACCTGGTGCCTGCCGTCATGGTGGGCGCGGTGCTCTCGACCTTGCTGACCTTGCCCTTGTCCTGGCCCTTTCAGGCTTCGGTGGCCGATGTTTCCTGGCTGGCCATGCTGGGCCTGATTCAACTGGCCATCCCCTGTGCCTTGTCCGTGCTGTGTGCCCAGGTTTTGAAAGCGCCAGAGGTGTCACTTCTGGCATTGCTCGAGGTGATTTTTGGCATCACACTGGCTTGGCTGGGTGCCGGTGAAGTACCGGGGCCCAATGTGCTCACCGGTGGGTGTTTGGTGTTGCTGGCCCTGGTGGGCAATGAGTGGCTGGGCTGGCGACAAAGAAATTGAAAGAATGAGGAGTGTGGCGTGAGTCATATCTTGCATGAAGTCGTGGGTTCTGTCGGTCTCATCACCTTGAACCGTCCCGAAGCCTTGAACGCCTTGTCCCTGGGCATGGTGCGAGACCTCAGCGCACTGTTGCTGCAGTGGCGTGACGACGACAGCATCGAGGCTGTGGCGGTGCGGGGCTGCAACAAGGCCGGTGTGTTTGGCGCCTTTTGTGCTGGCGGCGACATTCGCTTCTTTCACCAAGCGGCTTTGGCGGGTGACCCGCAGCTGGAAGATTTTTTTTCCGAGGAATACACCCTCAACCACCTGATTCACCACTATCCCAAGCCCTATGTGGCGTTCATGGACGGCATCGTCATGGGCGGTGGCATGGGGATTTCGCAAGGCGCATCCTTGCGCATCGTGACCGAGCGCACCAAGATGGCCATGCCAGAAACCAACATCGGATTGTTTCCCGATGTGGGCGGCGGTTATTTCTTGTCGCGCTGTCCAGGGCATGTCGGCGAGTACCTCGCCCTGACGGGGCAGATGATCCAAGGCGGTGACGCGATTGCTGTGGGCCTGGCAGATGTTCTGGCCAACAGTGCAGAACTCCCCCAGCTTTGGGCTTTGCTCAGCGCCGCAGATGGCCGTACGGCCGCCGAAAAAATTTCTGAAATTCGAAAGCTCACCCTGAGCGCCAGCCGTGCTGCGGAAACTGTTCAGCCGGCCTGGCGAGATGTCTCCCTGGATGCGGTCTTCGGCCTGCAGTCTGTGCCGGCCATGGTGGAAGCCTTGGCCAAGGCAGGGGAGGGCTGGTCGGCCCAAACCCTGGACACGCTGCGCCACCGCTCACCCTTGATGCTCCATGTGGTGTTGGAACAATTGCGTCGAGGCCGTTCCTTGTCTCTGGCAGACGATTTGCGCATGGAGCGCGACCTGGTGCGCCATTGCTTTCACACCCGTCACCTGCAGCGCTCAGGTGCCAGCAGTGAGACGGTAGAGGGGATTCGGGCCCTGGCTGTGGACAAGGACCATCAACCGCGCTGGCAGCCCGCGCGCATAGAGGACATCACTTCGGAGATGGTGGCACCGTTTTTCGTCAGCCCTTGGCCTGCCGAAGGTCATCCACTGCAACACTTGGCCTGAGCATCGCGCTCAGCGGTTGCGCCCTTTGAGGGCTCGCTCGACTTCGCGCTTGCCTTCGCGGTCTTTGATGGTGTCACGCTTGTCATGCTCGGCCTTGCCTTTGGCCAGAGCCACTTCACATTTGATCTTGCCGTTTTTCCAGTGCATGTTGATGGGCACCACGGTATAGCCTTTTTGCTCTACCTTGCCAATCAAGCGGCGAATCTCGTCTTTGTGCAGCAAGAGTTTTTTGGTGCGAACCGCATCGGGATTGACGTGGGTGGACGCTGTTTTGAGCGGGTTGATTTGGCAGCCAATCAGAAAAAGCTCGCCATCGCGGATCACCACATAGCCGTCGGTGAGTTGCACCTTGCCTTCACGCACGGCCTTGACCTCCCAGCCTTGCAGCACCATGCCTGCCTCATGTCGCTCCTCAAAAAAATAATTGAAGGCGGCTTTTTTGTTATCGGCAATGCGCGAAGAGGTATCTGGTTTTTTGGACATGAAGTAACAGTTGGGGTCGCCCGGGGTCTTTACAATCCCGGTAGTCGCCACGTGGCGAAGCTCCCATTCTATGAAAACTGTCCACAAGTCCGTCCTCATTTGGTTCAGCGCAGAAGAAATGTTTGCGTTGGTCACCGATGTGGCACGTTATCCCGAGTTTTTGCCCTGGTGCGACAAGGCCAGTGTGGTGGAGCAACGGGACGACGGCATGACGGCGGAAATCGGCATGGCTTTCAGTGGCTTGCACAAGAGTTTCACCACGCGCAACAGCCATGTACCAGGCCGGCAAGTGAACCTGGCCTTGGTCAATGGCCCCTTCAAACATCTGGAAGGGGTCTGGCAATTCGTGCCTTTGGGAGATCAGCGGGCGTGCCGCATTGAACTGACCTTGAACTACAGTTTTGACAGCGTCTTGGGTGCGTTGGTGGGCCCGGTCTTTGACCGCATCGCCGCCACTCTGGTGGACGCCTTTGTGAAGCGTGCCGAGCAGGTTTACAAGGCATGATGCAAATTGTGTTGATGGATGCGCCAGCTGCCCGACAGGTTACGGAGCTGAGCCTTGCTGTGCCAGAGGGCACCTCGGTGCGTGAAGCCCTGATCTTGAGTGGTTGGCTGGAGAGCCGGCCCGATTTTGCCCAAAGTCTGCCGCAGCTGGAAGTGGCCGTTTGGGGGCGAAAAGTGCCACTGAGCCATGTGCTGCGCGACCAGGATCGCCTTGAGTTCCTGCGTCCCCTGATCGTGGACCCGAAAGTGGCGCGCCGCGAGCGCTTCAAAAAGCAGGGCGCCAAAACCGCCGGCCTGTTCTCCACCCGCCGCCCAGGCGCCAAAGCCGGCTACTGACCTCCTTGCGAGGCCTTTGTATACACCCCCTGTCTCCAGGCTCGCTAGAATTATTTTCTTTGGAGCTTTCACATGCGCCTTCTTGGCAATGCGCTCACCTTCGACGATGTGTTGTTGGTGCCCGCCTTCTCCCAGGTCCTGCCCAAGGACACCTCGCTCGCGACCCACTTCACCCGCAACATCGCCCTGAACCTGCCCCTGGTGTCCGCCGCCATGGACACAGTCACCGAAGCGCGCTTGGCCATCGCCATTGCCCAAGAGGGCGGCATCGGCATCGTTCACAAGAATTTGACGGCCCAGCAACAGGCGGCTGAAGTGGCCAAAGTGAAGCGCTACGAAAGCGGCGTGCTGCGCGATCCCGTGGTCATCACGCCGCAGCACACCGTGCGCCAGGTCATGGCATTGTCCGAGCAGTTGGGTGTATCAGGTTTCCCCGTGTGCGAAGGGGGCAAAGTCGTCGGCATTGTGACGGGGCGTGATTTGCGTTTCGAAACCCGCTACGACGCTCCCGTGACCGAGATCATGACGCCACGCGAGCGCCTGGTGACTGTGCCTGAGGGCACCACCCCTGAGCAAGCCAAGGCCTTGCTGAACAAACACAAACTGGAGCGCCTGCTGGTCATCAACGATGACTTTGTGCTCAAGGGACTGATCACCGTCAAAGACATCACCAAGCAAACCAGCTTCCCGCTGGCCGCACGCGACAGCGCAGGCCGACTGCGTGTTGGCGCAGCGGTGGGTGTGGGCGAGGGTACGGAAGAGCGCGTGGAAGCCCTGGTCAAGGCTGGCGTGGACGCCATCGTTGTCGACACCGCCCACGGCCACAGCAAAGGCGTGATTGAGCGCGTGCGTTGGGTCAAGCAGAACTACCCCCAGGTGGATGTGGTGGGCGGCAACATTGCCACCGGCGCCGCCGCCCTGGCCCTGGCGGAAGCCGGCGCCGATGCGGTCAAGGTGGGCATTGGCCCAGGGTCCATCTGCACGACCCGCATCGTGGCAGGCGTGGGCGTGCCCCAAATCACCGCCATTGACAACGTCGCCACGGCTTTGCGCGGCAGCGGCATTCCCTTGATTGCCGATGGCGGTATCCGCTACAGCGGCGACATTGCCAAGGCCATCGCCGCCGGTGCCTCCACAGTGATGATGGGCGGCGTGTTCGCCGGAACCGAGGAAGCGCCTGGCGAGGTCATCCTCTACCAAGGGCGCAGCTACAAAAGCTACCGCGGCATGGGCAGCATCGGCGCCATGCAGCAAGGCAGCGCAGACCGCTATTTTCAGGAGTCCAGCACGGGCAACCCCAATGCTGACAAGCTCGTGCCCGAGGGCATCGAGGGGCGGGTTCCGTACAAGGGCTCCATGGTGTCCATCGTTTACCAGATGGCCGGGGGCGTGCGCGCCAGCATGGGGTATTGCGGCTGCGCCAGCATCGAGGACATGAAATCCCGCGCCGAGTTTGTCCAGATCACGGCGGCGGGCATTCGCGAAAGCCATGTGCACGACGTTCAAATCACCAAAGAAGCGCCAAATTACCGGGCGGAATGATTTTCTGAAACCCGCTCGCTTTTTGCGACAATAGGGGCCAGGGCACTCTCTGGCCCTTTTTCTTTTATGCAGCACCAGAAAATACTCATCCTTGATTTCGGCTCCCAGGTCACCCAGCTGATCGCACGTCGCGTGCGCGAGGCCCATGTGTACTGTGAGGTTCACCCCTGCGACGTCTCGGACGATTGGGTGCGCACTTTTGCCGCCGACGGCCAGCTCAAGGGGGTCATCCTCTCCGGCAGCCACGCCAGTGTTTACGAAGAAACCACCGACCGGGCTCCCCAAGCAGTGTTCGATCTGGGCATCCCGGTCTTGGGCATTTGCTACGGCATGCAGACCATGGCGCAGCAGTTGGGCGGCAAGGTCGAAAGCGGGCATCAGCGCGAATTTGGCTATGCCGAGGTCCGCGCCCATGGCCATACCGCCTTGCTCAAGGACATTGCCGACTTCTCCACGCCTGAGGGCCACGGCATGCTCAAAGTCTGGATGAGCCATGGCGACAAGGTCACCGAGTTGCCACCAGGCTTCAAGACCATGGCCAGCACCCCCAGCTGTCCCATCGCCGGCATGGCCGACGAGGCACGACGCTTCTATGCGGTCCAATTCCATCCGGAAGTGACCCACACCGTACAGGGCAAAGCCATGCTGGAGCGCTTCGTGCTCGGCATTTGTGGCACCCGCCCGGACTGGATCATGCGTGACCACATCGCCGAAGCTGTGGCCTCGATTCGCGCCCAAGTGGGCGATGAAGAGGTCATTTTGGGCTTGTCCGGCGGGGTGGATTCCTCGGTGGCGGCTGCCTTGATCCACCGCGCCATTGGCGACCAATTGACCTGCGTCTTTGTCGATCATGGCCTGCTGCGCCTGAACGAAGGCGACATGGTCATGGACATGTTCGCCGGCAAGCTTCATGCGAAAGTCATTCGCGTCGACGCCAGCGACTTGTTCCTGGGCAAGCTGGCGGGTGTCTCTGAGCCTGAGGCCAAACGCAAAATCATTGGCGGCCTGTTTGTGGACGTGTTCAAGGCTGAAGCCGCCAAGCTCAAGGCCGGCACTGGCGGCCACAAGGGCGCAAGCTTCCTGGCCCAAGGCACGATCTACCCGGATGTGATTGAGAGTGGTGGCGCCAAGAGCAAGAAGGCCGTCACCATCAAGAGCCACCACAACGTGGGGGGCTTGCCCGAACAGCTTGGCTTGAAACTGTTGGAGCCTTTGCGTGACCTGTTCAAGGACGAGGTGCGAGAGTTGGGCGTGGCCCTGGGCCTGCCCCCTGAAATGGTCTACCGCCATCCCTTCCCTGGGCCGGGCTTGGGCGTTCGCATCCTGGGCGAAGTCAAAAAAGAGTATGCCGACTTGTTGCGCCGCGCCGATGCCATCTTCATCGAAGAGTTGCGCAATTTCAAGGACGAAGCCACTGGCAAGTCTTGGTATGACCTGACCAGCCAGGCCTTCACCGTGTTCTTGCCGGTGAAGAGCGTGGGCGTCATGGGTGACGGCCGCACCTACGACTATGTGGTGGCCTTGCGTGCGGTGCAAACCAGCGACTTCATGACCGCCGACTGGGCGGAGTTGCCCTATGCCTTGCTGAAGAAAGTGTCCGGACGCATCATCAACGAGGTGCGCGGCATCAACCGCGTGACGTATGACGTCAGCAGCAAGCCGCCAGCCACGATTGAGTGGGAATGACGGCAATTCACACGTGATTGTTCGCTCAAGACTTATCGCCGCGTCGTTTGTCCAACTTGATGGAGGCGCAATTTGATGCTTCTGTTTGTCGATTCTCAATTCTTATCGCCTTATGTCATGTCTTCATTTGTGGCATTGAGGGAGAAGAACCTCCATTTTGAATTGCGAACGATTCATCTTCATTTGCAAGAAAACAGGGGCAGCGAATTTTCAACGCTTTCGCTGACAAACCGCGTTCCAACCCTTGCAGACGGTGATTATTCAATTTCTGAGTCTTCAGCCATTTCAGAGTATGCAGAGGAGATATCTCCCATGCCGCGAATTTACCCTCACGATGTTCGAGAGCGTGGAAGGGCACGACAAATACAGGCATGGCTTAGGAGTGATTTGCTGGCATTACGGCAAGAAAGGCCCACGGAAGTCATTTTTCAAAAGCCTTCCGACAATCCTTTGACTGAGCTGGGTCAAGCGTCCGCTGAAAAACTTGTGAATGTGGCAGGCGCACTGTTAAGTCACGGTCAATTGAATCTCTTCAAGGACTGGTGCATCGCAGACCTTGATTTGGCCCTCATGCTCAACCGCCTTGTTGCCAATGGCGATGATGTTCCTCATTCACTGCAACGTTATGTGGCGCATCAATGGGAACGCCCCGCCATTCAAGAATGGGTTGAGCTTCAAAAACTTTCAAAGATTTAATTTTCTACTAATTTTGACGAGATTCGCATAAGTTACACGCATGCGGTTTGGCCACAGCCACTCTATGATTTAATGGGTTTTTTAGAGCTTAACCATTGAATGGGAATGATCCATGCGCAAAGGAATTTCACTCACCCCGATGGCTCCCAAGCCCCCAGTGACACAGATCGGTCGCAGAGCCCTGTCAGCCCTGGCCGCGATCTCTTTGGCGTGTGTGGCTGCGCCTGTGTTGTCCCAAGCCAGCTATCCCAACAAGACCGTCAAGCTGATCGTGCCCTTTCCTCCAGGCGGTGGCAATGATGTGATCGGCCGTGTGATCGCTCAAAAACTGACCGATCGCTGGGGCCAGACGGTGGTGGTCGAGAACCGCGCCGGCGCCAATGGCATTGTGGGTTTGCAGGCCTTGACCCAGGCCGCCCCCGATGGCTACACACTGGCCGTGGGTGCGGCTGGCCCCCTGGCGGTCAACCCCAGCTTGTATGCGCGCTTGCCCTATGACCCGCTGAAAGATTTCACGCCCATCACCAACCTGGTGAACTTTCCTTTGCTGCTGGTGACCCACCCGTCGGTCCCGGCCAAGAATGTGCGTGAGTTGGTGGCCTTTGCAAAATCCAAGCCCGGCCAACTGTCCTATGCCTCTCCTGGCAGTGGCAACTCTGGCCATTTGGCGGGTGAACTCTTCAACACCATGGCCGGCGTTCAGACTGTTCACATCCCTTACAAAGGCCAGGGCCCGGCATTGACCGATCTGGTCGCGGGGCAGGTGCAAATGCTTTACAGCAGCATTCCTTCGGTGATCCAGCAAGTGAGAAATGGCCAACTCCGAGGCTTGGCGGTTGGAAGCGCCAAACGCCTTCCTTCTTTGCCAGACATTCCCACCATTTCCGAAAGCGGTGTGCCGGGTTACGAGGCCTATTCCTGGGTGGGCTTGGTGGCGCCAGCCAACACGCCTGCCGACATCGTGCGGAAAATTCACCGTGATGTGGCCGAAATCCTCAACGACAAGGAAGTGGCCGACAAATTGAACCAACAAGGCGCGTTGCCCGTGGGCGATACGCCCGAGGAATTCACGCTCTACATCAAGAATGAGATCGTGAAGTGGGGCAAGGTCGTACGCGACGCCAACATCAAGGCTGATTGAACATGCCCAAAGCAAAAACCCAAGCGTCAGAACCCCTGAAGCGCGCCGCCAAAGTGGCCAAAAACCACCGTTCTGCCGCCTTTCAAGACGGCCTGGCCATTCGCAGCCAAGTGCTGGGCCCGGATTATGTGCAACGTGCTTTTGAAGGCGCAGACGAGTTGTCTTTGCCCTTTCAAGAGTTGGCGACCGAGTTTGCCTGGGGCAGCGTCTGGACCCGTGAGGGCTTGACGCTGCGTGAGCGCAGTCTCATGACCATGGCCATGTGCATTGCCTTGAACCGCCCGCGCGAGTTGCAAATCCATTTGCGCGGCGCCTTGCGCAATGGCGTTGAGCCTGAACTTCTGCCTGAAATTCTGCTGCAGGCTTTTCTGTATTGCGGCGGTCCTGCCACCATTGATGCCATGCACGCCATCCGCGAGGCCATGCCCGATCTGCAAAAGGACATCAAGCCGGCCAAGAAGCGTCGCAAGGCAGCCTGACGCTTCTTGCACAACCCACGCTGAGGACTTTCAGTGGCCCTGGCCTGACATCAGCGCCAACACTTCGGCCGTGCTGGCGGTGTCACTTTGTTCCAGGCCCATGGCCATGGCCGCGGTGTAGATCGACGCACAGGCCTGGAACATGGGCGTTGGGCAGTTCACCGCTTTCGCCATGTCGCCAATGACTTGCATGTCTTTTTGCCAGACCTCCACCTTCATGGTGGGAGGCGTGTACTGACGATCGATCATGAAGGGCACACGCAGGCGCATCACCCCAGTGCCCAGCACGGGGCTGTTGCCAAAGTGCGCCAACGCCACGTTGGGGTCCAAGTCCATTTTGCGGCACAGGTTGACCATCTCGGCATAAGCCACGTTGTAGATGGCCACCAGGTGGTTGGCTGCAAATTTGAGCTTGGTCCCGGCGCCCAACTTTCCGACGTAAGGGGCCATGTCGGTGAAGACTTGGAAGAGGGGGGCCACCTGCTTGCAAGCTTTGGGAGGGCCACTGACATAGACCGTCCAGGCGCGGTCTTTCATGCGGGCGGCCGTGCCGCTGATGGGGCAGTCCAGCATGGTCCGTGACTGCTGGGTCAGGGCTTTGGCAGCGGCTTGCTTGTCCGCCAGCGGCAGCGTGCTCGTCTCAATGATGATTTGCTTGCCTTGGGGGTGCGGCACGCTGGCCAGCTCGGCCACCACACTGGCCAGCGCGTTCGAGCTGGCCAATGAAATGATCACGATGTCGCTGTCTTGCGCCAGTTGCGCATTCGAGCGTGCCACTTTTCCGCCAGCACGCTGCAGTCTTTTTTTGCATGGGGTTTCGATGTCATACCCTATGACCGTGTAGCCGCGTTTGAGCAAGGTTTCGGCCATGACGCCGCCCATGATGCCCAGTCCGATGATGCCCACAACGGGCTTGTCTTGCATGGCCAATCTTGACTCCCTGGTTAGCCTGTGTGCCTGGCATCATGCTGTCGCGGGGTGAAACCGTCAAGAAACTGGGCGTCACTTCGCGCTGCGCGGTAGTGACTTGGGTATAGTTGTCTGATTGAACAAGCACAGGCCCCCCATGAGCACCTTCCGACAATTGGTCCAAAGCGAACGGCCACTCGTACTGCCTGGCGCCCATGACGCCTTGACTGCCATGCTGATTCATCAGGCGGGCTTCAAAGCTTACTTTGTGGGAGGCTTTCCTGTGGCGGGCGTGCGCTTTGGCGTGCCAGACATTGGCCTGTTGGGCGGCCGAGAGTTTCACGAGGCCTATCGCGATATTCTTTCGGTGTCGCCACTGCCCGTCTTGGTCGACGCGGACAACGGCTACGGCGATGTGAAAAACGTGGTCTATACAGTTCACCAGTTGGAAAAGCTGGGGGCGCAAGCCTTGTTTTTTGAAGACCAGGTCAGCCCCAAACGCTGTGGCCACATAGCAGGCAAGTCCTTGGTGCCTACCGAGGAAATGGAGGCCAAGATCCGTGCCGCTGCCTCTGAACGCTCTAACCCTGACACCTTCATCATTGCGCGCACCGACGCGCGCGAGGTCTATGGCATGGACGAGGCTTTTCGTCGTGCCGAACGTTATCTTCGCGCGGGGGCAGATGGCTTGTTCATCGAAGCGCCCGCCAGCGTGGAGGAGATGGCCTTGATCGGACGCACCTTCCAGGTCCCGCAACTGGCCAACATGCTGGAAGGCGGACGCACGCCCATCTTGAAGCCGGCCGAGTTGGAGCAACTGGGTTTCAGCATCGTGATCTACGGCATTTCCATCCTCATGCGTTACGTCAAAACCATTCAGGAAACTTTGGCCGACATTCGGAGTGGCGAGCTCAAGCTCAGCGGTTCCGGTGTTTCATTCAACGATTACAAGCGCATCGTTGGCATGGACGACTGGTCTCGCATTGAAGACCAATACAAGGCATGAAACCCTCTACCTACTTGCCAGTGCAGTTCAAAGCCAAGGACGACGCCTTGGCCTGGACCTTGATGCAAGAGCATCCATTGGCCACCCTCATCAGCGTGGACGATGAGGGCGTGCCTTTCACCACGCACTTGCCCTTGCACCGCGTGGCGGGCGAAGGGCAGGGCGTGTTGCTGGGCCATGTGGCCAAAGGCAACCCGCACTGGCAGTACTTGCAGGCAAGGCCTTCGGCCTTGGTGATTTTTCGCGGGCCACAGGGTTATTTGTCGCCCACGGTGTATCCCGACTTGGTGCGCGTGCCGACCTGGAATTACCTGGCAGTGCATTGCCAGGTTGAAGCGTCCTTGATCCCAGAGGCCGAGGCCAAGGACCACTTGTTGAAGCAACTCATTGCGCAACACGAACCGGCATACGCCGCCCAGTGGCGCAGCTTGCCAACCGATTACCAGGACAAGATGCTCTCTGCCATCGTCGGCTTTTCGCTGCGCATCATCAGTGTGGAGTCCAAGCTGAAACTGAACCAACACCGGCCCGAGGCCCATGCGGCCATGCGGGATCAATACGCCCGCGGCACAGCCGATGAACAAGCCTTGGCTGTCTGGATGGACCGTCTGGGCATGGGCGGAATTCCGTGAGCGATCAGGACTTCATGCGCCTGGCCATGCAAGAGGCGCAGGCCGCAGAACAAGCTGGCGAGGTCCCGGTG
Source organism: uncultured Burkholderiales bacterium (assembly GCA_903850735.1). Classification (GTDB taxonomy): domain Bacteria; phylum Pseudomonadota; class Gammaproteobacteria; order Burkholderiales; family Burkholderiaceae_C; genus Limnohabitans. The sequence continues at coordinate 8,050 of CAINMN010000158.1, read as the reverse complement.
GGCGCGATTGTGGTTCATGAAGGGCAAGTCATTGGCCGTGGTCACAACGCGCCCATTGAGCGCCATGACCCCACAGCGCATGCGGAAGTTCAAGCCCTGCGCTCTGCGGCGGCCCATTTGGGCAATTACCGTTTGTCGGAATGCAGCTTGTATGTGACGCTGGAGCCCTGCGCCATGTGTACCGGTGCCATGCTGCACGCGCGTTTGAAGCGCGTGGTCTTCGGCGCTTCCGACCCCAAGACCGGGGCCGCAGGATCGGTGCTGAATTTGTTTGGTGAGTCGCGCTTGAACCACCAAACCCAAGTGCAAGGTGGCGTACTCGCGGATGCCTGTCGCGATCAGCTCCAACATTTTTTTCAAGCTCGACGTGCCTCACAGACTTTTCAGCGGAGCAGCCACCAAATGAATGTGCGAGACGATGCCGTGCGAACCCCTGAGGTGCGCTTTGAGAACTTGCCAGGCTACCCCTGGGCGCCGCATTACCTGAACGATTTGCCAGGCCTTCAAGGCTTGCGCTTGCATTATTTGGACGAGGGCCCGCAAGATGCCAAGGTCACCTGGTTGTGCCTGCACGGCAACCCGGCCTGGAGCTATTTGTACCGAAAAATGCTGCCGCATTTTTTGGCCGCAGGTCACCGGGTGGTGGCGCCTGATTTGCCAGGATTTGGCAAGAGTGACAAACCCAAAAAAGTCTCGGCCCACCAATTTGAGTGGCATCGCCAGGTGCTGCTTGAGTTCGTGGAGCGCTTGAACCTGCGCAACATTCATCTGGTGGTTCAAGATTGGGGTGGCATTCTCGGTTTGACCTTGCCCATGGCGGCACCCGAGCGTTACAGCCACTTGTTGGTGATGAACACATCGCTTGCCACCGGCGAGCAGCCCTTGTCGCCTGGCTTTCTGGCATGGCGCGAGATGTGCGCCAACAAACCTTTGTTTGATGTTGGGCGTTTGTTTGGGCGCGGCAACCCGCACATGTCGCAGTCTGAGTGCGAGGCCTACAACGCGCCTTTTCCCGATGCCGGCCACCGTGCGGCTTTGCGCGCTTTTCCCCCCATGGTTCCAGAATTTTCAGACAGCCCTGGCGCAGACATATCGCGCCAAGCGGCACGCTTTTGGCAAGAGGAATGGCGTGGGCAGTCCTGCATGGTGGTAGGCGCGCAAGACCCGGTGTTGGGCTTGCCCGTGATGCAAGCCCTGCAAGCACAAATTCGCGGCTGCCCCGCGCCTTGGGTCTTGCCGCAGGCGGGCCACTTTGTGCAAGAACACGGTGAGCAAGTGGCACGTTACGCCTTGGCGAAATTTTTCCCCCACGAATTTGAGGCCCCTTGAGATGGCACACATTTATGTTTTTTCGCCCAGTGGCGCGGTTCGCGACAAAGTGGCTTTTCGTCGGGGCTTGCAGCGTCTGAAAGCGCTGGGCCATGAGGTCGAAGTCGATGTGGCTGCCCTCCAAAGCCACACCCGCTTTGCGGGTGACGATGCCACCCGACTGGCCGCCATTCACCGCGCCGCCGCCGCCGGGGCCGATGTGGCCTTGATCTCGCGCGGAGGGTATGGCTTGACGCGCCTGTTGCCCGAGCTGCGTTACCGCATTCTGGCCAAGGCCATTGAGAAGGGTACGCGGTTTGTGGGCTTGAGCGACTTCACGGCATTTCAAAATGCCTTGCTGGCACGCACCGGCGCCATCACCTGGGCAGGTCCCGCCTTGGGTGAAGACTTTGGCGCAGAGGTTCCCGACGACATCATGGAAGCCTGCTTTGAAGACCTGCTCAGCGGTCAAGGGGAGGGTGCGGGCTGGCAGCTCTCAAGACAGACGCAGCAAGCCTATGCAGATCGCAAACCGGGCGTCTGGGCGCGCGATGCGGTTCTGTGGGGGGGTAACCTCGCGGTCCTCACCAGTTTGTTGGGCACGCCCTATTTGCCGTCCATCCAAAAGGGCGTGCTCTTTTTGGAGGACATTGCCGAGCATCCCTACCGCATTGAGCGCATGCTCACGCAATGGCTGCATGCGGGGATACTGGCGCAGCAAAAGGCCATCGTGTTGGGCCAATTCACACAATTCAAGCTCACCCCGCATGACAAGGGCTACAAGTTGGACAGCGTGGTCGGTTGGTTGCGTTCACATCTTCGCATTCCCGTGTTGACCGATTTGCCCTTTGGCCATGTTCCCACCAAAGTTTGTTTGCCAGTGGGCGCAACAACCCATTTGTTGGTAGAAGACCGCGATGCACTGCTTTTGTGGGCCCATGGACACGGTCTGTAAATCGTATAAAATGCATTATATTGCCTGTTCGCATTATTCGAACATGACAAATATTGCAACATCGCACCTCAAGGAGACACTGTCTTGAAAAATTACAACGCACATTACATCCGTGGCCAGTGGGTGGACGCCCAGTCCGACAAGGTCTTCGAGGTGCACGATTCCAGCACCGAGGAAATCTTTGCCACGGTACCGCAAGGAACCCGCGCCGAAGCGGAGCAGGCTGTGCTGGCCGCTCGCGAGGCCTTTGACAGCTGGTCGCAATTGCCGGTGGAAACACGCTGCGCCTATATTGACAAAATTGTCGAAGGCTTGAAAGCGCGTTCGGATGAAATGGCCCTGACGATCGCCCGCGAAGTGGGCATGCCGCTGAAGCTGGCCAAAATGATTCAGGTCGGCGGCCCGGTGTTCAACTGGGGCAATGCGGCCAAGGTGGCACGCCGTTTTGTCTGGGAAGAGAAAGTGGGCAACTCCCTGGTCGTGCGTGAGCCTGTGGGCGTGGTAGGTTGCATCACGCCCTGGAACTTTCCCTTGAACCAGATCACGCTGAAAGTGGCGCCTGCATTGGCCGCGGGCTGCACCGTGGTGTTGAAGCCCAGCGAAATCGCGCCCCTGAACGCCATGATCCTCACGGAGATCATCCACGAAGCGGGCTTGCCTGCAGGTGTCTTCAACTTGGTCAACGGCACAGGCCCCGAGGTGGGCGAGGTGCTGGCATCGCATCCCCAGGTGGACATGGTCAGCTTCACAGGCTCGACCCGTGCGGGCAAGCGCGTGGGTGAGCTGGCTTCCCAAAGCATCAAGCGCGTGGCCCTGGAATTAGGCGGCAAATCGGCCAGTTTGATCCTGCCGGATGCCGACCTCGAAGCCGCGGTGAAGGGCAGCATTTCGGCCTGCATGCTCAACAGCGGACAAACCTGCTCGGCCCATACCCGCATGTTGGTGCCGGAAAGCCGCTATGAAGAGGTCAAGAAGATCGCCCAAGCGGCCATTGCCAAGCTCAGCATTGGCCCCAGCCTTGATGAAAACACCCGTTTGGGCCCGCTGGTCAGCGCGGCACAGCGTGACCGCGTTCTGCATTTCATTGACGTGGGCCTGAAAGAGGGCGCAGAGCTGGTCGCCGGCAGTGGTGACAAGCCAGCCTTTGACAAGGGCTACTATGTCCAGCCCACCATCCTGCGTGTGAAAGCCTCGGACACCCTGGCGCGTGAAGAAATCTTCGGTCCGGTCCTGGTGATCCTGACCTACAAAGACGAAGAGGAGGCCATTCGCATCGCCAACGACACACCCTATGGCTTGGGTGGCGGCGTTTGGGGTCAGGACGAAGCCCATGCCACCGCAGTGGCGCGCCGCATCCGGACCGGCCAAGTGGACATCAACGGGGCCCCCTTCAACAGCAATGCGCCCTTTGGCGGCTACAAGCAGTCTGGCAATGGCCGTGAGAATGGGAAGTATGGCTTCGAAGAGTTTCTTGAGTTCAAAGCGCTTCAGTTCAAACCTGCTGCCGCTTGAGTGAATCCGCAGGGGAAACCCTGCGGATTTTTTGTAATTTGAGCTTTCATTTTTGCCGATTATTGGTTCATTTTAGTATTCATTAAAATAAAATAAATATTGTTAAAGCGTTACAATCGTGGGTCGCATCACTCCTTGCCCTACGTGACATGAAACGCCTGTTCCTGTTGTTTGCCTGCTGGTTTTCGGCGGTCTCCGCCTTTGCGCAAGCCCTGGGGCATCTGGAGCAGATTCAGAACCGCAAACAGCTTCGCGTTTGCATCTGGCCCGATTACTACGGCATCACACTGCGCAATCCCAAAACCCAAAAGCTGGAGGGTGTCGATGCCGACATGGCCATCGAATTCGCCAAAGATTTGGGGGTGGGCCTGGAATTCGTGGACTCCTCCTTTGCCCGCCTGATTCCCGATCTGCTGGCCGACCGCTGCGATGTCGCCATGTTTGCGGTGGGCATCACCCCTTCGCGCGTCGACAAATTGCGTTTTGCAAAACCCACCCTGGTCAGTGACATTTTTGGCATCACCACCCTGCACAACCGGCGCATCAAATCCTGGGAAGACATCGACAAGCCAGGCACGGTGGTCGCGGTCATCAAGGGGACCTTGCACGAGCCCATCATGCGCGAACGCTTGAAGTCGGCCACGCTGTCGGTGTTGGACACCCCCATGGCCCGCGAGCAAGAGGTGTCTTCTGGCCGTGCAGATGTTTTCATGACCGATTACCCTTACAGCCGTCGCATGCTGGAAACCACCGATTGGGCGAGGCTGGTCGCGCCGCCCAGCAGCTTCCACCTGACGCATTACGCCTATGCGGTGGCGCCAGGCGATGAGCGCTGGCTGAACCGGGTTGATCAGTTTGTGCGCGACATCAAGCGCGATGGCCGGCTGATGCAATCGGCCAGCCGATACAGACTGGAAAGCATCGTGGTTCGAGACTAAGGCCGGGCGCAATGGCTGCGGTCGCTTGGCACGCCAAAGTCAACCGCTACAGTGCGTTGACCTACGGCTTTTTGGCTTTGTTCCTTCTCACCACGGTGGGAAGCGTGGTTTTTGCAGTCTACAAAGACCGGGAAACCCAACTCGAACGTTACATTCAACGCGTTCAAGGCAACGCCTTGGTCTACGAGGACCAAATCACGCAGACCCTGCAATGGGTTGAAAACATGATGCGGAGCTTGCCCGAAGTGGCCAACGTTTCGTTGCTTCACGCCGACCCCCAATCCTTGGAGCGCTTGCTGCAAAAGCTGCAGTACAGCCAACCGGCCTTGCGCTCATTCTCCATTTACACCGATCGCGAAGGCATACGTGCCAGTTCGAACAGCCAAAATTTAGGCGTTCGCTTGGATTTGTCGGAATTTGATCCTCCTGATCATTTGCCAGCAGATCACTCGGTATTGCGCATGGGTCCGAGTTGGCAGGGGCAGAGACTTTTCAGAGGGTCGGCCGGTTCGAGACGGTGAAAGCTTGTCTCTGGAACAACCGTATTTTTTTCCAGTGATGATGCGCATCGGCCATGGCGAGAAAGCACTCTTGCTGGTGGCAGCCATGAATCCAGATTTTTTGCTCAATCGTCTGGAGCGTTACAACCCAACGAACACCGAATTGATGGTGATGCAGCGCTTGGACGGGCGCATGCTGATGACCACCTGGGAGAGCGTGCATGAGGCCCAAGCGCACACAAACGATTTGCTTCAGACAATACAAAACAATGCCTTGGGCATGTGGGTTGGCGAATGGCTGAGCGCATTCAGAACCTCTTCACGTTACCCCTTTTTCATCTCGGTGCAGGTAAGTCAAGTCCAGGTGCTCGCAGCATGGCGTCAAAAGACTTGGACGCTTGTCTTGGCGGTGAGTGTGGGGCTGTTCGCCGTCTTGGCAGCCACGGGTGTGTTGATGCGTCGCATCCACCGCGTTGAATTGACAGAGCGCCAGTACCAGCAAACCATTCTTCAATACTCCCAAGCGCTGGAACAAAGTCCCAGTGGCATTTTGATCCTGGATGAGCGGGGGAGGGTGGTGTACTGCAATGCTTTTTGGAGCCAGATGTCCGGCTATGACGAGGCGCACACTTTGGGGCGACCGCCCAGAATTTTGGATACCGTACACACGCCTGAGCAGCAAGTGGACCACATCTGGAAAAAATTGCATTCAAGGCAGTTGTGGCGTGGCGAATTTGTGCAACCGCACAAAGAAGGGCATCTTTTCACCTCGGTCGTCCTGCTGGCGCCCATGCGCAACGAGGAGGGCGCAACGACCCATTACATCTGCATTCAGCACGATATCAGTGGCATGAAGAAATTGCAGACCGAGTTACAGGCCTCGAGGGACAAGGCAGAAGCTGCCACTGTGGCCAAAAGTCAGTTTTTGGCCAATATGAGTCATGAAATTCGCACGCCCATGAACGGCCTGATTGGCATGACGCAGCTGGCCCTGGACGAGCCGCTGACACCGCAAGCGCAGCAATACATTTCGAACGCGCATGCCTCAGCCGTGTCTTTGCTGGGCATTTTGAATGACATTCTTGATTTTTCGAAAATCGAGGCTGGCAAGCTGGCGCTGGAATATTTGCCTGTGCCATTGAAAGACCTGATGTCCCAGGTGATGGCCCTGCAGTCTGTGGCAGCAAACACCAAAAACCTCTCACTGACGCTGCATTGGGACCCGGATGTTCCCGAACACATCCAAAGCGACCCGGTTCGGTTGATGCAAATTCTCAACAATGTGATTGGCAATGCCATCAAGTTCACTGCTGAGGGGGCCGTCACAGTGCGCGTCAGCTTGCCGTCTGACACTTCGCCCTTGCTGTCCGCAAAGCCTTTCATTTGCTTTGAAATTGACGATACGGGCGTGGGCATGAGTGACCGCCAATTGGCGCAATTGTTCACGCCATTCACGCAAGCAGACAACTCCATCACGCGCTTGTTTGGTGGCACGGGCCTGGGTTTGGCGATCAGCCGAAGTCTTTGTCATTTGCTCGAGGGGCATTTACAGATTGACAGCGAAAAGCAGCGCGGCACTCGGGTGCGTGTGCTGTTGCCGCTTCAGCGCTTGAGCCCCGTCCAAGTCAGACTTCAGCCAGTGGTTTCAGACGATGCCTTGGCGCGCCTGAGGGGTTCGCAGGTCTTGTTGGTGGAAGACCATCCCATGAACCGTCAGTTGTTGCAGGTCTTGTTGGACAAGTTGGGCATTCAAACCATCACGGCTGAAAATGGCCAACAGGCGCTCGACTGTTTGGCCAAGTCGCCTGAAAATTTTGACGCGGTGTTGATGGACGTGCAAATGCCCGTGATGGACGGCATCCAGGCCACGCAACGCATTCGTGAGGACACCAGATTGGCCGATCTGCCCATCATTGCGGTCACCGCCAACGCCATGTCGGATGAACGTGCGCTGTGCCTTCAATCAGGCATGCAAGATTATTTGTCCAAACCTGTGAGTCGGCAGGCACTGCATGAAGTGCTATTGAAATGGATTTAATGTCGTATAAATTTAATACGATGTATATTATGTTAAGTTAACAATGGGCTCAGAAATTCAGATTGGTTTTCAGGGCTTGTGTTTGGCAAGCCAACGACGCAATCCCTCTTCCACAAGCTCTACGGAGTTCTTCTCAGGGCCGTTCAAAGCGAAGTCCAGCGCGCTCAAGCCTTTTTCGTTCTTGGGTGTGGGGTCCGCACCTTCATCAAGCAGCAGTTTGGTGGCCAGCGCTGTGCCGTAATGGGCAGCCATCATCAAGGGTGTGGTGCCGTTGGGAGATTCAGCGTCAATATAGGCATGCATTTCCAGCAAAAGCTTCATCATCGCGACATGCCCCTTGGTCGCCGCATAGTGCAAGGGCGTCCACCCTGTTTTGTTGACGTCAGCGCCCTTTTCGATCAATAACTTGGCCAATCCGATTTGGTTGTCAAAAGCAGCCATCATCAGGGGCGTTTCGTCGTGCGGATTTTGGATATTCAACCTGGTTTTGGGCCATCGAATCAAGACTTCAGCGGCTTTGGGCGAAGGCTTGCGTATCGCAACGATCAGGGCTGGTTGACCCTGTGGATCGGGAGTATTGGGGTCAAACCCTCGCTTCAAGAGGTTGTGAACGACTTGTGGTTGATCCAATTCAATCGCTCTGAAGAAATCTTCATAAGCACCAGCATTTGCTACATTAAATCCAATGAAAACATATAGATATACGAGAAACTTAACGTTTCTTTGAAAACACTTTAAGTGGCCTGAAAATTTGAAAAAAAACATACTTGTAAAATATAATTTATTCAATCGAATCATG
>CAINMN010000157.1 GCA_903850735.1 uncultured Burkholderiales bacterium | reverse complement strand
GATGGCTACCAAACCACAATACGGTGAAGACAGACTTGTGAATAAACGCACAGGTAAATTGGCATCCTCCTCAACATGGTTGTTGGACTTGGCTGCGTGCGCAGTTGTTGGTGGCGATAGCAAGGGTATTCCGGCTCTTCTGCCTCAGTCCGAAGCTCAAAAGCTGTTGGTCCACAATGAATTAAAAAAATTCAACCGCCATAAATCAGTTAAAGCAGATTTGGGTCAAGAGTCATCCCATGCTGATCTTCGCGTGCTTGCTTGCAAGGCGTTGCCCACTATTGCAGTTTTTTACATTGACAATGTCGTAGGTAATCGGCTTCCTTCACAAGTCAATAAAAAGGGTTTTCGGGGTTGGCTTCTGGGGCAACTTGCTATTCCAAACAGTGCGTTAAACATTTTTCTTAAAAACCATCCTGAGTTTTCAGCTTTGGCCGAGTTGAAGCGTGCAGATAACTGGTGGCTAGACCGTCAAAAGCAGAGAGTAAATCCGTAACTTAGCATCAAAATTTAGGATCGCAACCGTGTTCAACAAAGCCTTAAGAAAGGGCAATAGACATGGTTGTAAATTTAAAATCACTGCGTGTAATTCGCATGGCAGAGTTGACCGAGAAGGTCTCGCTGCAGCCCAGCACCATCTACGCGATGGTTCAATCTGGTGACTTCCCAGCCCCATTCAAAATAGCTCCCGGCGGAAGGGCTGCGGGCTGGTTATTAGGGGATGTAGAAGGCTGGTTGCTTTCTCGTGCAGAGCAAGGAGCCGGCCATGTCTGACTCACTTGTATTCGTTCACAGCCGTTCCAACGAGTTGTATATCGTTGATCCTCAAGCGATTCCGCATAGCGACGACCTCTCACCCATCATGCAGTTGGCAGGGGAAGTTATCAAAGCTGGATATGAGGGTGTTGCAATAGACGAACTCAAACTTAAGAACGGCAGATACGTGTATTCACTCGAAGTAAACCTTTCGGCACCTGAAGGGGTAGTGATACAGAAACTATCAACTGCGCTTGATGAGGGTCGCCCGTTACCAAATACAACAACTGTCCTAGAAGCCATACGCCGCATCTACAAGAAATGCGAACGGTATGGGCAATCACAGCAACCCAAACCTGAGGAAAATTCAAAATGAAAACAGCAGCATTTCCACAACTGCATGTCCACGAAATGTGGACTGTGTTTGACGATCCAGATGTACCGGTGATTGAAATCCGCTGTATCTGGCCTAAAGGTATTGAGCCATCACGGGGCACAACCTCTAGATGCTTTGACCAAGCGCAATATCAAAGTGAGCAGGCGTTTCGATCAGCTGTTGAAAGCTATGTAGAAAAAATGAACCAGCAAGGGTACAACCTGTACTCAACGCTCAATCCACTCAAGGCTGGAATGGGCCAGTTCTCTGCAGCCAAGGATGCTGACGTTATATGCCGCAGGCGATTGCTCATCGATATTGACCGTGACGTAGGCAAAGACCACCCAGCTACAGATGCCGATATTGAAGCGGCCAAGTCTTTGGGTGACCAAATTGCAAGTCATCTTGATGGACTTGGGTGGCCTTTACCCGTTCGCATCTTGTCTGGCAACGGCCACCACTTGATCTACCCCCTTGATGACTTACCAAACTCTAAAGAGACCACAAACTCAATAAGGGTCTTGCTGCAATGCTTGAAGGCAAAGTTTTCAAGCAACGGACTAAGCGTGGATACAACAGTATCAAACGCCAGCAGAGTCACCAAATTACCCGGCACTTTGGCACGCCGTGGAACTGAAATCACAAATCACCCTTACCGCGTAGCGAGGATATATGCATAACAAAGTAACACACGAAATGATCCAGTCGGCGATCAAAAACCTTCAGGCAGGAAACACGACCGTCGCCCAACAGCGAAAAGCTGTACCCATTAACATACAAAGCCCGTTGGCCTTCCCTGTACCCACGTATCTTCAGGGCGCCACGTCAAATATTCAATTATTTTCAAACCCGCCATCACCAAGTCGGCAAGAAGTTGAAGCGGCTTGCCCAGCCATTCAGTTACTGTCAGCTACCGGCGGTGAAACTGAGGAGGCTTGGAGTCTTGGCATTGTGAATACAGCTAAATTCACACTTAATCCAGAAGATGCGGCGCAAGTATGGTCAAGCGCTTACCCTAACTATGACTCAGATGAGGTCAGTGAGAAATTGGCAGAGAAGCAAAGCGCCAACACAGGCCCTACAACCTGTGAGCGTATTGCTGTACTGGACCCAGATTGTAAAAACGCCTGTAGCTTTTGCTCATTTAATGGCAAGGCATCTAGTCCCATCCATGCGGCTCAAAAATATGCTGCAAGCAAGGGGCAACTCCAAGCCATAAGTGCTGGACAAGCTCCTTCCTCAGCCTTAGCTTCAACCAGCGTCAATGGCCTAGTTCCAGTATTTGATCCAACTGACTCGGGTAACGCAGCTTGGCTCAATGGTTGGTTACAGGGTCGTGCAAGACATGTCTATGAACATGGGTATTGGCTTCACTTTGATACCGTTTCTGGCTGGACTAAAAAGACTGATGCAGAGATGCTTCGCCTTTGCGAGTTGGCAATTCGTGACATGGGTCATGCAGGAATGAATCACTTGACGCCAGACGACATGAAGCGTTTTATGCAGCACGTTATAAAGTCACTCAATGCTGCAAGTCTTATAAATGCGGTAACACTTTTAAAGGGCCAGCCAAAAGTACAAATACATGCGGATGAACTAGATGCTAATCCGCTGCTACTTGGTGTCAAAAACGGTAAATGTATTGATCTGCGAACTGGTATGGTCTTTGATCTGACGCCTGATCATCTCATCACTAAAAGCGTTGGTTGCGATTACGACCCATATGCGCAATGCCCACAGTGGGAAGAATTCTTGCAACAGGTATTTCAAGAAGACCAATCGCTAATTGCTTATCTGCAGCAGTATGTGGGCTATTGCCTGACTGGTTTGACGACAGAGCAACAGGTGCTATTTGGCTTTGGACTTGGTGCAAACGGAAAGTCTGTACTCTTCTCAGTACTCACGGAGTTATTTGGAACTTACGCAGTAGCTGCACCGATTGACACCTTCATGCTAAGCGGCAATGAAGCTCCAAAGTCATATCTCTTGGCTCGTCTAGCTGGTGCACGATTTGTATTGGCCAACGAAACATCAGATGGTCAGAGACTGGCTGAAAACATTATCAAAGAATTGACTGGAGGTGAAGTCATTGCGGCAGCACATAAATACGGCCATTTATTTGAGTTCCAACCTCGGTTCAAAATTGCAATGGTCGGCAACCACAAACCAGTAATCCGAGGAACAGACTCAGGGATCTGGCGTCGCCTCCACTTGTTGCCGTTCAACCGCTCGTTTGCTGTGAGTGAACAAGATCCAGATCTTGTGACAAAGCTCAAATCTGAGTTAAGAGGCATCTTGAATTGGGCGCTGAAAGGTGCG
>CAINMN010000156.1 GCA_903850735.1 uncultured Burkholderiales bacterium | reverse complement strand
GCTCTCCGTGGTCAATGCCGAGCGTGCCGTGCGTTCCGAGCCCGCCCTGTCGCTGGCGCAAGCCGTGCAAGCCGGCCTGATTGACTACATCCCCTTCCCCGATGCCTTGCGCGGCAAATACCAGTGCTACACCCAGGCCGACCTGAGTGCCTTGCGTGCTGCGGGTTGCGACCATGCATTTGCGGATGTGCGCACAGGGGTGACGCAGTACATGGCCACGCTGGCCCAAGGCTGAACATGCAGGCGATGGCGCGTTTTGCGACGGCCATCGTTCTGGGTCTTGTGAGCGCCAGCGTCTGCGCGCTGGACATCCAGTCAGCCACAGAAGCCGAACTCGACAGCTTGCGTGGCATGGGCCCCAGCCTCACCGCCAAATTGCTGGCCGCACGTGCAGAAAAGCCCTTTGACAATTGGGCCGACCTGATGCAGCGCGTCAACGGCATCCGTGAAGCCACGGCACAACGCTTGTCCGACCAAGGCTTGACGGTGCAAGGCTTGGCCTACAAATCACCTCACAAGCCCGCTCACAAAGCGCCGTAACCGCCCCCACCCGGGGTGTGAATTTCAAACACATCGCCAGGCGCCATTTGCGTTTGCCCGATGTGGTCCAGCACTTCCACCTTGCCATCGGCGCGCACCACACGGTTGAGACCTGTCGCGCCCGCGTCGCCTCCCGCCAAGCCAAAGGCCGGGTGCTTGCGACCGTTCGACAAAATACCCGCCGTCATGGTCTCCAGAAATTCCACGCGCCGCACGCCGCCTTGCCCGCCGGGCCACTGCCCCGCACCGCCGGAGCCTTCACGCAGGCTGTAGCTGAGCAGGCGCACCGGGAAACGGAATTCCAGCACCTCGGGATCGGTCAGGCGCGAGTTGGTCATGTGGGTTTGCACCACGCTGGTTCCTGGGAAGCCGCCCGTCACCTCGCCCTGCGCATTGAAAACTGGCCCGGCGCCGCTGCCCCCTGAGAGAGTTTCATAGTACTGGTAGCGCGCATTGCCAAAGGTGAAGTTGTTCATGGTGGGTTGGCTGCCCGCCATCACCCCCAGTGCGCCATACAGCGCATTGGTGATGCAGCTCGAGGTTTCCACATTGCCAGCCACCACCGAGGCCGGCGGCCTCGGGTTCAGCATCGACCCTTCGGGGATGATCACCTGAATGGGCTTGAGGCAGCCCGCATTCAAGGGAATGTCGTCTTCCACCAAAGTGCGGAAGACATACAGCACCGCCGCCATGCACACGGCACGCGGCGCATTGAAGTTGTTGATTTGCTGCGCCGAGGTGCCAGTGAAGTCAATCACCGCCGTGCGCGCCTTGGCATCCATGGACACCGCCACCTGAATCTGTGCGCCGTTGTCCAGCGGCAGCGTGAAGCTGCGCTGGGTGGTGCCCAAGCGTTCAATGGCCCGTCGCACGGATTCTTCGGCGTTGTCTTGCACATGGCGCATGTAAGCCTGCACCACGTCCAGCCCAAATTGATCGACCATGCGCCGCAGCTCTTGCACGCCTTTTTCATTGGCCGCAATTTGGGCTTTGAGGTCGGCCAGGTTTTGTGCCGGGTTGCGACTGGGGTAAGGGCCCGAAGACAGCAAGGCCGTCATCTCGGCTTCGCGCAGCACGCCACGGTCAACCAGCTTGAAATTCTGAATCTGCACGCCCTCTTCATCGATGGTGGTCGAGAACGGGGGCATGGACCCCGGCGAGGTGCCGCCAATGTCGGCGTGGTGGCCGCGCGAGCCCACATAAAACAAAGGCTGCGCCTCGTCAGCCAAATAGACTGGCGTGATCACCGTGACATCGGGCAAGTGCGTGCCACCATGGTAGGGGTCGTTCAGCACATAAACGTCGCCAGGCTGCATGCGGCCATGGTTCTCGCGAATCACGGTCTTGATGCTCTCGCCCATCGAGCCCAGGTGCACCGGCATGTGCGGCGCATTGGCAATCAGGTTGCCCTCTGCGTCAAACAGCGCGCACGAGAAATCCAGGCGCTCCTTGATGTTCACCGAGTAAGCGGTGTTCTGCAGTTGCAAGCCCATTTGCTCGGCGATGTTCATGAACAGGTTGTTGAACACCTCGAGCAACACCGGGTCCACCCGCGTGCCTGCGGCGTATTGCACCGCACGTGCCTCGACCCGCTCCAGCACCAGATGGTCCAGCGTGGTCAACATGGCGCGCCAGCCGGGCTCGACCACGGTGGTGGCATTGCGCTCGGCGATGATGGCCGGGCCGGGGATGTGGTCGCCTGCGCGCAAATCCTCCCGCACCACCAAGGCAGCCTGAACCCACTGGCCCTGGGTGTACATGCGCACAGTGTCGCGTCGCGGCACCTCGCGCACAGGGTGGGCCAAACCCTCCTGCTCGGCAGCGGCAGCGCCGGCAATGATGGCCTCGACAGACACGGCCTCCACCATCAAGCCTTTGCCGGCCATGAGAAACGCAAAGCGCTGGCGGTAGGCTGCCTCAAAGGACGCTTGAATCTCTTGCAATGAGCCGAAGGGCACGATCAAGGCCGAGTCGGTTCCTTCGTAGCGCAGGTGCACGCGGCGGCGCACTTCGATGGGGCCGCTGCCCAAGGGCTGGGCGCGCAGCTCGTTTTGCGCCCGCTCGGCCAGCGAGGCCAGCACAGGCGCCCATTGGGCCAGGCTCTCGGCGCTCAAACGCTGCTCCACCGCTTGCTCGCGAATCAGGCTCTGATCGGCCAGCCCCATGCCGTAGGCCGACAAGACGCCTGCCAGCGGATGCACCAGCACCCGCGTCATGCCCAGGGCATCGGCCACGAGGCAGGCATGCTGACCGCCCGCGCCGCCAAAGCACTGCAAGGTGTAACGCGTCACGTCGTAGCCGCGCGAGACCGAAATTTTCTTGATGGCATTGGCCATCTGCTGTACTGCGATCTGAATGAAGCCTTCGGCCACGGCTTCAGGCTTCAGCCCAGGGCTGGCGTGGGGGGAGGCCTCGATGGCGTCGACCAGCTTGGCGAACTGAGCCCTGACCGCCTCGGCGTCCAGCGCTTCATCGCCGCGAGGGCCAAACACTTTCGGGAAATGCTGGGGCTGAATTTTGCCCACCATCACATTGGCATCGGTCACGGCCAAAGGCCCACCGCGGCGGTAGCTCGCTGGCCCCGGGTTGGCGCCTGCGCTTTCAGGGCCCACACGAAAGCGAGCACCATCAAATTGCAGAATGGAGCCGCCACCGGCCGCCACCGTGTGAATGCTCATCATGGGCGCGCGCATGCGCACACCGGCCACCTGGGTTTCAAACTCACGCTCGAACTCGCCTGCAAAGTGGCTGACATCGGTGGAGGTGCCGCCCATGTCAAAGCCAATCACCCGGGTCTCGCCCGTCAGGCCCTGGCCATGGGCAAAAGCCAGCTGGGCCGTGCGCGCCATGCCGACAATGCCACCAGCCGGGCCCGACAAAATCGCGTCTTTGCCTTGAAACGCATGGGCGTCGGTCAGGCCACCGGACGACTGCATGAAATACAGGGGCACGCCTGGCATTTCGGCGGCCACTTGCTCAACGTAGCGCCGCAAAATCGGCGACAGGTAGGCATCGACCACCGTGGTGTCGCCCCGGCTGACGAACTTCATCAGAGGGCTGGTCTCGTGCGAGGTGCTGATCTGGGTGAAGCCCAGCTCTTGCGCCAGAGCCGCCGCCTGTGTTTCATGCGCGGTGTAGCGGTAACCATGCATGAACACAATGGCCACGCTGCGCAAGCCGCGGCCATGGGCGGCTTGCAATTGCGCACGCAAGGCTGGCAGCTGCAAGGGCTGCAACACCTCGCCCTGGGCGCCCACCCGCTCTTGCGCCTCGATGACTTCGCGGTACAGCAACTCCGGCAGGACAATGTGCCGGTCGAACAGGCGCGGTCGGTTTTGGTAGGCAATGCGCAAGGCGTCGCGAAACCCTTGGGTTGTGACCAGCAGCGTGGGCTCGCCCTTGCGCTCGAGCAAGGCGTTGGTGGCCACGGTGGTGCCCATTTTGACGCAGGCCACTTGAGCGGGCGTGACCGGCTCGCCGGCTTGCAAGCCCAGCAAGTGCCGAATGCCAGCAACCGCGGCATCGCGGTACTGCTCGGGGTTTTCGCTCAGCAGCTTGTGC
>CAINMN010000155.1 GCA_903850735.1 uncultured Burkholderiales bacterium | reverse complement strand
TCGGTGTCGATCAGGATGTCGCCGATGTCGTTGTTGAAGTAGTCCCGAATCGCGCGGATGACCAGCGAGGATTCTTGGTAGATCAAGAAAGCGCCTTTGCCTTGTGCGGCCCCGTCGATGGCGCTCCACAGTTTCAGCAGGTAGTTCAAGTCCCATTGCAGTTCGGGCGCGGAGCGGCCAATGCCGGCGGTGCGCGCAATGATGGACATGCCGTTGGGGTACTCGAGCTGGTCCATCGCCTCTTTGAGCTCGGCGCGGTCATCGCCCTCGATGCGGCGGCTGACGCCACCGCCACGCGGGTTGTTGGGCATCAGCACCACATAGCGGCCGGCCAGTGAGACAAAGGTGGTCAGGGCCGCGCCCTTGTTGCCACGCTCTTCTTTTTCCACCTGGACCAGCAATTCCTGGCCTTCGCGGATGGCGTCTTGAATGCGGGCCTGGCTGGGCGACACGCCGGCCTGGAAATACTGTTTGGAGATTTCCTTGAACGGCAAAAAGCCGTGGCGGTCTTCGCCGTAGTCCACAAAGCAGGCTTCCAGCGAGGGTTCAACCCGGGTCACCACCGCTTTGTAGATGTTGCCCTTGCGCTGCTCGCGCCCTTCAATTTCAATTTCGTAGTCGAGCAGTTTTTGCCCGTCGACAATGGCCAGTCGGCGTTCTTCCGCCTGGGTGGCGTTGATCAGCATCCGTTTCATGATGCGTTCCTTCATGTTCTAAATCATCACAGGCCCATGACGGGCCAACGATGCCGGAGCAAACGCCAGAAAACGAAAGGAATGGCCGCCAGGGCCGACACGCCCGATCAGGGCCGGCGTCGGTGGGTGGGCGCGTGGATGGGGGCGAGGCGAAGACGAAGCCGCTCGGCTTTTGCAAGCCACTGGGTCTGTCCTGAGAACAGGGGGAGCATGGGGTGTGCGTGCGACGCCACGCGCACTGGCAGCAGCCAGCGCAGGCAGAGTGTCAACATCACCATCACGCTCATCATGTTCGTTGCTTCTCGCTGTGATCCGCTGCAATCGCGTTCATGGGGCGCTTGCAGCTTGGGTATTCCGTTACAAAGTTTTCTGGGCATCGGCTCGACCTTGAAGGGGCGCATCGCCCGTGCCACGAAGGCTCTAAAGGGGCTGGGGCGCAGGGCCTCAAGGGGCATCGACCTCACAGCATGGGGCGGTCGTGCTCTAATCAGTGAATTAAATCAAGCACTTGGAACCCAACGCTGGTGAAGAACATTATAGGGGCAACACACGCCGCCCGTCCTCCTGAAGTGAAAAACTTGGCTGTCGACGAGGAATCGGCCGGCCAGCGCCTGGACAATTTCCTGCTGCGCCACCTCAAAGGGGTGCCAAAAACCCATATTTACCGCATCATTCGCTCCGGCGAGGTGCGGGTCAACAAGGGCCGCGCCAGCGCCGACACCCGGGTCGAGGCGGGCGACCTGATCCGGGTGCCGCCCCTGCGCGTCTCCGAAAGCACCCAAGCCAAAACCCTGGCCCCGGCGCCGGCCAAAGAGTTTCCGGTGCTGATGGAAGACGACGGCATATTGGCCATCAACAAGCCCTCCGGGGTGGCGGTGCATGGCGGCAGCGGCGTCAGCTTTGGGGTGATCGAGCAGCTGCGCCAGGCGCGCCCGGCTGCGCGCATGCTGGAATTGGTCCATCGGCTGGACCGGGAAACCTCGGGCGTCTTGCTGGTGGCCAAAAAGCGCAGCGTCCTGACCCACTTGCAAGACCAGTTCCGGGAGCGCGAAACCGGCAAAACCTACCAGGCCCTGGTGTTGGGGCAATGGCCTTCGAACCGCAAGGTGATCGACCTGCCGCTGGAGAAGTACCTGATTGGCCCCGGCGTGGCCGAGGGTGAGCGCCGGGTCCGGGTGGTCGCGCGCGACGACCCCAAGGGCCAGCGCGCCATC
>CAINMN010000154.1 GCA_903850735.1 uncultured Burkholderiales bacterium | reverse complement strand
GGGATGCGCAGCGTGCACAGCTTGCGCGAACTCACGGGCAAAGCCGAGGTCGGGCGTGCCGGTTTCGCACCACACCAGGTCGGCGTAGGCTGCGTAGGACACGCCACGGCTGATGGCTTGCTCCAGGCCGTTCTTGACGCGATAGAAGCCCTCGGGGGTGCGCTCGCCGGTCAGGAAAGGCTTGTCGTTGGCATCGTGGTCAGAGGTCAACAGGTTGGCTGCTTCAGCGTCAGTGCGGGCCAGCACGATGGTGGGCACGCCCATGACGTCGGCTGCGAAACGCGCCGCAATCAGCTTCTCGCAAGCTTCGTGGGTGGGGACCAGCACTTTGCCGCCCATGTGGCCGCACTTCTTCACGGCCGCCAGTTGGTCTTCGAAGTGCACGCCTGCAGCGCCTGCAGTGATCATGTTCTTCATGAGCTCAAAGGCGTTGAGCACGCCGCCGAAACCGGCTTCGGCATCGGCCACGATGGGCAGGAAGTAGTCGATGAAGTCTTTGTTGCCCGGCTCGATGCCACGGCCCCACTGGATTTCGTCCGCGCGCTTGAAGGTGTTGTTGATGCGACGCACCATGGTGGGCACGGAGTCGTAGGCGTACAGCGACTGGTCGGGGTACATGGTCTCGGAGCTATTGCCGTCCGCGGCGACTTGCCAGCCCGAGAGGTACACGGCTTCGAGGCCGGCTTTGGCTTGCTGCATGGCTTGGCCCGCAGAGATGGCGCCGAAGGAGTTCACATAGCCTTTTTTGGCTTCGCCATTGATCAGGCGCCACAGCTTTTCTGCACCCCGACGGGCCAGGGTGTTTTCGATCTGCAGGCTGCCGCGCAAACGCACGACGTCGGCGGCGCTGTAGCCACGCTTGACGCCTTTCCAACGGGGGTCGGTGGCCCACTCTTTTTCGAGGGCAGCGATTTGTTGTTCACGGCTGAGTTGTTCTGTCAGAGATTGCGGCATGAGATCACTCCTGAGGTTGTTGAAACATGGGGCACATTGCGATTGCAAGTTCGGTGCCGGTGACACAAGTTTAAGTCTTATAGAAGACTTATTTCACCTCTTATGTCTTATATAAGAATTATTTTTTAACAAATGAAATCAATGACTTACGAAGTAAATATTGAATGGTGAAATTCGTTTTCTCATATCAAGAAAAAATATTGCGGCGCAGCATTGCAATATTTCATATTGCAAAACATATTTTTAGCGATATGACACGCCTTGCACTTGCACGGTGCAAACCATGCGCTAAGGTGATGCATTGCACCAATCACCACTCAGAATTTCCTCACGGTCATTCAGAAACAAGGGGTTGATTTCGTAAACAAGACAACGCGCAGACTGTCCTGCCCAGCTCACAGGCACCTCTCGCTTGAAGTACTCCCCGGTGGGCGTGGGCAACACGCCTTCGAGCTCGTCCAGCGCAAACTCAAGGGCAGGCGTCACCTCGTACACCTCACCCTGAACCCAGCGCGGCCCGCCAAGCACAACGCCCGGGTAGGCGCCCAAGTGGTACATCACGCCATTCACCCTAGCACGGCCCAAATACTTGGGAGCAGGAAGCTTTCGATTGATGTCGTTGCTTTGGCCTCGGCGCAAGGTACCGTAGACAAAGACACGTCGAGGTGGCGAGGGAAGATGCATGGACAGCATTGTTACAGTTAAGCCCACCGTTTATGCAAAACCATCCCCTCTCGCGCCACGCCTATTGGCAAGCCTGCTGTTGCTTGGGCTTGAGCATGGCCTTGGTCGGCTGCTATGTGGCCTTGGCCAAGCCCCTGGTGAGCGTCTTCGGCGTGTTTGCCTTGGCCTGGATGCGCTTTGTGATTGGCGCCTTGGCCGTGCCCCACTGGCTGCGCAAGCCAGCGCAAGAGCCCGCATTGACGCCACGCCTGAAAGGCTTGCTGTTCCTCGAGTCTTTCCTGGGCAATTTCCTGTTTTCCATTTGCATGCTGTACGGCGTCAGCCAAACCAGCGCCTTGGCAGCGGGCATCATCCTGTCGATGCTGCCGATAGTGGTGGCCGTGCTGAGCGCGCTCTTCTTGCGTGAACGGCTGTCCGGGCGTTTGCAGGTGGCCATGGCGCTCGCGGCCACAGGCATGTTGCTGCTGAACACGACCTCGCACGATGGCCCACCTCGAGAGAGCCAACTCTGGGGCAACGCACTGGTTTTGGCCGCCGTGTTGTGCGAAGCGGCCTATGTCGTGATGGGCAAGCGACTGTCGTCGGCCATGTCGCCGCGACGCATCACCGCAGTCATCAACTTGTGGGGCTGCGCCTTGATGACGCCGCTGGCATTCTGGTATTGGCCCGCACTCGACTGGTCGGCGGTTTCAGCCAGCACCTGGGGCTTGCTGCTTTTTTATGGCTTGGCTGCCAGCGTGTGGAGCGTCTGGCTTTGGATGACGGGCCTGAAAAATGTGAAGGCTTCACAAGCGGGCATCTTCACCGTGATGCTGCCCGTGGCCGCCTCCCTCACCGGTTGGGTGCTGGGCGAGACCCCCGATCGCTGGCAAGTCTTCGCCTGGGGGATGGCATTTCTGGGGGGCGCTCTGGCCTCCTCTGGGCCAGAACGTGAAAAAAACAACATTTCAGAGTGAAAAAAACGTTTTTCCCCTTGGAAACGCGATTTTTTCCCGATAGCATCCAGGGTGCTGGCGAAACAGCAGTTTTCGCCAGTTGTTCATTACTCTTCTAGAAGGAACTCAACCATGGCAACTGCAAAAAAAGCCCCGGCGAAAAAAGCAGCAAAAAAAGCTGCACCCGCCAAGAAAGCCGCTCCGGCCAAAAAGCCCGTAGCTAAGAAAGCCGCTCCGGCCAAGAAAGCTGCACCGGCCAAAAAGCCCGCAGCCAAGAAAGCCGCTCCCGCGAAAAAAGCCGCTCCGGCCAAAAAAGCTGCAGCCAAAAAGGCGCCCGCCAAGAAGCGCACCCCCAACGCCGCATTCATGAAGCCGTTGACCCCCAGCGCTGCTTTGGCTGCCGTGATTGGCAACGCTCCCGCACCGCGTACCGAAGTCGTCAGCAAGCTGTGGACGTACATCAAGAAGCACGGCCTGCAGGACAAAGTCAACAAGCGCAACATCAACGCCGACGCCAAGCTGAAGGAAGTCTTCGGCAAAGCCCAAGTGACGATGTTCGAACTGGCTGGCCTCATCGGCAAGCACCTGAAGTAATTCAGGCATCGCCAGAAAGAAGGGCCGCTGATGCGGCCCTTTTTTTATGCGCTTTTCAAAAGCGTTTTCAACGCTTCATTGCCGCATCGCGGATCGCAGACAAGGTGGCACGCGTGGTGATCACTTCCGGGTCCAGCATGACCTCAATGACGGTCCCCCTGTCGCTGGCCAGTGCCTGTACGAATGCGGGCTCGAACTCTGCGGTGTGGGTGATGCGCACGCCGTTGTAGCCATAGGCTTGGGCCAATGCCGCAAAGTCGGGGTTCTGCAGTTGCGAGCCGCTGAGGTGATGCGGATACTCGCGCTCCTGATGCATGCGGATGGTGCCGTACATGCCGTTGTTGAGCAAGACAATGATGCTCTTGCCGCCATGCTGAACCGCAGTGGCGAGCTCTTGCCCATTCATCAAGAAGTCGCCATCGCCTGCGATGGTGAACGCCAGCCGGCCACTCAGAATGCTGCCGCCAATGCCCGCTGGCACGCCATAGCCCATCGCGCCCGAGGTGGGCGCCAATTGCGTCTTGTGCCCTTTGGCCAAGCCGTGGTAGCGGAAGAAGCGGTGGACCCAGCTGGCAAAGTTACCTGCACCGTTGGTCACCAAAGCATCGGCGGGCAGCAGCTTGCTGATCGTGGCCACGATGGCCGGCATGTCAATGTCGCCCGGCAGTGGCTGGGGTTGCAGATTGGCTTCGTAATCGGCGTGAATGGTTTCTGTGCGCTTCTCCCAAGGCAGTGAAGGAGGTGCCGTCAGGACCTCGAGCGAGCGCGCCGCAGCGTTCATGGTGGACAGGATGGCCAGGTCGGCGTGGTAGACCCGGTGAAGCTCTTCCGCACTGGCGTGGATGTGCACCAGCTTTTGCGTCATGCGGGGCGCAGTCAACAAGGTGTAGCCGCTGGTGGTCATCTCGCCCAGCCGGGGGCCAATGGCCAGGATCAGGTCGCTCTCGCGAATGTGCTGCGCGAGCTTGGGCGAAATGCCAATGCCCACGTCACCGGCGTATTGCGGGTGATGGTTGTCAAAGGTGTCCTGAAAGCGAAACGCATTGCCCACGGGCAGCTTCCAGTTTTCAGCGAAGCGCTGCAAAGCTTGCGCGGCTTGCGGCGTCCAGCCACCGCCGCCTGCAATCACGAAGGGCTTTTGGGACTGCAGCAGCATTTCACGCAACTGGCGCAAGGCGCCCGGGTCACTCCAGGCCTCCACCGGCTCGATGCGCGGCAAGGGGCGCGTCGTCACTTCTTTGACCAACATGTCTTCCGGCAACACCACCACCACAGGCCCGGGGCGGCCATTCATGGCGGTGGCAAAGGCTCGCGCCACATACTCGGGAATGCGTGCCGGATCGTCGACGCGTTCCACACGCTTGGCCAGGCCTTTGGTGTTGGGGCCAAAGAAGCTGTTGTAGTCCATTTCCTGGAAGGCTTCGCGGTCGCGGCAATCGCTGCCGACATCGCCCACG
Source organism: uncultured Burkholderiales bacterium (assembly GCA_903850735.1). GTDB lineage: Bacteria > Pseudomonadota > Gammaproteobacteria > Burkholderiales > Burkholderiaceae_C > Limnohabitans. The sequence continues at coordinate 2,203 of CAINMN010000154.1, read as the reverse complement.
AACAAGACCATGGGCGTGCTGTCCTGAAAGGCCGTGTGCACGCCGATCGAGGCATTGGTGGCCCCTGGCCCTCGGGTCACAAAACAAACGCCTGGGCGGCCTGTCATGCGCCCCTGGGCATCGGCCATGAAGGCGGCGCCGCCTTCTTGCCGGTTGATCACAAAACGGATGCGGTCGCGGTAAGCGTGAAACCCATCCAGCACGGCCAGGTAGCTTTCGCCCGGCACGCCAAAAGCATGGGTCACGCCCTGCTCGACCAAACATTCGACCAACAGGTGGCCCGCAATTTGAGTTGTCATCCTTGTTCTCTCTTCACTTTCAATATTCAGTGGTGAGCCACAGTGCGCTTGCCAATACCCAATGCGGCCAACACGCTGAAAAGCAATACCAAGGCGCCCCCGACCAAGGTGGCGCCATACCAACCGCGGTCCATGAAGCCGCCAAAGATCACGGGCGAGAGGGCAAAGCCCACGTCCAGCCCGGAATACACCATGCCGTACACCCGTCCCGTGGCACCCGGTGGCGTGGCCCTCTTGATCATCATGTCACGTGACGGCCCGCCCACGCCAATCGCCAGGCCCGTGACCGCCAAGGCCACCATGGTGCCCATGCCATTCAACAGCCCGGTGCCACACAAAGCAAACAAACCCGCACCCGCGGTCATGCAAACGGCCACCACACGGTCACTTTGCACAGGCCAGCGCGCGGCCACAAAGCCGCCCACGAACATGCCCGCAGCAGCGCAAAGCATGTAAGCGGTGAGCGTCATGTTGGCGGCCGCAAAGCTGACGCCGTGCATCTTTTGCAGGATGGACACGCCAAAAGTCTGGACGATGGCCAGGGTCATGGTGGACAGCATGAAGAAAGCAAAGCACCACCAGACCACCGGCACCTTCATGAAAGCCAGGGCACTGGCTTGTGGGGCTGTGCCGTGAGCGGCACGGTGCACTTGTGTGCTCAAAGCGTTGCGCTGCCACAAGGCCAGGGCCAGAATGCTCAGGAAAAGAAAGGCCGCGCATTGGTAGGCCACACGCCAATCCCACCACTCGCTCAGGCCCACCATGAACACCGGCGCCACCGCCCAACCCAAATTGCCCGTCAACCCGTGGGCGCTGAAGGCATAGCCCAATCGCGGCACAGACACCCGCTGATTCAAGATGGTGAAATCCACCGGGTGAAAGGAACAGTTGCCCAAGCCCAAAAAGACCGCCACCACCATGAGGTCGGTGTAGCCTTGCGCACGCGCCGCCCACAAGCAACCCATGGCCAATAAGGACAGGGCCGCGAACAGCACGGGTCGTGCCCCCAGGCGATCGACCAAAAACCCGGCCAATGCCTGACCGATACCGGAGACCACAAAGAAAATGCTCATCAGCAAGCCCAACTCCGAGTACGTCAGGCTGAACACTTTCATGAAGACGGGAAACATCAGCGGCAACAGCAGATGTGAGAAATGAGAGCTGGCATGCGCCAAACCCACCAGGCCGATGACAGCCGCATCCTGGCGCAAGGGCGCGGCTTGAGCGGTTGCGGGGCTGGCAGCGGTTGCGGTCATGCAGGAGCTTCCTCAGGCAGGTGAGCGCAATTTGAACGGATCCCGTGGGTCGGTGCCCCATTCGTCAAAGGCCTTGCCAATCTTGTACACCGCGCTGGTGCGCAGCACCAGCTCTTCGCCGGCGTGGACCAGGCCCTGGGTGAACAACAGGTTGCGGGTTTCGCGCAAGATTTGCGCTTCGGCCTGGATCCAGTCGCCGACCTTGGGAGAAGACAGAAAGTCCATCTGCAAGCTGACCGTGGGCAGAAAGCGCCGCTCCATCTGGGTCTGGTAAGGCATGACACACGCCCCGAGCATGTCGACAAAGGTGGCCATCATGCCGCCGTGCAAAAAGCCCAGGGGGTTGGTGTGGTGCGGCTCCACCCGAAAACCCAACTGCAATTTGTCGCCATCGGGTCGGTTGACCAGGCGCGCATGCAGTTGCACATTGTGCGCAATGAAAGGGCCACCCACTTGGATCGGCCGGTAGCCTTCTGGAGGAGAGGATGTCACAGGTAAAACAGGATGCAGAACAAGAAAGTCCTGCATCCTACCCCGAGATGCCCACCGATGTGCGTCGGGCGCGAGACAGCCTGGTGCTCAGGCCTTGGTGAAATTGAACTCGCCTGGCGCGCGCACCGGATCCACCTGCACCGAAATGACATCCTT
>CAINMN010000153.1 GCA_903850735.1 uncultured Burkholderiales bacterium | reverse complement strand
GTCCTTCATCGTGTGGGCGCACCACATGTACACCACCGGCATGCCGGTGACAGGCCAGTTGTTCTTCATGTACGCCACCATGTTGATTTCCGTGCCCACCGGCGTGAAGGTCTTCAACTGGGTGGCCACCATGTGGAAGGGCTCGATGACCTTTGAAACCCCCATGCTGTTCGCAGTGGGCTTCATCTTCGTGTTCACCATGGGCGGCTTCACCGGCCTGATTCTCTCCATGGCCCCGATTGACCTGCAGCTGCAAGACGGCTATTACGTGGTGGCCCACTTCCACTATGTGCTGGTGGCCGGCTCCTTGTTTGCCATGTTTGCCGGCTTCTATTACTGGATCCCCAAGTGGTCCGGCGTGATGTACAACGAGACCCGTGGCAAGCTGCATTTCTGGTGGACCCTGATTTCCTTCAACGTCACCTTCTTCCCGATGCACTTCCTGGGCTTGGCCGGCATGCCGCGTCGCTATGCGGATTACCCGATGCAATTCGCCGATTTCAACGCCCTGGCTTCGGTCGGTGCCTTCTTCTTCGGTTTTGCCCAGGTTTATTTCTTCCTGTTCATCATCCTGCCTTGCATGCGCGGCGTGGGTGAGAAGGCGCCTCAGCGTCCCTGGGAAGGTGCCGAAGGCTTGGAGTGGGAAGTGCCATCGCCGGCCCCCCACCATACCTTTGAGAACCCGCCCAAACTGAATGCCGAGGCCACCAAGGTCATCGGCTAAGGACGGGGCAAGATGACAAACACGCAACGCCGTCAGAATTTACGCCTGGCTTTGATTCTGGCGGGCGTTGCTGTGTCTTTTGCTTGTGTCTTTGTGTTGAAACTGGTGTGGCTGCACTCATGATGCAGTCCAACCTTCAGTTGATGCGCAAGCTGCTGGTGGTGAGCGCCGGCATGTTCGCGTTTGGCTACTTGCTGGTGCCCATGTACCAGGCCTTTTGCGAGTGGTCTGGCGTCAATGTGCTGTCTTTGAGCGAGCGCGAGTCCAAGACCTCGATGAATGGCCGCTCAAGCATGCCTGCCAACACTCAGGTCGACACCTCCCGACTGATCACCGTTGAATTTGACACCAATGTGCGTGGCCCTTGGCATTTCGCGCCGCAAACCCGCTCCTTGAGAGTGCACCCGGGTGAGCTCACCACGGTGATGTTCGAGTTTCAAAACATCCAAGATCGCACCATGTCTGCGCAGGCCATTCCAAGCTATGCGCCGCAGCAGGCCGCTTCTCATTTCAACAAGGTCGAGTGTTTCTGTTTCAACCAGTACACCCTGGCCCCTGGCGAAAAGAAGCAATGGCCGGTGATGTTCTACATCAACCCCAAATTGTCCAAAGACGTGACCACCATCACGCTGTCGTACACCTTCTTTGAAGTCGGGATGGGCTCATGAGCGATCAGCCCACGCCTTCCCGAAGCCATTCCCTGCTGCGTGCCTTTGTCATGGTCGCATGGTCTTTTTTCGGCATCCGCAAGGGTGCCGATCACCGTCAGGACCTGGCGATGGTCACCCCCTTGCAAGTGGTCATTGTGGGTGTGATTTCAGGTCTGTTGTTTGTCTTGATCCTGGCCCTGGTGGTCACGATTGTCTCGAGTTAAGTAGGAGAAAACGCAATGAGCGCCAACACGCACGGCACCACGCCTTATTACTATGTGCCCGCGCCGTCCAGGCATCCGGCCATGGCAGCCCTGGGTTTGTTTTTTGTCATTCTGGGCGCCGGCCAATGGGTGAATGACACCGACTGGGGCAAGTACTCCTTGATCCTGGGCATGATCATTTGGCTGACCACCCTGTACCAGTGGTTTGGCGATGCCATCGATGAAAGCCTGCACGGACAGTACGGCGAGCGCATTGACAGCTCCTTCCGTTGGAGTATGAGCTGGTTCATTTTCTCGGAAGTGATGTTCTTCGCCGCTTTCTTTGGCGCGCTGTGGTGGGCGCGTGTCCACTCGGTGCCTGCGCTGGGCAACGAAGCCAACAGCGTGATTTGGGCGGACTTCAAGGCGGCTTGGCCCAGTGCCCTGGCGGGTGCCACCGCATCGCCGGCTGGCACCATCGAGCCTTTCACCACCATGGGCCCTTTCTGGCTGCCCACGATCAACACCGCCTTGCTGCTGACCTCGGGCGTGACCATCACCATTGCACACCATGCCCTGCGTGAGAACAACCGCGGCAAGACCATCACCTTCATGTGGCTGACCGTGTTGCTGGGCGTTGTGTTCCTGTTCTGCCAAGGCTACGAATATGCGCATGCCTACGCCGACTTGAACCTCAAGCTGACCTCGGGCATCTACGGCTCAACCTTCTACATGTTGACAGGCTTTCACGGCTTCCACGTGTTCCTGGGCATGTTGATGTTGCTCATCATCACCCTGCGCTTGCAAAAAGGCCATTTCTCCGCCGACAGCCATTTCGGCTTTGAGGGCGCTGCCTGGTATTGGCACTTTGTTGACGTGGTGTGGCTGGGTCTGTACGTCTTGGTTTACTGGCTCTGATGATCGCCAGCCCCGCAAAAACCGCCCTGAGGGGCGGTTTTTTCATGCACCTATGGGGATGCCCGTGGGTTTGATCCAGCCCATGGCGTAGGCCAGGATGAGGCAGACAAACAAGGCCACCGACAAGCCAATGCGCCAGGCCAAGGCGTTGGCCATGCGTTGCGCCTTGTCTTGTTGCTGGGGCCCGCCGCGGACCATGAAAAACCCTGCCGCCAGCAAGCTGCCTGCGATGCCAATGAAAGCCAGTACGATCCACAATTTCATGATGACATTATCCTTGGAATCAGCGTTGCAGCCATGAGCACCCAAGATGCCAAGGCCCAAGACTTGCCCAGCCGCGCAGGTCATGCCGTTTTTTCTGCCGTCTGGTGGGGCTTGTTGGGCGCCGCCTTGCTGGTAGCGGGTATCACCGCGCGACTGGGGTGGTGGCAACTCGAGCGGGCCCATGCCAAAGAGGCGGTGCACGACATGATCCAGTCGCGCCAGCAAGAGCCAGTGCTGCGCAACGCCGATTGGGGGGCCGAGCCTGCGCCAGAAGCGTGGTTGCAACGCCGGGTGGAGGTGCAGGGCGTGTGGTTGCCGCGCTTCACCGTGTACCTGGACAACCGAAGCATGAAGGGCCAGCCGGGCTTTTATGTGCTGACGCCGCTCGAATTGCCCCACGGCCCGGTGCTCTGGGTGCAGCGCGGCTGGGTGGCGCGCGACCGTGTGCGCAGCGATTGGCTGCCGCCGATTGCGACCCCTCAGGGGCCGGTGACAATAGAGGCCAGGGTGGTGCCCCCGCCTTCCAAGCTCATGGAATTGGGGTCCTCAGGCCCCAGTGCAGAGGGGTTTTCGACCCTGAGGCACAATGTGGATCTGGAGGCGTTTCGCTCGCAAACAGGCCTGCCCTTGGTGGCGACCTTGCAACAAACGGACGCCGCGTCCGACGGCTTGCTGCGCGACTGGCCGCAAGCCCTTTCGGGCTCCGATAAAAACCGAGGTTACGCTTTCCAGTGGTTTGCGTTGTCGCTTCTTTCACTCCTTTTGTTCGCCTGGTTCCAGATCTGGAAAAAGCTGTCCCATGACTGACCCCTCTGCCTCGCGTGACCTGAAACCGGTGGGTTTGACGGTCTATGACCTGCCCAACCCGGAGACCATCACGCCCGACAGCACCGCCCGCACAAAGCGCGGCCGTTGGTCGCTGATTTTGTTGGTGCTGGTGTGTGCCGCCCCTGTGCTGCTGTCGTATTTCACCTATTACGTGATTCGGCCGGCTGGTCGCATGCACCATGGCGAGTTGATCGAGCCACAACGGGCCCTGCCGGCTTGGCCCGGTACCAACTTACAAGGCCAAGGCCTGCCGCTGGACCAACTCAAAGGGCAGTGGTTGTTGGTGGCTGTGGGGTCGGGAGCCTGTGCCGAAAAATGCGAGCGCGTGCTGTTCGTACAGCGTCAATTGCAAAAAATGTTGAACAAAGACAGTGACCGCCTGGAGCGTGTCTGGTTGTTGACCGACCCGACCCCGCCAGCACCGGCTTTGTTGCAGTCGATTGAAGGGGCCACGGTCTTGAAGGTGCCGGCAGACAGCCTGGCGCAGTGGCTCGCGCCCGCGTCAGGCCAAGCGCTGGAAGATCACCTCTATCTGGTGGACCCCATGGGCCACTGGATGATGCGCTTTCCCTATCCCCAAGACGCCAAGCTGGTGGCCGGCATGAAGCGTGACCTCGAGCGCTTGATGCGCGCCTCTTCCTCTTGGGACAAACCAGGCCGATGACCGCTTTATGAAATCCAAAACACTGGCCACTTGGTTGACTTTTTTGACGGGCCCCTTGGGCGGGCATCGTTTTTACCTGATGGGCAAGCAAGACACGCTGGCTTGGCTCATGCCCATTCCCACGGCGCTGGGGGTGTGGGGCATCGAGCGGGTGGAGGCCTATGGCCTGGACGACACTTTGAGTTGGGTGCTCTTGCCCATTTTTGGCGTGCACATTGCGGCCTGCTGTTTGCAAGCCATTGTGTATGGCTTGGCGACACCGCAAGCATGGAACCAGCGCTTTAACCCTGAGGCCGACCCGGAAGATTCAGCCGGGCGCAGCAACTGGTTCACTGTGTTTGCCTTGATCTTCAGCCTGATGGTGGGCACGGCCGCGCTGCTCTCGGCCATCGCTTACGGCACGCAGCGCTACTTCGAAACTGTGCTGGACAAGCACAGCCAGGTGAGGGTGATCAGAGAAGAGGCCTGAGCGGCCTAGGGCGCCTCAGCGGTGCGGATGCCACTGCCACTCGGAGGCTTGGGGCGGTTGGGCAAGGTACAGCGTCAAGGCACATGCGGCGCTGACCATGGCCCAGCACAAGAAGAAGCCAAAGGTGTAAACCGCTTGCCGGCTGAGCTCATAGGTCTCTGACAACCAGCGTATGTCCGAGGGGTCGATGAAGGTGAAGAGCACGCCCACCTGTGCAATGGTGATGAGAAATGACGGCCAGACAATCCGCAGCAAGTTCAATGGCTTCATGGCGTCTCCCCTCTTGATGGCCAAGTCAGAAGTTTAGGGTGAGACGCTGGCCAAGCTTCTCAGGGTTATCCACCAAATCACCCTGTCAAAGTTTGCAGTCACTCTCTTGATGCAGGTCAATTTCGGCGGCTCAGGACCACGCGCTCGGGCCGCGCGCCCTGCGCCTTGCCGGTGATGGGCGGCGGCGGCAGGCGGCTCTCGCCGGGTTCGATCACGAACGCATAGTTCAGCGTGTACCAAGGGCCTTGCACATCCGGGGCGGGTGCGGGACCGGCTTCATGCAGGGTGTAATGCCCGATCAAAGCTTCGGTCACGCCAAACTGCACATCGGTTTCCAGGTGGGGGTCGTCGCTGGAGTACACCTGGGAAAACTGGGTCTTGTAGCCGGGCTTGCAGACCATGAAGTGGATGTGCGCCGGGCGCATATTGTGCCGCCCCAGGGTTTGGATCAAGCTGCCCACCGGGCCGCTGACCGGAATCGGGTAGCCAATGGGCTTGACGCTGCGAAACCTCACCCAGCCCTGTGCATCGGTGGTGAATTTGCCGCGCAAGTTCATGTCGGCTTGCTCGGGGTCCTGGTTTTCGTAATAGCCATCGGCCGAACATTGCCAGACGTCCACCTCGGCATCGGCCACGGCTTGGCCTTGTGCGTCCAGCACCCGCACTTGGGCAAACACGGGGGTGCCTGGCGTGGGCGAGCGAACGATGGAGCCGCCTTGGGGGGTGACAGGGGAATGCATGCGCCAAAAGGGCCCCATCAAATTGGCGGTGGTTTCCGTTTGCCCCTGATTGCCATTGTTTTGCAGGCACACCAGAGAGGACACGCCCAACGAGCCTGCCGCCAATGCCACCTCGTTGTGGGACGCATGGGTGAGCTGGCCCAGGCGCGCGATCAGGCCGATGGCCTGGTGAAACTCCGGTTCGCTCAGGTGGACTTCGCGAACAAAGCCGTGCAAATGACGCACCAGGGCGCTGAGAATTTCGCGGGTACGGGGGTCTTCTGCGCGCGCCATCTCGTTCAAGACAGCCTGGGTCAATTCGTCAGGATTGCGGATGGGCATGGGCTCACTTTCTATGGCGCGGCGTGCGCCAAGGGGTATCGTAGCGAAAACCGATGCTGGCTAGGGTTTCACCTCGCACGGCGGGCGGCCATCTCTTGTTACCTTCAACGCGTGGCAGCGATTGGGTTTCTGTCGCTGGCGTTACAGCGTACAGGGCTTGATCGTCCTCTAATGACATTTGATTTTGAAGACCCCTTTGAGGAGACATTCCATGATTCGCAGAAATCTGATCCGCAGCGTGGCTGCTTTATCGGCGGCCCTGGCCTTTGGCGCCTCGGCCCAAAGCGATTACCCCAACCGTCCCATCACCATGGTGGTGCCCTGGGGTGCAGGCGGCGGCACCGACGCCACGGCGCGAATTGTGGGCACCCTGCTCGAAAAAGAGCTGGGCCAACCGGTCAACGTGGTGAACCGCACCGGCGGCAACGGCGTGGTGGGCCACTCGGCCATTGCCTCCGCTGCACCCGATGGCTACACCCTGGGCATGATCACCGTGGAAATTTCCATGATGCACTGGGCGGGTTTGACCCAACTGACCCCGCGCGACTACACGCCCTTGGCACTGTTCAACATTGACCCCGCCGGCGTCACCGTGCGTGCCGACGCACCCTACAAGAACCTGGATGACCTGATCAAGGCGGTGCGTGCCAACCCTGGCAAGTTCAAGGCCTCGGGCACGGGTCAGGGCGGCATTTGGCATCTGGCCCTGGCCGGCATGCTGAAAGACCTCAAGCTGGAAAACTCTGCTGTGCCTTGGGTGCCGTCCAACGGCGCTGCACCGGCCATGAACGACTTGGCAGCGGGTGGCATTGAAATGGTCACGTGCTCCTTGCCGGAAGCGCGTGCGCTGATCGACGCTGGCAAGGCCCGCCCCCTGGCCGTCATGTCCAGCCAGCCCTCGGCCCTGTACCCCAATGTGCCGACCCTGAAAGCTGCCACGGGCAGCGATTGGTCGATTGGCGCTTGGCGTGGCATTGCGGGCCCCAAAGGCTTGCCCGCCGATGTGCAAGCCAAACTGGGCGCTGCGCTCAAGAAAATTTACGACAGCAAAGACTACCAAGGCTTCATGGCCAGCCGTGGCTTTGGCGTGATTTACGCCGACAGCAAAGGCTTTGAGCAATTCATGGCCAAGGGCGATGCCGACATGGGCAACGTCATGAAATCCCTCGGCCTGGCCAAGTAACTTTCTTGCAAACCCAACAAACGAAGCCCCTCTCCAGGGGCTTCGTTCTGTGCGCAACCCTCAGAGCATGCCATGAAATTCAATGACGCCATCAGTGGGGCCGCCTTGCTGGCGCTGGCACTGGCGATTCTGTTCAACGTTTCCAGTTTTCCCAACATCCCTGGGCAAAACATCGGGCCCTCGGCATTTCCTGGTTTGCTGGCGTTGCTGTTGGCCGGTTGCGCCATCACCTTGATCGTCAAAGGCTTGCGCGGTCAAAACCGGCAGCCATGGTTGGCGTTCGGCGCCTGGATGAAGTCGTGGTTTCATCTGCGCAATTTCTTGATCACTGTAGGCTGCTTGCTCTTTTACATCTTGGTGTCAAACGGCTTGGGTTTCATTCTCACCGCCATTTTGGTGTTGTGCGCCATGTTCTGGGCCTTGGAAGTCAAGCCCAAGCTCATCGTTCCGGTGGCTGTGTTGGTGACCTTGGTGGTGCACACCATTTTTTACAAAGGCCTGCGTGTGCCTTTGCCTTGGGGCATCATGCTGCCCATCCAGTGGTAAGGAGAACAGACCATGACTTACGCTGTGATGATGCAAGCCATTGGCTTGGTGTTCGATCCCTATGTGTTGTTGGTGATTTTTTGTTCGGCCCTTTTTGGCTTGTTCGTGGGCTGCATTCCCGGGCTGACCGCCACCATGGCCACCGCGCTGTTGGTGCCCATCACTTTTTTCATGCCCCCTGTGCCTGCCGTCGCCGCCATCGTGACCGCGACAGCCATGGCTATTTTTTCGGGTGACATTCCAGGCGCGTTGTTGCGAATACCTGGCACGCCTGCTTCCGCGGCTTACACCGACGAGTCCTATCAGATGACGCTGAAAGGGCAGGCAGAGATGGCCCTTGGCGCTGGCTTGGTGTTTTCAGCCATTGGCGGCTTGTTTGGCACCATCGTGATGATTTTCTTTTCCCCAGCGCTGGCCGACGTGGCCCTTAAGTTTTCGTCCTTCGAGTATTTCTGGCTGGTGGTGCTGGGATTGGCCGGCGCGGTGTTCATCGGAAACGCCAGCGTTTTGAAAGCGGGCATTTCCTTGATCCTGGGATTGCTCGTGGCGTGTATTGGCTTGGAGAATCCAGCCGGCCACCCCCGCTTCACCATGGGCTTGGAGCAATTGATGAGTGGCGTCGAATTGATCCCCATGATGGTGGGTATGTTTGCCATCTCAGAGCTGTTGCGCTACATCACCAACATGGATCCGCCAGCAGTGATTGCAACCGAGAGAGTGGGCAATATTTTTTCCGGAATGTGGGGCTTGCTGAAAAAATACCCCTGGCCTTTGGTGCGCGGCAGTGCCCTGGGCACCATCATCGGCATCCAGCCGGGCTCGGGCGCCGATATGGCCTCGTGGATGAGCTATGCCATGAGCAAGAAGTTCTCTAAAGAGCCTGAGAAGTTTGGCACGGGCCACGTCGAAGGCATTGTGGAGTCGGGCGCCGCCAACAATTCTTCCCTGGCCGGGGCCTGGATTCCCGCCATTGTGTTTGGCATCCCCGGTGACTCCATCACCGCCATTGCCATTGGCGTGCTGTACCTGAAAAACATGAACCCGGGCCCGATGATTTTCGTCAACAACCCAGAGAATATTTATGCAATTTTCCTGGTGTTCATTCTGGCCAACATCATCATGATTCCGCTGGGCTGGCTGACCGTGCGTGTGGCCACCAAAATTTTGCGTGTCGCGCGCAATTTGCTGATGCCCACGATTTTGCTGTTCTGTATCGTGGGCTCGTTTGCCATCAACAATTCGGTCTGGGGCGTGGTGCTGATTCTGTTCTTCGGCGTGGCCGCCTTCGTGCTCGAGGAAAATGGCTTCCCGGTCGCTCCCGCCATTTTGGGGGTGGTGCTGGGCACCATGATGGAGGAAAACTTCGTGACCTCCATGATCAAATCCGATGGCGACCCGCTGGTGTTTTTCACCCGCCCAATTGCCATGTGGCTGGCCGCAGGCACCTTCATCATCCTGTTATGGCCTGTGGGCGCCTGGCTGGTTCAACGCTTGCGGGGCAAGCCCGCCGCGGGGGCTTGAGCCAGCCGGCCCAATAGCCCTAGATTTCCTACGGAAAAGACTCCCTGATAGATTACAGCCTTGAAGGGGAGTAGCTCCCGCTGAAGACAGTACAGGGAGGCGCAAAAGCGTCACTGTCTTTGGTATTAACAGGTCGTCACTACGAAGTAAAAACTTCCGGCCTGTTGGGCATATTTCATCACGCCATGCCGAGCAAGACCTTCGATCCGTTGCCCATTGGGGCACGTCGAAGTGTTCGCTTGAAGGCAGGTCGCTGTACCTCCTAGAGTTTCACTGCGCGTGTCCGTTTGGGTTGAGATTGATGTCAACCTGGAGTTTGCTCGTGGAATTTTTATCTGCTTCTTGGTGGTCTGCCTTGCTGGCGATCGTTTTGATCGACCTTGTGCTGGCGGGCGACAACGCCATCGTCATCGCGCTCGCCGCGCGAAACCTTCCACCTCAATTGCAAAAGCGCGCCATCCTGTGGGGAACCGTGGGTGCCATCGCTGTGCGAACCGTCATGACCTTGTGCGTGGTCTGGCTGCTCAAAATTCCAGGTCTGATGCTGGTGGGCGGCCTGGGCTTGCTGTGGGTGGCCTACAAGCTGTTGGCCGACACAGGCGACGGTTCACACGACGGCCCTGTGGCCAGCACCTTCTGGGGTGCCATGAAGACCATTGTGGTCGCAGATGCCCTCATGGGCATTGACAATGTGCTGGGCGTGGCCGGTGCCGCCCATGGCTCGATGGACCTGGTGGTGCTGGGCCTGCTGATCAGCGTGCCCATCATGGTCTTGGGCAGCTCCGTGGTGCTGCGACTGGTCGAACGCTTCCCGATCATCATCACCCTGGGCGCTGCCGTGCTGGCGTTCACGGCGGCCAAGATGATCATCGAAGAGCCGCTGCTCGACCCCTTGTTTGACGCTTCCGGCTGGTTGCCGACCGTGGCGCGCATTGCGACCTATGTCGTGGCCATCGCTGGCGTTCTCGGTTTGGGTTGGTGGACCCTGCGCCGCGGATCTTCTGAGAAAACCACTTCTACAGCTGCTTGATCCCATCATTGACACTAAGGAGAATGACAACATGGACAAAATGATCGTGGTTCTGGATGACGCAGAGTTCGCCTTGCAACAATTGCTGCCCATGCGCGTGAATGGGGTGGCCACCTGCTGGATGCTGGTGGCCTGCCCGCCGCGCCTGACACGCCATGCCAGCCGCTGGGTCAGCCGCTCGGCACGGGAGGCCTGGCGTGCCAAGTGGTCGCAGGACCTGTTCGACAAGGTGGAGGCCGTGCTGCTGAAGCCGGGCGACCAGGTGCGCCGTTTTGAGGTGAAAGGGACCCTGGCCGAGTTCACCGAAAGCCTGCAGCGCGACATGGGACCGGCCCGCGTGCTCGATGCTCGCCGTCCCAAGCTGGGCTACGACGCGCCGCCTGCCACCGAGGGTCAACCCATGTCCCGCGACGGCCGTTTGACGCTGTCTGGCAGCACGGCGGCCATGGGCGCCCTGCTGATTCTGGCGGCCGAGTAAGGCGCAGGCCCTAGGCAGCGTCTGTCAGGGCGCATGCCACCGGGTGTGCACCCAGCAACTGGGTGCACACCTCGGGTTTCAGTGACACCAGAAACCCGCGTCGGCCCCCGTTGATGTAGATGCGGGGCAAGGCCAAGATCGACGACTCGATGTACACCGGCATGCTGCGCCGCGTCCCAAAGGGCGATGTGCCGCCTACCAAATAGCCGCTGTGACGTTGGGCCACCTCGGTGTCGCAAGGAACCACCGACTTCGCGCCAATTTGCCGTGCCAGGTTCTTGGTGGAGACCTTGCAATTGCCATGCATCAGCACCACCAAAGGCTTGGCATCCTGGTCTTGCATGATCAGGGTTTTGACGACGCAAAACGGGTCGACCCCCAACTCGCTGGCGCTGCGCAAGGCGCCGCCATGGGGCTCGTAGTCGTAGGGGTGTTCGGTGAATGCAATCCCCTGGTCCCGCAGCATGGCGGTGGCTGGGGTTTCGCTGACGCGCTCTTTCTTGGCCATGCCAGCCCTTGGACTCAGGTGCGGCGGTCGAGCAATTGTTCGGCCAAGGCCATCAAGGCCTGGCGGTAGGGACTGTCGGGCAGGGCCGAGAGGGCGGCAATGGCGCGTTGGGCTTCCATGCCCGCAGCGGCCCGTGTCGCTTGCATGGCCCCGGTCTTGCGCACAATGTGAACAATGGGCTCGAGCTCTTCGGTGTTGCCTTCTTCAATGGCGCGCTGCAAGATGGCCCGCTCTTGGGGCGTGCAACGCTGCATGGCAATGATCAGGGGCAGGGTGGTTTTGCCCTCGCGCAGATCGTCGCCCAGGTTTTTGCCCAGCTCGGCGCTGTCGCCCTCGTAGTCCAGCACGTCGTCAATCACCTGGAAGGCGGTGCCCAGGGCCTGGCCATATTCGGCGCAGGCTTCTTCCAGGGCCGCATCGCGGTGGGCCAGGACGGCTGGCAGACGCGCGCTGGCTTCGAACAATTTGGCCGTTTTGGAGCGAATCACCCGCAGGTAGCCGGCCTCGTCCAGGCTGGCATCGTGCATGTTCATCAGCTGCAGGACTTCGCCTTCGGCAATCACATTGGTGGCGTCGGCCAGGATGTCCATGACGCGCATGATCCCGCAGTCCACCATCATTTGAAAGGCACGCGAGTACAAAAAGTCGCCCACCAGCACGCTGGCAGGGTTGCCAAAGGACACATTGGCGGTGGCGCGGCCGCGGCGCAGGGTGGACTCGTCCACCACGTCGTCGTGCAGCAGGGTGGCGGTGTGGATGAACTCCACCACGGCCGCCATGTTGAAGCGTTGCGGCTCGGTGTAGCCAATGGCCCCCGACATCAGCAACAGCAGGGCCGGGCGCAGGCGTTTGCCACCGGCCGAAATGATGTACGAGGAGACCTCGCCGACCAGGGGGACGCCGGAATGGAGCCTTTGGGCAATGACGCGGTCCACCTCCGCCATGTCGGGGGCGATCAGGGCAAGGGCTGCAGCGGTGCTGTTGGAGGTGGTCAAGGTCGGTGGCCGATAGCTAAGCTGGCTGATTATAGGGAGACGGCCAGGCCCAGCGGGGGGCGGGGGGTGGCCAATTTGCACTGGATTGGAAAAGTGCTAGAATCATGGGTTCTGCGGAAGTTGGTCTGCAGAAATTCAAAGTTTTCTTTGAACCATCCTTCCTAAGAGGTCCTTATGTACGCGGTCATAAAAACCGGTGGCAAACAGTATCGTGTTGCTGCTGGCGAAAAAATTAAAGTAGAACAGATTGCTGCGGACGTTGGCCAAGAGATTGTGATCGACCAGGTTCTGGCCGTCGGAAACGGCGCCGAAATCAAGGTTGGCACCCCCTTGGTGTCCGGTGCATCCGTCAAAGCCACTGTGGTGGCGCATGGCAAGCACGACAAAGTGCGCATTTTCAAAATGCGCCGTCGCAAGCACTATCAAAAACGCCAGGGGCATCGTCAGCAGTTCACCGAACTGCAGATTGCTTCGATCCAAGCCTGATTGAGGAGCATTTGACATGGCACAGAAAAAAGGCGGCGGCTCTACGCGAAACGGTCGTGACTCCAAGCCCAAGATGCTGGGCGTCAAGGCTTTTGGTGGCGAACAGATCAGCGCAGGCTCGATCATCGTGCGCCAACGTGGCACCAAGTTCCATGCTGGCGTGAACGTCGGTATTGGCAAGGACCACACCCTGTTCGCCCTGGTGGACGGCCAGGTGTCCTTTGCTGTCAAAGGCTCGCTGAACAAGCACACGGTCAACGTGACCCCGGTCTGAGGCTGGTTTCACCGACCCGACAAAGCCCCGCAAGTCGGGGCTTTGTTTTTGGATCCCCTTTAAGATACACGCATGAAATTCGTTGACGAAGCCTTTATCGACATTGCCGCAGGTGATGGGGGCAATGGCTGCGTCTCGTTTCGCCATGAGAAGTACAAAGAGTTCGGCGGCCCCAACGGGGGCGACGGCGGTCGCGGTGGGCATGTCTATGCCGTGGCCGATGTGGCCTTGAACACCCTGGTGGACTTTCGCTTCTCACGCCGCCATGAGGCCCGCCGTGGGCAACATGGCATGGGTTCCGACATGTTTGGCGCCGCCGGCGATGACATCACCTTGCGCATGCCCGTAGGCACCATCATTGCTGATGCAGAAACCGGCGAGGTGCTGCATGAGCTGTTGGTGCCCAATGAACTGGTCATGATCGCCAAGGGCGGTGACGGCGGTTTTGGCAACATGCGTTTCAAAAGCGCCATCAACCGCGCGCCGCGCCAAAAAACGCCGGGCCACCCGGGGGAGCGCCGCAGCCTCAAGTTGGAACTCAAGGTGCTGGCCGATGTCGGCTTGTTGGGCATGCCCAATGCGGGCAAGTCCACCCTGATTTCGGCCATTTCCAACGCCCGCCCCAAGATTGCCGACTACCCCTTCACCACCTTGCACCCCAATTTGGGCGTGGTGCGCGTGGGCCCCAGCCAGAGTTTTGTGGTGGCCGATGTGCCCGGGCTGATCGAAGGCGCTTCCGAAGGTGCGGGCCTGGGTTTGCAATTCCTGCGGCATTTGCAGCGCACCCGCTTGCTGCTGCATTTGGTCGACCTGGCGCCCTTTGACGACAACGTGGACCCGGCCGCCCAGGCCAAAGCCATCGTGGCCGAGTTGAAAAAATACGATGCCGAGCTGTACAACAAGCCGCGCTGGCTGGTGCTGAACAAGCTCGACATGGTGCCGGCCGAAGAGCGCGTGGCGCGCGTCAAAGATTTTTTGAAGCGCTACAAGTTCAAAGGACCGGTGTTTGAAATTTCTGCGTTGACGCGCGAGGGCTGCGAGCCCTTGGTGCAGGCCATTTACCAGCACGTCAAGGCGCAGCAGGTGCTCGAGCAACCGCCGGTCGACATCGACCCGCGCTTCACCGAACCGGGTACGTCCTAATTTCTGTCGGATTTCGCATGGGTCTCTCCACCGTGTTGCGCGACGCCCGTCGCATCGTCATCAAAGTCGGCTCCAGTCTGGTGACCGATGAAGGCCGTGGCCTGGACGAGGCCGCCATTGGCGAATGGTGCCGTCAAATGGCCCAGCTGGTCGCCGGTGTGCATGGCCAGCCGGGGCGCGAGGTCATCATGGTGTCCAGCGGCGCGATCGCCGAGGGCATGAAGCGCCTGGGCTGGCGCACCCGGCCGCATGAAATTCATGCCTTGCAAGCCGCTGCAGCGGTTGGCCAGATGGGCCTGGCCCAGATGTACGAGACCAAGCTGCGCGAAAACGGCTTGTGCAGCGCACAGGTCTTGCTCACGCATGCCGACCTGGCCGACAGGGAGCGCTACCTGAACGCCCGCTCGACGTTGTTGACCCTGCTGCAACACGGCGTGCTGCCGGTCATCAATGAAAACGACACCGTGGTCAACGACGAAATCAAGTTCGGTGACAACGACACCCTGGGGGCGCTGGTGGCCAACCTGGTCGAGGCCGACGCCTTGGTCATCCTGACCGACCAAAAAGGCTTGTACAGCGCCGACCCCCGCCGTGACCCCAACGCCACCTTCATTCACGAAGCCCGCGCGGGCGACCCGGCGCTGGTGGCCACGGCCGGCGGCGCCGGCTCCAGTTAGGGCAAAGGCGGCATGATCACCAAGATCTTGGCGGCCAAGCGTGCTGCCGGTTCAGGCGCCTCCACCGTGATTGCCTGGGGCCGTGAGCCCGACGCCTTGTTGCGCCTGGCCCAAGGCGAAGCCATTGGCACCTTGCTGGTGGCGCAGACGCAAAAACAGCAAGCGCGCAAGCAATGGATGGCCGATCACCTGCAACTGCGCGGCAGCATCACCCTCGACGAAGGGGCTGTGGCCAAAGTGCGTGACGAAGGCAAAAGCCTGTTACCCATTGGCATGGTGGGCGTGGAGGGCGAGTTTTCGCGGGGCGAGGTGATTGCCATTCGCGACGCCAGCGGCCAGGAAATTGCGCGCGGCCTGGCCAACTACGCCAGCGCCGAGGCGCGATTGCTCTGCCGCAAGCCCTCCACCGAGTTCGAGGCCCTGCTGGGCTACGCTGCCGAGCCCGAGATGGTGCACCGCGACAACCTCGTGCTCTCCCGCTGACAAAGCTTAAGGGTGGCGCAACGGCGTTTGGGGATCGGGCTCGAAGCTGGCGCCAGGCGGCAACTCCAACGCATGAGGCGCACGCACCAGGCCCATGCCAGGCGCGTGGTCGCCTGATTCGGCCTCGGCTTCGCGCAAGCGCGGCCCGCCACGCAAATACCGGTTGCGATGGTCCTGGCGTGGCAGATAGCGGGCCAATTCAGTCAGAGCCATTTCATAGACCCCGCGCTTGAATTCCACCACCACGTCCAGCGGCACCCAGTAGTCGTTCCAACGCCAGGCGTCGAACTCAGGGTGGTTGGTGGCGCGCAAATTCAAATTCCAGTCCTGCGCAACAAGCTGCAGCAGGTACCAGATTTGTTTCTGTCCCTTGTAGTGACCTCGCGCATCCCGTCGGATGTAGCGGTCTGGCACCTCATAGCGCAACCAGTCACGGGTGCGGGCCACAATGCGCACATGCTCCGGCTGGAGCCCCACTTCTTCGTGCAGTTCGCGGTACATCGCCTGCTCCGGGCTTTCGCCCCGGTCGATGCCGCCTTGCGGAAACTGCCAGCTGTGGGTTCGGATGCGCTTGCCCCAGAACACCTGGTTCCTCTGGTTGAGCAAGATGATGCCGACGTTGGGCCGAAAGCCGTCCCGGTCAAGCATAATCAAAACCTCAAATTTTTAAACTGAGTCCATTATGCACAGTCCCTCTGTGCCTTCAAGAGGACTCTCCCAAATTTTCTGCTGCGCACCCCATGAAAGCCTCCCAGTTTCTCGTCTCCACCCTCAAGGAAGCCCCGGCCGATGCCGAAGTGGTGAGCCACAAACTCATGATCCGTGCCGGCATGATCAAAAAGCTGGGCGCTGGCATTTACAACTACATGCCCATGGGCTTGCGCGTGATTCGCAAGGTCGAGGCCATCGTGCGCGAGGAG
>CAINMN010000152.1 GCA_903850735.1 uncultured Burkholderiales bacterium | reverse complement strand
CCTTTCACGGGGAGAAGTCGCCCTCTTTCTCGGTAAGCCCCACCAAGCAGTTCTACCATTGCTTTGGCTGTGGCAAAAACGGCAATGCCATCAGTTTTTTGATGGACCATGCCGGCATGAGCTTCATCGAGGCCGTCAAAGACCTGGCCCAAACCTATGGCCTGCAAGTGCCTGAAGAAGACAGCACGCCGCAAGAGCGAGAAAAAGCTGCACAGCAGCGGCAGAAGCAGGCCACCCTGACCGACGTGCTGGAGAAAGCCGGCGAGGCCTACCGCAAGCACCTCAAGCAATCGCCCCAGGCCATTGCCTACTTCAAAGGGCGCGGTCTCTCGGGTGAAGTCGCCCGGCAATTCGGGTTGGGCTATGCGCCCGAGGGTTGGCGCACCCTGGCCAGCGTGTTTGCTGACTACCAAGACCCCTTGCTGGTGGAAAGCGGCCTGGTGATTCACCACCAGGACGAAGGACAAGACGAGAAACGCTACGACCGCTTCCGTGATCGGGTGATGTTCCCCATCCGCAACGTCAAAGGCGAGTGCATTGGCTTTGGCGGTCGCGTCTTGGGCGAAGGCACGCCCAAATACCTCAACTCGCCGGAAACCCCGGTATTCAGCAAAGGCCGCGAGCTGTATGGGCTGTTTGAAGCCCGCCAAGCGCTGCGTGACATGGGCTATGCCCTGGTCACCGAGGGCTACATGGATGTGGTGGCACTGGCGCAATTGGGCTTTCCCAATGCCGTGGCCACCCTGGGCACGGCCTGCACCACCGACCATGTGCAAAAACTGTTTCGCTTCACCGATGCCGTGGTGTTCAGCTTCGACGGCGATGCGGCCGGGCGGCGCGCGGCCCGCAAAGCCCTGGACGGCGCCCTGCCTTACGCCACCGATGTGCGCAGCGTGAAGTTTTTGTTTTTGCCCCCCGAGCATGACCCCGACAGCTACATCCGGGCGCATGGCCGTGAAGCCTTTGCGCGTTGCGTGACGGACGCGCTGCCTCTGAGCCGTTTCCTGATGGATGTGGCGCGCGAAGGCTGCGACTTGGGCAGCGCCGAAGGCCGTGCCTTGTTGGCCAGCCAGGCCAAGCCGCTGTGGCAAGCCCTGCCAGAGGGCGTGCTGAAAACACAGCTGCTCGGTGACATTGCCGAACTGGTGCACATTGGCAGCCATGAGCTGGTCAACCTGTGGCATCCGCCCGCGGCAGGCGCCCCGGAGGGACGCCGCAGCAGCAGCCGCTATCCCAACCGGCAAGGCGAGCGCCGCCCTGCCCCCTCGGCCGCGACCCTGACCCAGCGCTCGGGGCGTCGCCAGCCCGCGAGCCGCCAAGATCGCGCCGTCCAATTGCTTTTTTTGTCCATGCAGTCTTGGGACACTTTGTCGCAAGCGCAGCATGCCCTGCTGTGCGAATTGCCGGCACCCCATGGCGCGGCCTTCATCTGGCTGGAGCAACAAGTGCATGAGCATGGGCCCCAGCCCTGGCCCGCGCTGCGCGAGGGCTTGCGCGACAGCGAGTTGGAAAACTGGCTGGTTGGCTTGGTGCAGGCGGTTCCCCCGGACATGGAGTTCGATGCCACCGAGCTCTCCAGCATCCTGCATGAGATGGAAAAAGCCGAGCTTTCGGCGCAACTCACCGCCATGGCCCCCCGGGTGGGGTCCGACCCGGCCATCTACGAGCGCTTCAAAACCCTCAGCGCCAGGTTTG
>CAINMN010000151.1 GCA_903850735.1 uncultured Burkholderiales bacterium | reverse complement strand
GATTGACCACGATGACCTGAATGCCTGGCCTCACCAGGTCATCCCAGTCCTTGATGTTTTTCGGGTTGCCATTGCGCGTCAGAAACAACATGGTGGAGCTGGTGGGCGAGGCATTGTGGGGAAACCGCTTTTGCCAGTCCTTGGCCACGATGCCGCTGCTGGCTAAAAACTCAATATCGGTGGTGGTGTTCATGCTGACCACATCGGCGTCCAGCCCGTCATTCACCGCGCGGGCTTGGGCACTGGAGCCACCGTGGGCTTGGTCCACTTTGACGTCTTTGCCAGTGGTTTTTTTGTAGTTCGCCACAAAGGCCGCGTTGTAGTCCTTGTAGAACTCACGCGCTACGTCGTACGACGCATTCAGCAAGGTTTGCGCCGAAGCCGATGCGGCCAACACAGTGGCACAGGCCAACAGGGAGATACGTGTGCGAATTTTCATGCGGTTTCCAATCATCAAAGCGTACGGGTTGAACAGCCACGCCCGTCTGTGGTGGCTGCAAGGCCCGATCCGAGGACCCCTCAAGCCATCCATCGCCCACTGAATGAAGTACAGTTGAAGCGCGAGGACGCATTGTGAAGACTTACCCTTCCAACACAAACGAATAAATAGTTGTTTGTTTATTCACTTCTGATCTAAAGGCCACCATGACCGCTCAAGCCTCGGCACCCACCCGCTACATGGAGCGCACTCGGCGCTATTACTTGGCTCTCGGTTACGACAACCCCTATGCTTGGGCACACCACGAGAGCGCGCCCTTTCACCCGCACAGCTTGCCCCTGGCAGACACCCGCATCACGCTGATCACCACGGCGGCGCCGTTTCAGGCAGACAAAGGGCCACAAGGGCCGCGCGCCCCTTACAACGCGGGCCCCAAGTTCTACAAGGTCTACTCGGGTGACAGCCAACAGAGCCATGACGTTCGCATAGCGCATGTGGCCATTGACCGCTACCACACCCACATGGAGGACATGAACAGCTGGTTCCCCTTGCCCGCCATGCAGCGCCTGGCCGCACAGGGTGTTTTTCAGTTGGCACCCCGCTTTCATGGCTTGCCCACCAACCGCAGCCAACGGCACACCTTGGGCGTGGACGTGCCCGACCTGATTGCGCGTTGCCAGCAAGACCAGGTGAATGCAGCCTTGCTGGTGGCCAATTGCCCCGTTTGCCACCAAAGCTTGTCGCTGGCCGCGCGTGAATTGGAAGCTGCCGGCATCGCCACCGTGGTCATGGGCTGTGCCCGTGACATCGTGGAGCACTGCGCAGTGCCCCGCTTTTTGTTCAGCGACTTTCCGCTGGGCAACGCCGCCGGCAAGCCGCACGACAGCGCAAGCCAGGAAGAGACGCTGCGCCTGGCCTTGCAACTGCTGTGCGAGGCCAAAGGCTCACAGACCACATGGCAGTCCCCGCAGCGTTGGTCTGACACCGACGCATGGAAAGCCGACTATGCCAATCCGGATTTGCTGTCAGCTGAAGAATTGGCGAGCCTGAGGGAAGAGGCCGAGCGCGTGCGCATCGAGGCCAAAGCCTTGCGCGAAAAAACGCTTCAAGGCTGAGGTCAGCGAGCACCTGCTTGTCGACTATTTCTTCAAGTAGATCTGGTCAAACGAGCCACCGTCGGCAAAGTGATCTTTGTCCGCCTTGTCCCAACCACCAAAAGCTTGCTCGATGGTGAACAGTTGCAGCTTGGGAAACTGTTTGTCGTATTTGGCCTTGGCTTTGTCGCTGATGGGGCGGTAAAAGTTTTTGCCCGCAATCTCCTGGCCTTCGTCTGAATACAGGTACTGCAAATAGGCTTCGGCTATTTTGCGGGTGCCCTTGCGATCCACGTTTTTGTCCACCACGGTCACGGGGGGCTCGGCCAAAATACTGAGGGTGGGGTACACAATGTCCACCTTGCTGCCGAATTCTTTTTCCAGCAAATGGGCTTCGTTCTCCCAAGAGATGAACACATCGCCTTGGTTGCGTTGCGCAAACGTCACCGATGAGCCGCGAGCGCCGGTGTCGAGCACAGGCACATTCTTGTACAACTGAGCGACAAACTCTTTGGCCTTGGCCTCACCGCCGTATTTGCGTTTGGCAAATTCCCAGGCCGCCAGGTAGTTCCAGCGGGCGCCACCAGAGGTTTTGGGATTGGGCGTGATGACGCTGATGCCGGGTTTGACCAGATCGTCCCAGTCCTTGATGCCCTTGGGGTTGCCTTGCCGCACCACCAGCACAATGGTCGAGGTGTAGGGCGAAGAATTGTGGGGCAGGCGTTTTTGCCAATCTTTGGGAATCAGCGCGCCGTATTTGTGCAAGGCATCCACGTCGCCTGCCAGGGCCAGTGTCACCACATCGGCGTCAACGCCATCGATGACCGAGCGCGCTTGTTTGCCCGAGCCACCGTGCGACTGCTTCACGGTGATGTCTTGCCCCGTCTTGGCCTTCCAATGCTTGATGAAGGCGCCATTGAACTCGGAATAAAGTTCGCGTGTGGGGTCATAAGAAACGTTCAGCAACGCGGCAGAGGTTTGGGCGCTGACCAGCCCTGCGGCGGCCAGGCCCCATGCCAAGGCGGCGCGGCGAAGAAGGCTTTGAATGTTGTTCATTTTTTGAATCCCTTGCATCCGAACAGATGTCGTGGGGTGGGATTCTGCGCAGGGTTCCCAAAAACTGGAACGACTGTTTTTTCAGTTTCTTATTACCGAAAAATCTATAGCGCTGTTTATGGAGGAAAATTCCAACACTGATGCGGTGTGAACTTGATGGGCATCAATTTCCTTTTTCACAGAAGATTTATCTTCTCCAAATTGACGCATTTGCTTTGAAGAAACCACCATGACCCTGTTTGAAAGCACCTTTCCTGGCCGTTGCCGTCTTTGGCTCATGCTGGCCTGTTTGGCTTTTGGTTTGGCCCAAGCCAAAAGCCCCTACCCGGTGGTGCAGCTGAAAGACCTCCCCGAACCCCTCAGGCTGCATTGGGCAGGCTTGAAGCCCGAGATGCAGCCCACCAGCCACTGTGCTGCGGCCTTTGACAGCAACACAGACACAGACAAAATGGTGATGAAATGCTCCATCCACATCAAGATGTCGGCTGAGGGCGAACGCCGCGCCATGCGCTACTGCGACGAGCAACGCGCCGAGCGAAAAATCAAAGCGCCTTGCCGGTTGGTGGAGGAGTAAACCAGCGCGTTAAAACGCTTCCTTCTCCGCCTCGAGGTACGCCAGGCTGGTGTACTTGCCGATGTTGCTCTCAAACCCCTGCATGGTTTTGGCCCGCGCGGCCACACGCGGGTCGCGCAACACCATGGCTTTGGCATCGGCTTCCGACAAACCCTCTTTGACAGCCTTCAGACAGGGCTCCCAAATGCCGGCAAGAAATGTCCCGTAGGTTTGCAAAATGTCTTTGCCACTCAGGCCATGACCGGGCACCCACAACTGCTCGCCAGCAGCAGAACGCAAAGCGTCGTAGTACTTGAAAGTGCCCTGGTAGGAACCGTCGTCCAGGTTGGCAATGCGGTTGGCCATGGCAATGTCGCCAATCGCCGTGACTTTGTCTTCCACCACTTCGACGCAAAGGTCAGCGGCCGTGTGAGCCCGGCCGTAGAAGTGCATCTTCAGGGTGACATCGCCAAATTTGAAAGACTGGCCCTGTTGCACCGTACGGTTGGGGGCCACCACCTGGGTGCCCGCCGTGGACTGGTTGGTCCACCTTTCCATCATTGACAACCAGGTGCTGCCTTCCATGCCGCGAATCATTTCCTGGGTGTGGGGCAAGGCATAAATCGGCAACTGGGGGCCATAGGCCTGCACAAAGGCGTGGTTGCCCAGCCAATGGTCGCCATGGAAGTGGCTGTTGAACACAGCCACCACCGGCAAGGGGGTGACGCGCTGGATCATGCGAATGACCATCTGGCCAATTTGCAAAGAGCTGCCAGAGTCCAAAATGACCACACCCGCGGAGGTGACCACGAAAATCACGTTGGACATCATGCCGCGGTTTTCTGGCGTGGGAAAACCATCGGGGGCATAGACCATCCACACATGGGGCGAGAGTTGTACCGGGGGAATATCGCCCACGGGTGGGCCCTGGATGAAGTCTTTTGCTTGTTGCGCCAGCAATTGCACATCGGGCCACAAACCTGCCGCGGCGACCGAGGCCGAGGCCAGGCCCAAAAACCTGCGGCGCGAGTTCATGCGGCGTAGCCTGCGTTGGGCAAGCCCCCGGTGATTTTGGGTGCGTTGAGTTGTCGTGGCTTGATTTTGCCGCCTTGGGCTTTCAGCCATTGCTCGACCACCTCCCACACCTGCTTGTTCCCTTGGTGGCGCGCTTCCTCTGCCACGGGCGCCCAGCCAGCCACTTTGTATTTCTTGCCCGCGTCGATCAACTGGCCCTTCAAGCGCATGTCGCCAATGCGGCTGCCCATGCGTGCGGTGGGGTCGCAACTGAATTGCAGCCCACCCACCCGCACCATGTCGCCGCCCTGCTGGTAGTAGGGGTCGGGGTTGAACAGGTTGTCACACACATCTTCCAGCACCGTCTTGATGGTTTCACCCGACATTTCGCTCACGGTGGCATAAGAGTAAGTGGTGGCCGTCATGTCCATCAGCCATTCGCGCGTGATGGCTTGCCCTGGCAAAAGGGTCGTGCCCCAGCGAAAGCCCGGTGAGAAAGCGATGTCGGCGCCTTGCACCTCCATCAGGGCATCGACCAGCAATTGGTCGCCGGTGCCGTTGAAGTTGCCACGGCGGTAGAGCAAGCCCTCGGTCACGGCCAGCTGCTCACGCAGCTTGCCCTCATAAGGCGCGCGAATTTTTTGGATCAAGGCGGCCATCTCGGCATCGGCCGGCAACATGTTGGAGAACACGGGCAGCAGCTTGTAGCGGAAGTCGCTGACTTTTTTGTCTTTCACTTCCAAGTCGAGCACACCTAAAAATTTGCCGTTCGAGCCGGCATTGGTCACGATGGTCTTGCCGCTCTTGTTGGACACCAGCGTGGCCACCGGCATGCCATCGTGCGTGTGGCCGCCCAGGATGGCATCGATGCCGCTGACACGGCTGGCCATTTTCAAGTCCACGTCCATGCCATTGTGGCTCAGCACCACGACCACTTGCGCGCCTTTGCCGCGGGCTTCGTCCACCATGGCCTGCATGTTCTGGTCTTGAATGCCGAATTCCCAGTCGGCCACCATGTAGCGCGGGTTGGCAATCGGCGTGTAGGGGAAGGCCTGGCCAATGATGGCGCACGGCACACCGTTGATTTCCCGAATGACATAAGGCTTGAACACCGGATCGCCAAAATCGGCAGTCTTGATGTTTTGCGCCACAAAGTCCACTTTGCCCGCAAAATCTTTTTCAACAATGTCCTTCACGCGTTCCATGCCCAGCGTGAATTCCCAGTGGCCAGTCATCACATCCACACCGAGCAATTTGCAGGCGTCGACCATGTCTTGGCCGTTCGTCCACAAGCTCGTGCCCGAGCCTTGCCAGGTATCGCCGCCGTCGAGCAACAAAGCGCCCGGCCGGCTGGCTTTCATGCGCTTGACCAGGGTGGCCAGATGCGCGAAGCCACCCACCTTGCCGTATCGCTTGGCCGCTTTCTCGTAATCCAGAGAGGTCAAGGCATGCGCCTCGGCGGAGCCTGCGCGCACATTGGCAAATTTCAGCAAGTGTTCGCCCACCAGGTGCGGCAACTGGCCTTTCATGCTGCCCAAGCCCATGTTGATGCTGGGCTCGCGGAAATGAATCGGCATCAGTTGCGCATGGCAATCGGTCATGTGCAAAAACGACACCGTGCCAAAGCGTGCCATGTCATACAAGCCTTGGGACGCGCTGGCAGCTTCCGCTTCGGCATAGCTTGCCAGCCCCATGCCCGCCATGGTGCCGGCCCCGAGGACCTGCATGAATTCACGTTTGTTCAAATTCATAGTTTTGTCATCACTGATATATGGAGGATAAAAAAACCCGGACCAGCCGGGTTGTGAAGATCACTTGTTGACGGGCGATTGGGGATCCAGCAGCAAGGCCACAATGTGCCTGACCTGTTGCTCATTCAAAATACCCATGTGACCCGCACGAGGCATGTTGGAGCAGGCGTTATAGGCTTTGGAGTTCCAAATTTTGCCCCAGGTGTATTCCACGATGGGTTTGGCGGCCGCGCTGTTGGGATCGGTCACGCCACGAATCTTGCCGTAGTTGTGCAGGCTCGGGCCAATCGTTCCGTAAGAAATCTCCTTCGTATCGATTTGGTGGCAGTTGTAGCAATTGCCACCATTGGGCGTGTTCGCAGGGTCCGTCCAGGTCAGGCCACGCCCGCTTTGGGCAATCTTTTCGCCTTCTTTCCAGTCGCCCAGAAACTGGCCGTTGCTGGGCCAGCGAATGGTCTTCAGGTTGGCCGCTTCAATGGCTTTGGCTGTTTTTTCTTCAAGGGGTTTGCCAGCGACATCCGCCTCGCTGCACAAGCGGTTGGTTTCGTCGGTTTGCGTCACACGCTCGACGTTGGCAACGCCCTGGGAACGAAAGGAGGCCTTGACAATGCTGTCTGTCAAAGCGTTCAGTTCAGACACGCTGGGCACAGAGGCGCAACCTGCCACCACCAGCACCGTGGTGAGAGCGATCAGCCATTGGGTTTTTTTCTTCATGACGTTTGTCTCCCGCATTAACGCTTGATTGCCGGGGCTACAGAAGCAGCGCCTTTGGCGTTGACACCGAGATAGACACCCAATGCTATGGTGACATCGCTGGCGAAACCAGGGTACGGGAAACGTTGTTGACGATAGCAATCGTTCAAGCGTTGTTGCATGCCCCACATTTGTCCATTGGAGACACGGTATGCCGGCCATGCCGCAAAGCCTACACCGTCGCCTGGATTCTTCGTCAGCATGGGCAGGTCTTGCAAGCGAATGCGTTTGCCTTCTTCGCCATGACAGGAAGCACATGAAAAATCATGCGGGCCACCGCGCTGGAAAAACAGGCGCTTGCCGACTTCATAGAAAACTTTTTCCGAAGCGTGATCTTGAGACAGGTTGAAACGCATGCCCTTGGATTCTGCTGAAATCCAGGTGGCCAAGGCGGTGACATTGTTTTGTTCACCCCTGCCAAATGGGGTCTTGGCGATGTCATCGGCATTGAAACCTTGCAAGTTCGCCATACAGGTCAGCAAGCGCGATTCCAAATCTTGAACCTTCTGGGTGTCCGCAAAAAAACGGGGCAATTCGACAAAAGCCCCTTTGACCACGCCCGGACCTTTGCCTAAATCGCATTTCTCGAGAGATGCGTTCTTGGGTCCGCGTTTTTGTTTCCAAAGATCTTCCCCCTTGGCTTCGAAAAGTTCTGCGGGATTGCCGTCTTGCAACATGGCGCGGTATTCGTCGATACCTTGGCTGGCTGTTTTCTGTGCCAGGGCTGGCAGGGCCAGCAAGCAGCCCCCCAACGCGGCGATTGCCGTGAGTCGTTTCATTGTCACCTCGGATGTTATGAAGGGGAAATCAGGTCACAGTTGCTTCGTCTTTGCGGCTGTCGCCCTTGTTGTCTTTCCAAAGGATGGTGATTTTGTCGCCGGCTTTCGCACCTCTGACAGAAAACTGCAAGAAGGGATTCTTGGCCACGGCGGGGCCCCACTCGGCGGTCATCACGGTTTTTTCGTTGTGCAGGGCGGTCACTTCCTGGATGAACCATGCCGGAACAATCTTGCCATTGGCATCTTTGCGTTGACCGGATTCCATTTCGTGGCTCATGAGAACGCGAACGGTGGCTTTGTCGCCAGAAGCTTGAGCGCGAATGCGCATCGGATCTGCCATTTTTTTCTCCTAATTCGTTACAAGGTGTGCAAGATGAAGCTTGGGGGTCAGCCGCCGCAGCCGCCGAGCGTGACCTTGACTTCTTTTTTGGCAAACAAGGCCTTGCCGTCTGCGGTGATCGCCACGGCGTAAACGTCTGACGACTGGCCCATCTTGGCGCGGGTCGACACGGTGGCGTCAATGCTGTCGGTCATGTGAAACATGGCAACCAACACAGACGGATTCTTCTCCACCAGGATCAGCAGCTGCTTGACATTGGGCAGCGTGGTGGTGGCGCCCAAAGGAACGACCGCGCCGTTTTCGGCAATGTCGGGGCCAGTGATGGTGACGTCCTTGCTTTCAGCCAAGGCACCTGGGCCAATGGCCTTGAGTACATCTTGAACGCTCTTGGCATCGAAGGCCGCTTTGTTGAAGGCAGCATGCGCAAATTGCGGGAACAGGCCTGTGGAGGCCAGCAAGCCGGCCACCACAGCGCTGTGTTTGAGTGTCTCGCGACGTGTTTGCATCTGAAATCTCCTTGTGATTAAGTGGATGCTATTTGAATGGTGAAGCTGGTCAACAGGGAAAACCAAGCTTTTATCTTAATTTACTTGGCTGCGCCCTGCGCGATCCAGGCCGCAATGACCTTGGCGTCGGCCTCGCTTAAAGCCTGGGCTGGCATGGGAATGGCACCCCACACGCCCGCGCCACCAGCCTTGATCTTGCCGGCCAAGTAGTCGGTTTTGCCAGCATGCTTTTTGGCAATCTCCTGAAAGCCTGGCCCGACCAATTTCTTGTCTATGGCATGGCAGGCTGTGCAACTGTGTTTTTGAACCAGGGCCAGAACCGCTTTGTTGCCTGAAGCCGGCTCAGCAGTTTTGGCCGTGCTGGGAGCTGCTGCGGTGGGCGGTGGCATAGGTGAGCCCGCTTTGCGCTCAGGTTGTGTGGTGTCGGCGCCTCTTTGTGGTCCAATAATCCGGTTTTGTTCCAGCAGGTTGCCGTGGGCATTGCGCGCAAAGTCTGGCAACAGCGAGGCAACCTTGGGCTCGGTCACGCAATCTTTCATGCACAGCACGGCAGGCGGCATCACGTCTGGCTTGCCCGTGCCGCCGAATTCTTTACCAGGCCACATGCCATGTGCCGTGCTCATGCCGTTGCGGTTGGGCATGCGCTTTTGCACTTCAGCGATGTTCTTGTCAGACAGGGTGAAGTCATCTGGCACCACATTGGCCAAGCTCAGCAAGAACGCTGTCACGCTGTAGACCTCATCGACTTTCAAAGTCTTAGGGTTGTTCCAAGGCATGGCGCGATTGATGTAATCCCACAAGGTGGACAGCGTCGGCACCTTCATGATGGTTGTGCGACCAGGGTAATCACTGCGGCTCAAATTGGCCACACGCCCGACCTTGATGTCCTCGGCCGTGGTACCACCAATCAGCGGGCTGAACACTTCATTGGACTCGCCAAAAATGCCGTGGCAGTTGGCGCATTTGGCTTCCCAAATGTCTTGGCCCTTGGCCACCGTGCCAGAACCTGGCGGCAAGCCCTTGAAGTCGGGACGCACATCGATGTCCCAGGCCGCCACTTCTTTGGCAGTCGCATCACGCCCTGCGCCTGGATATTTGACATCGGTTTGTGCGAAAGCGCTCGTCGCGGCGACCAGCAACGCAGCGCTCAAGAAGACGTTACGAAAGCTGGACATTTTTCACCTCACCGTTTTCCTGAACCAACCAAGACTGAATGGCGTTGTTGTGATAGATGGAGCGCGTCCCCCGCACGGCGCGCAACTGTTTGTACGTGGGCTGCACATACCCCGTCTCGTCCATGGCACGGCTTTGCAAAATGGCGGGGCGTCCGTCCCAAATCCAGTCGATGTTGAACCGGGTCAGCGCCTTGGACAGGACAGGCGTTTCCAGTCGCGCTTGGCGCCAGTTGCGTCCGCCGTCCACTGAGACATCCACCCGCTTGACCTTGCCTTTGCCTGACCATGCCAGGCCTGTGATGTTGTAGAAGCCCTTGTCAAGCAGCACCTGACCACCGGAAGGGGTGGTCACCACGCTCTTGCACTCCTGAATATTGGTGTATTGGCGATGGTTGCCATCCGGCATCAGGTCCATGTAATGCACGGCCTCGTCCTTGGCTGCATAAGGCATGTCACCGACTTCGACACGACGCAAGTACTTGACCCAACTCACACCCTGAACACCGGGTACCACCAGCCGCAGAGGATAGCCATTTTCAGGTCGCAGCATCTCGCCGTTCTGACCATAGGCTACCAACACTTCACCCGAGGTGATCAAGCTCATGGGAATGGTGCGCGTCATTGAGGAGCCATCACCACCTTCAGCCAGCACGAACTTGCCATTTTTCAAATCGGCGCCGGCGATTTCCAGCAAGGTGATCAAGGGCACGCCCGTGAACTCACTGCATGAAATCATGCCGTGGGTGTATTGCACCGTGGGCACAGCCACATTGCCCCACTCGACGGCAGTGTTGGCGCCGCACTCGATGAAGTGAAAGCGCGACACCGAGGGCAGTCGCATGATTTCGTCCATGGTAAACACCTTGGGGGACTTCACCATGCCGTTGATCATGAAGCGGTGCTTGGAGGGATCGATGTCCCACCAGCCTTGGTGGTGTCGCTCAAAGTGCAAGCCGCTGGGCGTCACGATGCCAAACAAGGATTGCAATGGCGCAAAGGACACCGAGGCCTGCGTGGTTTGCGTCAGCCCCGGGCTTTGCCGGCGCTGAATATTGGACTCGAATTTGGAAGGCTTGCCATAGCCTTCCGTAGCGACGCCCTGGCCCAGTCCAGTAGCATGTTCCGGCAACTGCAAAATGTAGGGATCGCCCCCTTCGGGCGGAACCGGATTGGCTTGAGCCATCGCCATCGGTGCAGCCACCCCTGCTGCGGCAGCGGCAAAGGCTTGGCGAATGAAGCCGCGGCGCCCGCTTTTGGCCTCGGCAAACACCGTCTTGATGCCTTGCGGGTCAAGGAAATTCTCAGGGGCTTTTTGCAACCGCCCCGAGTCATGTTGTGCTTGCTTCACAGTGTCTCCTCTGGTGATGGCGATACAGGAATCGCTATATTATTATTTACTTATATATAGGTTAAGGCTTGAACCTGTCTGTTAAATTACAAAAGGCTGGGCCTGGGCTGACTAGCGCAATTTATTTGAATTTGTAGTGATCGCGGTTGAGGACTGCAGCAACGGCTGTGACCTCCTCCGGGAAAAAGCCTAAATTGAGTTGAGTGTTGCAGTATTCGACCATGCCGCGCAGAAAAGCCGGCGTGTTGATACGGCCTTGCGGTGTGTAGATGCTGCTGCCATCGCCACCTTCACGGCGTTGGTGACAGGCTGTGCACTTGTTGTCTGCGATCAGTTGCTCGCCCAGCTTGTAGTTTGCGTCTTTGAAAATGGCAGGCTGCGCCAGGGCAGGCAACGCCATGGCGCTGACGGCAGCGAAAGCCAGGACAGTGAGGCCCCACGGCAAAGCGCCGCCTGGAGCGTTCATTTGGCGCCCGCCAGAATCCAAGCGGCCAGGGTCTTGGCGTCGGCATCGCTCAGTGCGGCCTGTGCAGGCATGGGAACGGGACCCCATTTGCCAGATCCACCGGCCTTGATGCTTTTGATCAGTGATGCTTCGGCATCTTTTTGACCTGCATACTTCTTCGCAACCTCTTGGTAGGCTGGGCCCACCAGTTTCTTGTCAGCGGCATGACAGGCTGTGCAAGCGTTCTTTTTAGCCAAGTCAAGGTTGGCATAAGCCGAAGAAGCCGTCAGGGCCGCCAATGCCAAAAGCCAAGATTGATATTTCATGGTTTGTCTCCTTCAGAAAAAAATTTTTATGAATATACTCGACGTTTGGGTGATCAAACATTCTCCAAAACCTGAGCCTGAAGCAATTGATAGCGCCGCCCTTGCTTGTCCATGGGTGACAAGACGCCCTCACGAACAAAGGCACTGACCTCTCGACTGACGGTCTCTAGTTTCAGGTCCAACATCGCCCCCATGTCATCGCGCGAAAACAAGGTCACGCGTTGAGGGTCTTGTGAGTTTCGCATTTTCAAAATAAATCGTCCCACACGCTGCCGTGCCGTCCCAAAATTCAAATCGGCCAGCCAGTCATCGGCACTTTTCAAAGCATGCTGCCACTTTTGCATCAAGCGCCGGTGCAGTCGGGGGGAGTTTGCAGACAAAGTGTGCATCACATCAAGAGGTATGCGACACACGCTGACGTCGCTCAGAGCCATTGCATCACTGTCGTAGTGCGACGTCGCCAGTGCCTCTAAGCCAGCCACATCGCCAGGACGCAAGACACGCACAATGCGCTGGCGCCCATCGCTGGTGTTGCGAACCAGTTTCACCATGCCAGTGCGTATGGTCATGACACCTATCGCTTTGTCGCCCTCACTGTACATCGAAGCACCCGTCGCGTACATCAAGTCATCGATGGGCGCGTGGATCAGGCCAAAGTCTTCCTCATTGAGGTCTGCGAAAAGCACCATGTCGCGGATACCGCAGTCGCGGCAATCGGAGGTGCCTTTCCAGGCGGATTCCACCTGGATGGGAATCATGGGCGAAGCTCCTTTCTCCCTTTGACAAGTCGTTCATCAAGGTAGGCGCCATAAAAATCTGGCAAGTACGCACCTTCCATTCGCTCGGCCACTTCGCGCCCACCTTTGCCGAAAAACATCAGTGTGGGTGCCACAGAAATCTTCCATGCACGCGTCAATTGATCGTGTGTTGTTTGGGCGCCTGAAAAATCCACAACCGATTGCACACTGCGCATGTCCACCTGAACCATTGGCTGGCCTTGCTTGAACATGGGGACAAGATGGCTTTGGCGCGCCATCTTGCAATAAACACAGCCCTCCAGGCTCACCATGACCAGCAACGGTTGCCCCTGGGCCAGGGCTTTGTCAAGGGCCTGCGGCAGGGACAGGGCAGAGGGCAAACCATCGCCTGCAGCCCAAGCGTGAGAACTCAGAGCGAGCCCCGACAACCAAGCAAGACCATGCCTTAACCCATCCCGTCGACTGACTGCCAGAAAATTTGAGTGCATCTTCTTTCCTTGCCACCAGGACGGACTATATAAGAAGTTACCAATTTAACCGCTTTTGATCCGCATCAAGCATGAACCTGGTTAAAACAATCAGAATACTTTTGCCACAACGAATGATCAAACTTTACGCATGCTTACGGATTGGCTGGAAAGACTGGGTGACGGCACCTTGCTGGCCACTGGCGGTGGCCTGATTGGCGTTGCCTTTGGTTTTTTGGCACAACGATCCCGTTTTTGCTTGCGCGCCGCAGTCATCGAGTTTTGGCATGGGCAGTTCGGGGACAAACTGTCGGTGTGGCTTCTTGCTTTCTGTTCGGCCTTGGTGGCCGTGCAGACGCTGGTGATGACAGGCGGGTTGGACAGCAGCGCTGCCCGACAAATTGCAGCACGCGGCAGCCTCTCGGGCGCACTCTTGGGTGGGCTCTTGTTTGGTGTGGGCATGGTCATGACACGTGGCTGTGCCAGCAGGCTCTTGATTTTGTCAGCCACCGGGAATCTCCGCGCCTTGCTGTCTGGCTTGTTGTTTGCGGTGACCGCGCAGTCCAGCTTGTCTGGGGCGCTCTCGCCCTTGCGCGCCGAAATCAGCAGTTGGAAGACTGTCGAAGGTGGTGCGGAGCGAGATTTATTGGCCACGCTCGGCTTGACACCCCCCGGTGGTCTCTTCTTGGGATGGCTGGGATTCTTGATCGCTGTTTACTTTGCCAAACGCAGCAAACTCCGACCTGGGTTGTGGCTTGGCAGCATCGGCACGGGCCTGACGGTGGCTGCGGCTTGGGGCTTCAGCCAATGGGTAGCTCGCAATGCCTTCGACCCTGTTCAAATTCAGGGACTGACCTTCAGCGGCCCTTCCGCCGAGTGGTTGATGCGGGTGCTTCAGCAGCCAACACCGGCCATTGGTTTTGAATTTGGCTTGCTGCCGGGTGTCTTTGCAGGGTCAGCGGTGGGCGCCTGGATGGGCAAGGATTTCAAGTTGGAAGGCTTCCAGGATGGGTACAGCATGCGCCGCTACATTGCAGGCGCGATCCTGATGGGCTTTGGCGCCATGCTTTCTGGGGGATGTGCCGTGGGGGCGGGCATGACGGGCGGCGCCATCTTTGCACTGACTTCCTGGCTGAGTTTGTTGGGTATGTGGTTGGGGGCCGGTCTGACAGACCATTGGCTGGACCCTCGCGAGATACCACGCAACCTGCCGATTGCCCCTTGAGGTCAACAGCGCTGCTTACTTGCTGCTCAGGTATTCCGCCACGGCGGCCATTTCCAGTGCGGTCATCTTGCTGACAATGGCATGCATGACCGCATTGTCATTGGTTCGCTCGCGCTGATGGAATTGCTTTAACTGGGTTTCGGTGTAAATTGCATACTGCCCTGCCAACCTGGGCAAGGCCACGGTACCCAAGGCTTTGGGGCCGTGACAACTGGCACACGCTGCCAATCCACTGAATTTATTACCGCTGTGATAGATGTACTGTCCAACAGCTGCCAACGCAGGGTCTTTGGCAGGCTCGACGGGTGCCGATTGTTTTTCAAAATACTTGCCCAAGGCCAACATTTCATCGGGGGTCAACTTGGCCACCATGTCGGCCATGGCCGTGCTCTTGCGTTTGCCCGATTTGAAGTTGTCCAACTGCTTGGCAATGTATTCAGCATGCTGGCCCGCCAGGCGAGGAAACACCTCGCTGGCCGACTCGCCCTCGGCGCCGTGACACACAAAGCAAACGCCCGACACAATTTTCTTGGCACGCGCTTCATCCGCCTGAGCCCAGCAAGGGCTCAAGGCCAAAGCGGCAGCAACATACAACAAGCCCTTGATGGCCGTGGCCACAATCCTCATCTGACACCCCATCCCAAACTTAAGCGAGCGTATCGGCCCAAATGTTGCGCGCCCACGCCAAGGCATAGCGGCCTTCCAGTTCGTTGGCCGCGCTGGACACACCACCCGAGCCGGGCACCGTCAACATGGTTTTCTTCTCGGCGTCGTAGCGGTGAACGCTGGCCACGTGCACCACGTCTTCGTCGCTGACAAAGCTGTAGCAGGTGTTGTTGTAAATGGGCATGGCATTGACTTGCTTGCCCGTCAACAAGGCCACCACGGCGGCCGCACAGGTCTTGCCGTGCTGGTTGGCCATGTGACCTGACTTGGGCATCAACGGCGCGACTTGGATGGAATCGCCGAGCACATGAATGTTTTTAGCGGCCTTGGACTCAAAGGTCAGGAAGTCCACTTCGCACCAGCGCTTGTTGGCGGTGGCCAAGCCGGTCTTCACGGCAATGTCGCCCGCACGCATCATGGGCAATACATTCAGCACATTGGCTTTCAAGTCATCGTTGAACTCGAACTTCAAGGTGTTGGTAGCAGCATCCACATCGACCAGCTTGTGCTTGGAACGGTATTCGATGATGCCCTTGTAACGCTCGGCCCAGGCCTTCTTGAACAACGGACCTTTGGAGGTGACATCGTCGTTCTCGTCCAGGATCAGCACCTTGCTCTTGGGCTTGGCTTTGCTGAAGTAGTTCGCTACCTGGCAGGCGCGTTCATAAGGTCCTGGAGGGCAGCGGTACGGTGCCAGGGGAATGGTGATGGCAAACACGCCACCGTCGGGCATGGCCTCGAGCTGTTGGCGCAAGGCCAGGGTTTGGGGCCCAGCTTTCCAGGCATGCAGAATTTTGTCTTGTGCGCCAGACTTGCCCATGCCAGGCAAGGTGTCCATCATCAGGTCCACGCCCGGGGAAAGAATCAGGCGGTCGTAGCTCAGCTCGCTGCCATCGGCCAGCTTGACCAGGCGCTTTTCCGCGTCAATTTGCGTCACAAAGCCGCGCACCACGTTCACGCCGTGACGCTTGCCCAGGTTGTCGTACGGGGTGGTGATGTCACCCATGGTCTTGCTGCCGCCAATGACCAGGTTGGAAATCGGGCAGGACACAAAGGACGCATTGGGTTCCACCAAGGTCACTTGAATGCCGTAGTCAGACCACATGCGCACATATTTGGCAGCGGTGGCGCCACCATAACCGCCACCGACCACCACCACCTTGGGGCCGGAGCCCGACCCCACCGTGGCACAGCCCGACAAGCCCAGAACACCTGCAGCAGAGCCCCAGGATGCCGTTTGAATGAATTGACGACGTTTCATGATGCTTGTTCCTTATTTTTTCTGGGCGGCAAAGTAAGCGGCGATGGCCTGAATCTGATCATCGGAATAGCCCTTGGAGATCTGATGCATGAGTGTGGCGGGACGGCGACCCGTTTTGTAGTCCTGCATTTTTTTCACGATGTCTTCTTGGCTCACGCCGGCCAGAGACTCCATGCCGGGCTCAGCCCGGCCATTGGTGCCATGGCAATTGGCGCAGCCTGCAGCCCAACTGCGGGCATGCAGGGGATCGACAGCTTGCGCTTGCGAAGCGCTGGCGGCCACCAGCAAAAGGGCCAGTGTCCATGCAGTGTGTATTTTTTTCATGCCTTGTTCTCCATCCAATGCGCGACTCAGGGCCGCAAATAAACGAAACCTTCTTTGGCCTGCAAGCGCGCCACCTCGGCCACGCCAGAGGGCACGACAGAGGCTTCCATGACCACGCGCTCTTTGGGCACCTTGCGCGTTGTCAAGGTGTTGTTGCAAACCCGGAACTCAACGCCGCGTCCGGCCAACTCGCCAATGCTTCCGGCAAAGGGTTGGTCCATTTGATTGGTGGCACCGTCCAGTAAAAAGTCAATGCCCAGACCATGCGTGACCACCACAATTTTGGCACTGGGGTCGGCATTCAGGTGATTGCGAATGTTGCCAATGGCACGAGAGGCTTGAGGAACCCCTTCGCTCAGGTGATAGACCACTTTCACTTGGGCCCAGCTCAAAGCGGCGAACAACAAACCCAGCGTCAGCAAAGCAAATCTCTTCATTCGTGATTCCTTATATATTTCCATTGTGACCTAGGACCGAAGTTCAGCAGTTCAGTGGAAACCCCACTCAAGGCAACACCTGACAGCCAGCTTTCAAAGGCCTCAAACATGAGGCAGATCAGCCTCAATGGCAATCTGCGTGCAAAGGGCGCGACACAAGGTCACCACACGGTCATTGACGATGCGGTAATAAATTTGCACGCCCTCGCGCCGCTTGCCCAGCACCCCCGCTTGGTACAGCGTGTTCAGATGCTGCGACATATTGGGTTGCGTGGCGTTGATTTCATCCAGCAACTCGCCCACATTTTTCTCGCCATTGCACAGGCTGCTGATGATCTTCAAGCGCATGGGTGCGGACATCACGCGAAACATTTCCGCGGCCATTTCAAACACCCGGTCTGACTCGGCAGTCGGGGTCTGGTCGGTGATGGGGATCAGCGGCTTGGTCGGCATGCCTTGAAGGATATCACTCTGCCAGAGAAAGCATGGCTTGACGCAAATCATGGGCCCACTGGCGCCTGTTGCGGCCGTCGGCTTGCTGACAGGCGCCAACCCGGATGCTGACTTGCACCTCGGGCGCAGTCAGCGTGCGCCAAATCGAGCCCACAAGGGTCTGCTCGCCGATGTAACACACGGAGGTGGCGCGCA
This sequence comes from uncultured Burkholderiales bacterium, assembly GCA_903850735.1. Classification (GTDB taxonomy): domain Bacteria; phylum Pseudomonadota; class Gammaproteobacteria; order Burkholderiales; family Burkholderiaceae_C; genus Limnohabitans. The sequence continues at coordinate 1,129 of CAINMN010000151.1, read as the reverse complement.
GACCGCTTGCACGCTCGGTGTAGCGCAGGTAGAGGGGTTGCACAGGGGCCTGCGTAGCCAGTGCGGCCTGTAATAAATTGGCATGGAACGGCAGCAGGCCCTGGCCATCACTGGTGGTGCCTTCCGGAAAGACCGCCAGAACATCGCCGTCTTTCAAGGCTTGCGCCATTTGGTGCACCACCCGCAAAGCGTCGCGCGAAGACTGCCGCTCAATGAACAAGGTGCCCGCGGCGGCCGCCATGGGGCCAATCAAGGGCCAGTGGTGCACCTCGGCCTTGGCGACAAACCGGCAATGCCCCAAGGCATGCAAGCTCAGAATGTCCAGCCAGGAAATGTGGTTCGCCACCAGCAAAAGGGGGCCTTCGTGCAAGCGCTCTCCCTGAACTTGCAATTCCATGCCAAAAGCCCGCAGCATTCGCTCGGCCCAAGCCTGGATGGCTTGCTCGCGCTGCGCCACGCTCATGCGAGCGAAGGACCACTGCAGCGTCCACCAGCCTGAAGCAATGCACAGCAGCACCTGACCCAAGCGCCACAGCGCCAACACACCCCGCATGGCTTGCTCAGGCGGCCTGATAAGCGATGTGACCCCCCACCAGGGTGGCGCACACTTTGCCGGGCAAGGCTGAGCCACTCACCTCAAAGGCAAACGGTGTGTGCTTGCCTTGGCTGCGCAAGGCCTCGGAGGTCACGGTCCACTCGGCCTGCGGATCGAACACACAGACATCGGCCACACCGCCCACCACCAAGCGGCCCAGGCTGTCTTGCAAGCTGCCCACAGAGGCCCCCAACACCCTGGCCGGTTCGCTGGTGAGCACTGCCAGGCTGCGCCGCAGGTCCTGGCCCTGGTCGCGGCCCCACTTGAGGGACAAACTCAGCAGCAACTCCAAGCCCGTGGCACCGGGCTCGGCTTCGGCAAAAGGCAAGGCCTTGGCATCGCCTTCCACCGGCGTGTGGTCTGACACCAGCGCGTCCACCGTTCCATCGGCCAAGGCCGCGCGCAGTGCATCGCGGTCGCGTTGCTGGCGCAGCGGCGGGCTGAGCCGGGCGCGGCTGTCAAAGAAGCCAATGTCCAGATCGGTCAGGTGCAAGGAGTTGATGCTGACATCGCAGCTCAAGGGCAAACCTTCGG
>CAINMN010000150.1 GCA_903850735.1 uncultured Burkholderiales bacterium | reverse complement strand
TTGGGCGCGTCAGAGGTGTCGCCATCGCCCATGGCCCGCAAGGGCTCATCTTCACCCGAGCCAGGGGGCGCTTGAACGCCTTCCGCGCCAGGCGGCAATTGCACACCGCCAGCACCTGGGGGTTCTTGCACGCCACCCGAACCCGGGGGCTCCTGCAAGCCGCCAGCGCCCGGGGGCTCTTTCACGCCTTCCGCGCCGGGCGGCAATTGCACACCGCCAGCACCTGGAGGTTCTTGGACGCCACCGGCCACTTTTTCGGTGGTGGTGCTGCCAGCGGTCTCTTGGGTCGGTTGCGATACCGTGGCCGGGGCATTGGCCGCAGCGGCGGCCGCATTGTTGTCGGCTTGCGAGTAAATCACCACATACCACCAGACCGCGCCCAGGCAGATCACCGTCATGAAGATGGGAATCAGGCTGGTGAACAGGCTCTTGACCATCAAGGTCCAGCCCACGCGGAATTCCGCGGTGCTGGCGCGCAGGGCGCGAGCGGGTGACAAAACGGCGGCCGCGAACGCGGGCAGCATGCTGGATGTGTACTGATCTGACACATGCTGAACCCAGGGGCGCACATCTGCTTTCATTTGCTCGGGCGGCAACTTGGGCGCAATCTTGGGATTGATCATGACCCAGCCAATCACGTAGACCAGGTACAGGAAGGCCAGGAAAAAGCCCGGGAACATGGCCGCGGCGTAGAGCTTCACCACCGATTGGCCGGCGACGGCTGCGTACACAATGATCATCACTGAGGGCGGGATCAAAATGCCCAGCGTGCCCCCGGCCGTGATCACGCCGGCGGCCAGACGCGTGTCATAGCCGGCGTTCAACATCGGTCGCATGGCGATCACGCCCATCAGCACGACGACAGCGCCCACCAAGCCACTGGCAATGCCCCAGAAGGTGCAGATCACCAAGGTGGTCACGGCCAAAGAGCCGGGCAGGCGGCGGAAGGCCAACTGCACGCTGTGGAACATTTTGTCCACCAACGCGCCGCGCTCCATGATGTAGCCCATCAGCACAAAGAGCGGAATCGACAACAAAGTGTCGTTGGTCATCGCGCCAAAGGTGCGTTGCACCATCAGGTTGAACACGCGGTTGTCCATCCACGGCTGGGACGGGTCGTAAAAGGCGGAGAAGCCAAACACCATGCCCAAACCCATCAGGGTGAAGGCGGTGGGGAAGCCCATCATGATGACCACGATGATGAGCCCCAGCATCAAGAGGCCGAGTGCGGGATCGCTCATCGCTGACCTCCTGAGGCGCGCTGGTGCGCCGATTCTTCAATTTGTTTGGCGTTGGCGATGGCTTGTTGACGCGCCTCATCGTCCACATAGACGCTGCTGGCGAGCTGTTGCTCGACCACATCGATTTCATCGGCGTCTTTCAGGCGCGGCGTCCATTCACCGGTGCGAATACAGACGATGCAGCGCAAAATTTCTGACAGGCCTTGCACCAGCACAATCAAGCCCGCCAGGGGAATGATGGCCTTGAAGGGGTACAGAGGCAAAGGGTCGGCGTTGAAGGTCTGCTCCTTGATGATCCAGGAGTCTGCTGCGTAGGTCCAGCCGGCGTAGGTCAGGGCGACCACGCCAGGAATGAAGAACAGGATGTACAACACCATGTCGAGCGTGGCTTGTGTACGGGGTTTGGCGCTGCCGTAAAAAAAGTCGCCGCGCACGTGGCCGTCCTGGCACAAAGTGTAGGCGCCACCCATCATGAACAGGGTGCCGTACATCATGTTGCTGGCGTCAAAAATCCAGGCTGTTGGCGCGTTCAAGGCATAGCGCTTGAACACCTCGACCACCACCAGCAGCATCAGGGCCACGATCAGCCAGGCAAACGCCTTGCCAAACCATGTGCTGATCCTGTCTACCGTGTGTAGCAGGGTTTGGATACTCATGGGAACTCTCGAAAAAACACGTTTAATCAAAAAAATACCCATCCAGGCGAACCTGGATGGGATTGCTCAGAAGGCAGGGTAAGAATCAGGCTTTCTTTTTGGCGAAGTAATGGTTGTAAGCCATTTTGAAATCGACCATGTAGTCATTTTGCCACTGTCCGGCGCGGGCTGCGAAAGCACGCTGCGAATCCAGCACTTTCTTGAACAGCGCGTTTTCGTTGGCTTTCTTGTCAATGACCTTGTCCCAGGCCGCCAATTGGGCACGCAGAATCGAGTCAGGCGTCTTGTAGAACTTGATGCCCTGCTTCTTCATTTCTTCGTAGTCTTTGGCGTTGCGGTCAATGGCTTTCCAGCTCATTTCGGCAGAGGAGGCCTGAACGGCGTAGTCGATGATGGACTTCAGTTCGGTCGGCAGTGCCGCCAGCTTGCCCTTGTTGAACAGAATTTCAAACTGCTCGCCGCTTTGGTGGAAGCTTTGCAACATGCAGTTCTTCACCACGTCCGGGAAGCCCAGGATGCGGTCAGAAGTGGCATTGTTGAATTCAGCAGCGTCGATCAGGCCACGGTCCAGGGCCGGCACGATTTCGCCGCCGGGCAAGGGGTTCACAGCGGTGCCCATTTCGGTGAACACATCGACGGCCAGGCCGACGGTGCGGAACTTCAGGCCCTTCATGTCGTCCACTTTGGCCACCGGCTTCTTGAACCAGCCCAGCGGTTGGGTGGGCATGGGGCCGTACAAGTAAGACACCACATCCATGTTGATGGAGGCGTAAATTTCATCCAGCAGGGCCTTGCCGCCGCCGTATTGGTGCCAGGACAGAACCATGTTGGGGTCCATGCCGAAGGCCGGGCCGGATCCCCACAGGGCCAGCGCCGAGTTTTTGCCGTAGTGGTAAGCCACCACGCCATGGCCACCGTCCAAGGTGCCCTTGTTCACGGCGTCCAGCAACTGGAAAGCCGGGACCACGGCGCCAGCAGGCAGCACTTCAATTTTCAGGCGGCCACCGGCCATGTCGTTGACTTTCTTGGCGAAGTCGTTGGCGTATTCATGGAAGATGTCCTTGGCAGGCCAGGTGCTTTGAAAGCGCAGGGACGTGGTCTGGGCCATTGACACCATGGGTGCGCTGACGGCACCGGCGGCAACAGCTGCGCCTTTCAATAGGTTGCGGCGGCGGGGGGACTTGTTTTCGGACATGGATGAGGCTCCTCAGTGATTTGTCACATACAAAGATTGGACAGTGCATTTTTGGTGTTTTATGAACATCGACTAGAGGGTTTCTACCAATACAGGGTTATTTGTAATTCATTTGGATTGAATGATTGCTTTTTTGCAGTCATAAAAACTTCATAAATGCTGCAAAGGTCGACATGCAAAGAAGGGATTTCTTCCAAAAAACCGACGCCGCAGGCTCGCTGGCCACGACATCAGGTTTGACAGGCTGCGCCACGGCGGGAGCTTTGGGCGCAACGTCGGGCTTTATATACTTACGCTTGAATTCCGCTACAAAGAAGGAGTGGTCATGTCCACGCTGCGCGATGCTGAGAAAAAACGCACTCTGTGTGCCCGCCTGGCCCGTGTGGAAGGGCAGCTGCGAGGCATTCAAAAGCTCATTGAAGACGAGGCCGACTGCGAGAAAGTGGCGCAACAGCTTGCTGCCGCACGCAAGGCCTTGGACAAAACTTTCTACGCCATGCTGGGCTGCATGATCGAAGAGGGCGATCAGCCCGTTTCGCAGGTGTCCGAAATGCTGGTGAAATTTGCCTGAAAGAAGACAACATGACCGATCAAGCCGCGTTGAACGCACCTCTGCCCGCCGAAGGTTATGCGGGCGATGTTTCTCCCCAACTGGCCTGGCAATGGGTGCAAGCCGGACAGGCCGTCCTGGTCGATGTGCGCACCGATGCCGAGCGCGAATGGGTGGGCTTTGTGCCCGGCGCCTTGGGCATTGCCTGGAAGCAATGGCCTGGCATGGCCATGAATGCCGACTTTGATGCCGCCATTCAAGCCGCTGCCAAAGAAGGGCTCAAGCTGGTGCTGATGTGTCGCAGCGGCGTGCGCTCCATCGCGGCCGCCAAGCGCGCCACCGAGCTGGGCGTGACGGCCTTCAACATCCTGGAAGGCTTTGAGGGTGACCCCGACGCACAGGCCCATCGCGGTCTTCAAGGGGGCTGGCGCTACCGCGGCCTCCCCTGGCGACAAAACTGAAAAGCAAACTCAGGCCACAGCGGCCGGTTTGACGGCCAGCCAATCCCCAATCGCATCCTCATACGCTTTGGCGAGCTGCAGCAATTCGAAGTCGCCCTGAGGCTTGCCAATCAATTGCATGCCCATGGGCAGACCTTGCGCATTGAAGCCCACGGGCACACTGATGCTGGGCAGGCCCGCCAGCGTGGCGTAAATCACCACCTCCATCCAGCGGTGGTAGGTGTCCATGGCCACCGTGCCCTGGGGCGTGACGATCTCTTGGGGCCAGCGCCAGTCTTTGGGGAAGGGCCACACCTGGGCCACAGGCAGGGCCAACACATCGTGCTGGTCAAACAAAGACAGCATGTGCTGATAAAACGCACTGCGCTGCACGCTGGCGCTCAGGAACGCCGGTGCCGTCATGCCTTGCGCCTGGTCGTGTTCCCACAGCGCCTCGGGCTTGATCAGCGCGCGGTTTTGGGCCTGCAAAAAAAACGGTGCCAGGCGCGAAGCCACCAAGACACGGCGCCAAGCCAGCCAGGTTTGCCAAACCCCGTCGGGCGCCACACCCAGTGACATGGGCGAAACAGCGCAACCCAGGCCCTCCAGGCGGCGCAGCCCGTTTTCACAGGCTTCCAAAATGCCCGCTTCCATCGGCAAATAGCCGTTCAGGTTGCCCAGCCAGCCGATGCGGCGGCCTTTGACGTCGGCGCGCAAATCACCTGCAAAGCGCGCGCCGCTTTCTGCAATGCTCAAGGGGGTCTGAGGGCAATAGCCCGCTTGCACGCTGAGCAACTTGGCCAGATCAGACACCGTGCGCGCCATTGGGCCATCGGTGCCCAGTTGCGACACCCACACATCCTGCGCGGGGAAAGAAGGCACGCGGCCTTGCGAAGGACGCATGCCAAACACATTGTTCCAGCCCGCGGGGTTGCGCAAGCTGCCCATGAAATCGGAGCCGTCGGCCACCGGCACCATGCGCAAGGCCAAAGCCACAGCGGCCCCACCACTGCTGCCGCCCGCCGTTTTGTTCACATCGTAGGCATTGCCGGTGGCGCCAAAGACTTCGTTGAAGCTGTGCGAGCCCAGGCCAAACTCGGGCGTGTTGGTCTTGCCAATCACGATGGCGCCTGCGGCTTTCATGCGCGCCACCATCACCGCATCGTCTTGCGGCACAAAGTTTTTCATCAGCGGCGAGCCCAGCGTCGTGGGAATGCCCGCCGCATTGGCCAAGTCCTTGACCGCGATGGGCATGCCGTGCAGCCAGCCCTTGGACTCACCGCGCGCCAGTTGCGCATCGCGCGCATCCGCTTGCGCCAGCAAGCCGGCCCGATCTTGCAAGTTCACCACGGCGTTGTAAGTCGGGTTCAGCCGGTCAATTTGGTCAAGGGTGGCCTGCATCAACTCGCGGCTGGACAACTTCTTTTGGTGCAGCGCGTCCGACAGCGCGCAGGCCGTCATATTGGTAGTCTCCATAGGTTGCCTTTCTTGTTTTCAGGTCTATAGTGGCTTTTTCCGACCAGCCGGTTGGCGAATTATCGCGGACTGACTGTTGCCCTCACTGCTCATTGGAGACTCCCACATGCTGAAGCGCCGTCCTTTGTTTGCTGCTCTGACTTCCCTGGGTCTTGGCCTGGCCATGCTGACGCCGCTGGCGTCCCAAGCCCAGGCACCGGCCCCCAACAAGGTGTTCCGCTTTGTGCCGCACGCCAATTTGGCCGTGCTTGACCCCGTTTGGACGACCGCCTACGTCACGCGCAACCATGCGTACATGATTTACGACACGCTGTTCTCGGAAGACGCCCAAGGCAACATCAAGCCGCAAATGGTCGACACCTACGAGACCTCCAGAGATGGCAAGACCTGGACCTTCAAGCTGCGTGCCGGCCTCGAGTTCCATGACGGCAAACCCGTCACCAGCGAAGACGTGGTGGCCTCGATCAAGCGCTGGGCCAGCCGCGATGCCATGGGCGGCATCCTGAACAACTTCATCGACCACATGGAAACGCCGGACGCCAACACCTTCCGCCTGGTGCTCAAAGAGCCGTGCGGCATCGTGCTGGATGCCCTGGGCAAAGCCTCGTCCAACGTGCCTTTCATCATGCCGGCACGCATTGCCGCGACACCGGGCACCGAGCAAGTCAAAGAGCACATCGGCTCGGGCCCCTTCATCTTCAAGGCCGACGAATTCAAGCCCGGCTCGCTCGCGGTGTATGTGCGCAATCCCAAATACAAGTCACGCACCGAAGCCCCCAGCGGCGTGGCCGGCGGCCGCCCGGTGAACTTTGACCGCGTCGAGTGGGTCATCATCCGCGACCCCCAAACCCAGTTCAATGCACTCAAAGCCGGCGAGGTCGACATGGTCGAGCAGCCCAGCTTCGAGCAGTACGAAACCTTGAAGAAAACCGAAGGCGTGAAGGTCGAAGACTTTTCGCCTGCCGGCTTGCAGTTCATCATGCGCTTCAACCACCTGCATGCGCCCTTCAACAACCCCAAGATTCGCCAGGCCGCCATGGTGGCCATGGGGCAACAGGCCTACATCAACACCCAGGTGGGCGTGCCTGAGCTCGGTCGCTTGTGCCGCAGCATGTACCCCTGTGGCACGCAATACGCCGATGAAAACACCGGCTACTTCACTGGCATTGCCAACCCGGCCAAGGCCCGCGAGATGCTGAAAGAGGCTGGCTACGACGGCACCCCCATTTTGCTGATGCGCCCCACCGATTTGGCCTCGATTGCCAAGCTGCCCCTGGTGGCCAAGCAACAGTTGGAAGCCGCTGGCTTCAAGGTGGACTTCCAGCAGATGGACTGGGCCTCCTTGTTGGCGCGACGCGCCAAGAAAGACGCCCCGGCCCAAGGGGGCTGGCACCTGTTCCTGACGGCCTGGACCGCAGGTGACATCAGCAACCCGCTGGCCATGGCCATGTTCAACGCCAAAGGCCAGAACGGCTGGTTCGGTTGGCAAGATGAGCCGCGCATCGAAGACTTGAAATCCAAGTTTGCCCGTGCCGGCTCTGCGGCTGACAAGAAAAAGATCGCCAGCGACATTCAGGCTATTGCGTTTGAAACCGCGACCCACGCCCCCCTGGGTCAATACCGCAGCCCCACCGCCATTCGCAACAACGTGTCGGGCTTGCTGGCCACCCCCGGCATTCCTGTGATGTGGGGTTTGAAGAAAGACTAAACGCCTTCGCGCGAGCGGTTCATGCTTTCATTTTTGTTACGCCGCCTGGCAGCGCTGCTGCCAGTGCTGCTGGTGGTGTCGCTGGTGGTCTTTCTCATTCTGAGATTGGCCCCTGGCGACCCAGCCGCCGTGATTGCGGGCAACAGCGCCACCAACGAAGAGATTGACAAAATCCGCAACCAGCTCGGACTGGACCGGTCCATTCCGGTGCAGTACGGCATTTGGGTTGGGCGCGTGTTGCAGGGTGACCTGGGCTACTCGTTCTACTTGAACAAGCCCGTCACCGCGCTGATTGCGCAGCGCATCGAGCCGACGCTGGCCTTGGCCATGGGCACCGCTTTGCTGGCGGTGCTGATCGCCGTCCCCTTGGGCACGCTCGCGGCGTGGCGCATGGGTGGCGTGCTGGACAAAACCTTGTCGGCGTTTTCTGTGGCGGGCTTTTCCGTGCCGGTGTTTGTCATCGGCTATGTGCTCATTTACTTGTTTGCCATCCGCTGGGAGGTCTTGCCCGTTCAGGGCTACAAAACCTTGTTCGGCCCCAGTGGCGCCAGCCTGTGGGATTGGATGCGCCAACTCATCCTGCCTTGGATGACGCTGGGCATGATTTACATCGCCCTCATTGCGCGCGTGACCCGTGCCAGCGTGTCCGAGGCCTTGACCGAGGACTACATTCGCACGGCCCGCGCCAAAGGCATCGCCGAGTCGGCCGTGCTGATCCGCCACGCGCTGGCCAATGCGGCGGTGCCCATTGTCACGGTCATCGGCATTGGCGTGGCCTTGCTGATTGGCGGCGTGGTGGTCACGGAAACCGTGTATGCCATTCCCGGTTTGGGCTCGCTCACGGTGGATGCCGTCCTCAACCGAGACTTTCCCGTCATTCAAGGCTTGGTGCTGTTTTTCTCGCTCAGCTATGTGCTCATCAACCTGCTGGTGGATCTGAGTTACCTGTTCCTCGACCCTAGGATTCGTTACTGATGGCGGCCACAGTCACGCAACGTTTGTGGGCCCATGGCACGGTGCGCTTTGGCGTCCTGGTGCTGGGCTTCATGTGCCTCATCGCGCTGATCGCGCCCTTGTTGGGCACGGTCGACCCGGCCGCGATGGACTCCAACCACATCAACAAAGCGGCCGGCAAGTCGGGCGATTTCGCCTTGCTCGACGGCAGCACTGTGGCCCACACCTTCTGGTTTGGCACCGACAGCTTTGGCCGTGATTTGTACAGCCGGGTGGTCTACGGCGCGCGTGTCTCTCTCCTGGTCGGCCTGTCCACTGCGCTCTTGTCCTTGGCGCTTGGCGGCTTGCTGGGCATGATGGCAGGTTACTTTCGCGCCGTCGACGCGGTGCTGATGCGGGTGATGGACGGCCTCATGGCCATCCCGGCCATTTTGTTGGCCATTGCCTTGGTGGCGGCCTTGGGGGCCAATGTGGGCACCGTGGTGGTGGCCATTGCCATTCCCGAGGTGCCGCGCGTCACGCGTTTGGTTCGCTCGCTGGTGCTCACCTTGCGAGAAGAGCCTTTTGTGGAAGCGGCCCGGGCCTTGGCCACGCCCACACCGGTCATTTTGATGCGCCACATCTTGCCCAATGCCATGGCGCCCTTGCTGGTGCAAGGCACCTTTGTGGCGGCTTCTGCCGTGTTGACCGAGGCCATTCTGAGCTTCCTCGGACTGGGCTTGCCGCCAGACATTCCTACCTGGGGCAACATCATGGCCGAAGGGCGCGTGCAGTTCAGCCAGTACCCCGGCAATGTCTTGTACCCCGCCATGTTCCTGGTGCCCACGGTGTTGGCCATCAACTTGTTGGGCGATGGCCTGCGCGATGTGCTCGACCCCAAATTTGCGCGGCGAGGCAACTGATGGCTGCGCCGATTCTGTCCATTCAAAACCTCTCGGTGGCTTTGCCCGAAGGGGGCGACCGTGTGCACGCCGTGCACAACATCAGCTTGCAGATCGAGCCTGGACAGACCCTGTGTGTGGTGGGCGAGTCTGGCTCTGGCAAGTCGGTGATGGCCACCACCGTCATGGGCTTGCTGGCGCGAGAGCTCAAGCCTGTGGCGGGTCAGGTGGTGTTGCAAGGCGAGTCTTTGCTGGAGGCTTCCAGCACGCGTTTGCGCCAACTGCGTGGCCAAGCCATGGGCATGGTCTTCCAAGAGCCCATGACCGCCTTGAACCCGGTCATGACCTGTGGCGACCAGATCGACGAGTTGCTGACCACCCACACCGACTGGCCGGCTGACAAACGCCGCGCGCAAGTGCGCCAGATGCTCGAGCATGTGCGCCTGCCCGACCCCGAGCGCATGATGCGCAGCTACCCGCACCAACTCAGCGGCGGCCAGCGCCAGCGCATCGTGATTGCCATGGCGGTGATCTTGAAGCCCGCCTTGCTGATTTGCGACGAGCCCACCACGGCCTTGGACGTCACCACCCAAAAAGAAATTCTCAAGCTCATTTCGCAATTGCAAAAAGAGCAGGGCAGTGCGGTGCTGTTCATCACCCATGACATGGGCGTGGTCGCAGAAATTGCCGATCAGGTGCTGGTGATGAACCAGGGCGAGGCCGTCGAATCCGGCCCCCGCCTGCAAGTCCTCAAGCATCCCACCCAGCCCTACACCCAACAACTCCTGGCCGCCGTGCCCAGCATGACGCCAGCCCGCCATGGCGAGCGCAACGCGGCCATCCCAGAGCATGCCGCGCTTCGCTCGCAAGGGCGGGCACCGCTTTTGAGCGGCACCGACGTCAGCAAAACCTACCTCTCCCGCGATTGGATGGGGCGCAGTCACCCCACCCATGCCTTGCACGCCGCGTCGGTCGCCATCCATGCCGGCGAAACCGTGGGCATCGTGGGCGAGTCGGGCTCCGGCAAATCCACTTTTGCGCGCTGCCTGATTCGACTGATCGACCCCACCGGCGGCCAGATTCATTGGGGTGACCAGGAGGTCGCCACCTTGAACGAGCGCGCCTTGCGCCCTCTGCGCAGCCAAGTGCAAGTGGTGTTTCAAGACCCCAACCGCTCGCTCAACCCGCGTCGCACCGTGGGCCAGTCCTTGATCGAAGGTGCGGTGAACTTTGGCATGGGCACGGCCCAAGCCCAAGCCTTGGCTGAAAAACTCATGACCCAAGTGCGCTTGCCGGTCGAAGCCTTGCGCCGCTACCCCAGCCAATTCAGTGGCGGGCAAAGACAGCGCATCGCCATCGCGCGGGCGCTCGCCTGTCAACCCAAAGTGCTGGTGGCCGACGAAGCGGTCAGCGCCCTGGATGTGTCGGTGCAAGCGCAAATTCTGGTGCTGCTGCGGGAAATCCAGGCCGAGTTTGGTCTGGGCCTGCTCTTCATCACCCACGACCTGCGCGTGGCCGCCCAGTTGTGCGACCGCGTGATCGTCATGAACCAGGGCAAGATCGTCGAGCAAGGCCCGACGGTCGAGCTTTACGCCAACCCCCGGGACCCCTACACCCAACGCCTCTTCGCCTCCGCGCCCCCCGGCCTGGAAGCCCTTTGACCCCCTTCGTCATTGCGAGCCCTGAATGAAACGTGTCCTGATCGCTGGCTACCAGCATGAAACCAACACCTTTGCCCCCAGCCTGGCCGACTGGACGGCGTTCAACCGTGGCGACTCTTTCCCCGCGTTCACGCGCGGGCAGGCCATGCAAGACAAGCTCACCGGCATCAACATCCCGGTGGGCGGCTTCATCGATGCGGCCAAGGCCGAAGGCTGGCAACTGATTCCGTCGGCCTGGGCGGGTGCCATTCCCTCGTCCTATGTCACCCGCGATGCCTTCGAGCGCATCAGTGCTGCCATTTTGGAAGACGTGCAGTCTGCCCGCGTGCAAGGCCTGGATGCGGTTTACCTCGATTTGCATGGCGCGGCGGTGGCCGAGCATGCCGATGATTCCGAGGGCGAGTTGATCTCGCGCATTCGGTCGCTTGTTGGGCCCGATGTGCCCATCGTCGCCAGCCTGGACCTGCATGCCAACGTCACGCGCCGCATGCTGCGCGAGGCCGATGCGCTGGTGTCGTACCGAACCTATCCCCACGTCGACATGGCCGCCACGGGGGAGCTGGCTGCGCAGTTGTTGCGCCGCCGTTGGCAACTGGGTCGCCGCGAAGCGCTGCATGTGCAGCGCGTGCCCTACCTCATTCCACTCAATGCCCAAAGCACCTGGATGGACCCGGCCCAAGGCATTTACGACAAGCTCAAGCAACTCGACCGCGAGCACAACGCCATCCTCAGTTTTTGCATGGCCTTTCCCGCGTCCGACATCGAAGAGTGCGGCCCGGCCGTGTGGGGCTATGCCGCCAGCGCCGAGCAAGCGCAAGCGGCCGTCAACACCCTGTATGCGCAAGCCAGCGAGCCCACCCAATGGCAACTCGATTTGTTGTCGCCCCAAGAGACCGCCCAGCGCGCCATGGCCCTGGCCGACAAATCCGATCGACCGGTGGTCATTGCCGACACCCAAGACAACCCCGGCGCGGGTGGCGACAGCAACACCACCGGCATGTTGCACGCCTTGCTGCAACAAGGCGTGGGCCGCAAGTTTCCCGGGCTGGTCGCCCTGGGCTTGATGTACGACAGCGAAGCCGCGCGCAAGGCCTGCGAGGCGGGCGTGGGCGCCACCCTGGAACTGTCTTTGGGGACTGCGGTGCCCACTTTCACTGGGCAACACAGCGATCCGCCGGTCACCGGGCGCTTCAAAGTGATGGCCATCAGCGATGGCGTTTGCACCTTGCCCGGCGAAATGATGCGTGGCCTCACGGTTCGTCTGGGCCACAGTGCCTGTCTGGACATCGACGGCATCCGGGTGGCTGTGGTCAGTGGCAAGAAGCAACTGCTCGACCGCGCCTTGCTGCGCATGGTCGGCATTCAGCCCGAGGCCATGAAGGTCATCGTCGTGAAAAGCTCCAACCATTTCCGCGCCGACTTTCAGCCCATTGCCAGCCATGTGTTGATTGCCAAAGCCCCAGGCCCCATGGCCGCCGATCCTGGTGATATGCCCTGGAAAAAACTCAGCCCTCACACCCGTGTCCGACCCTGACCCCTTTTGGTCATTGCAAGGAGACTCCATGACCACCTCTCTCACCGAATGCACGGCTGAGCAATTGCTGCAGCTGTACCGAAGTGGCCAGGCTTCTCCTGTCGAAGCCACGCGCGCCGTTTTGAAGCGCATCGAAGAGCTCAACCCACAACTCAATGCTTTCTGCCTGGTGGATGAGGCCGCCGCGCTGGCCAGTGCGCAGCAAAGCGAGACGCGTTGGCAAGCCCATCGAAAGCAGGGTGCCCCTGTGGGTGAACTCGATGGCGTGCCCACCTCCATCAAAGATTTGATCCTCACCAAAGGCTGGCCCACCTTGCGTGGCAGCCGCGGCATCAACCCCCAACAAGCTTGGGATGTCGACGCGCCCGCCACCGCCCGCTTGCGCGAAGCCGGTGCGGTGCTGCTGGGCAAAACCACCACGCCCGAATACGGCTGCAAGGGCGAAACCAATTCGCCGTTGACAGGCATCACACGCAACCCTTGGAACCTTTCGCGCACGCCCGGAGGATCTTCGGGTGGCGCCGCAGCTGCCGTGGCGGCTGGCCTGGGCCCGCTCGCTGTGGGCACCGACGGTGCCGGCAGCGTGCGCATACCCGCGGCCTTTTGCGGCAACGTGGGCCTCAAGCCCAGCTTCGGGCGCGTGCCGGCCTACCCTTTGTCACCGTATGGCTCGGTGGCGCACCTGGGCCCGCACACCATGAGCGTGATGGACTCGGCCCTCATGACCAACGTACTCAAAAAACCGGACGCGCGTGACTGGACCTCCTTGCCCTGCGACCCGAGCGACTACACCGTTGGCTTGAACGACGGCGTGCGTGGCTTGCGCATCGCCTATTCGCCTACCTTGGGCTATGCGAAAAACGTGCACCCCGAAATTGCCGCCGCCCTCGATCGCGTGGCGCAAACATTCAAGGACCTGGGCGCCCTGGTCGAGGCGGTCGACCCAGGCATTGAAGACACCTTGGACATCAGCACGGGCTTGTGGTTCGCCGGGGCCTACCAAGTGTGGCAAGGCCTGACACCGGAGCAACAAGCCGTGGCCGATCCCGATTTCCGAGCCGAAGTCGAGTTGGGCGCACACCTCACGCCCGAACAAATTCACCAACTCAACCAACGCCGTGGCTTGTTCGGCTCGCACATGCGCCAGTTCATGTTGCGCTACGACCTCATCCTCACCCCCAGCACCGCGGTGCCAGCCTTTGAGGCATTGCCCGCCGGCCACACCCGCATGACGCCCGAGACCATGTTGGGCTGGACGCCGTTCAGCTACCCCTTCAATTTGTCGCAACAACCTGCCATCACCGTGCCCTGTGGCTTGACCGCCGATGGCTTGCCCATGGGCATGCAACTCGTTGGCCCCATGTTCGGGGACGCCTTGGTGCTGCGTGCTGCGAGGGCTTACGAAGCCACCCGCCCGGGTATCGCCAGGCCATAACAGGCGCCTGGGGCGAGTTGAGGCGTTAGATAACGGCGTGCAGCCCTTTGCGTTCCAAAAGATTCAGTAATTTGAGTGATGGACCACTGGGTTTCTTATCGCCCAATTCCCATTTTTGAATCGTTGAGACACTGGTGTTCAAGATGGCCGCAAAGACGGCTTGGCTGACACGTTCGCGCTCTCTCAGTTGTTTGATCTGATGCGGCGCAATGGCTTTTACTTCCAAATTGCACAGCAGGTCAAATTCACCCATACGACGCTTGCTGATCAAACCGGTGCTGTGCAAGCCCTTGGCTGTTTCGTGAATCTCACTCAAAATTCTGCTTTTGCGTTTTGCCGTCATTCTTCTAGCCTCTTCAGATCAATTAACTGACACTCGCGCACAGCCATGGCGATTTGCGTCGCGTTGAAACCCAATAAATTTTTTGCCAGTTCTTGCAAAGCCTTGAGTTCAGCTTGGCTGATGTTCGCTCTTTCACTCTTTTCAAATCCAATTAAAAAAATCCAGCGACTCTCGAAATTGGTTGCCACGATGGTTCTTGCGCCAGATCTCTTGCCGCGACCTTTGAAAGCGATGCGCTTTTTCACAACGTGACCACCCAGGTTGGCATCGACAAGACCGTTTGCCATGTCGTGCGCGGCTGTGATCAAGTCTTGGTGCAGCACCATGTTCTTTTTTGCCCATCGGTCAAACGATGGGATGGCGAAAATTTCAAGAAAGTTGCACACTTAAATTGTTGCACTAAGTGCAATGATTTTCAAGCCCGGCGCTCATTGCCGGCTTGGGTGTTTCGTCAAGAAGCGCCCATGATGTGCTTCAATGGGTCCTGCCAACCCCTAACCAGTAACTCCATCACCCCATCCAAGCGATGACGAGATCAGCGCGTTGAAGCGATTTCAAGCAGCCCGTCGAAGATCAGCGTGTCCACCAACTCCACCGGCGTGGACATGCTGGGCAGCATTTTCCAGCCGGCGCCACCGGTCATGAAGCACAGGGGTTCGTCCTGGCAATGATTGCGCACATGTTGCATCATGCGCTCCACAGCACCCGCAATCGCGTAGGTGCCGCCACTGGTCAAGGCGTCGCTGGTATTGGTGGGGAAAGGGCGCACTTCACCGGTGGGCACACGCAAGCCCGCGGTGCCCGATTCCAGGGCGCGCAACATGATGCCGTGCCCTGGCAGGATCAAGCCACCCAAGAAATGGCCGTCGGCGCTGATGGCCTCTACCGTCACCGCCGTGCCCACCATCACCACCACCATGGGTCGCGGCGATTGGCCTTGGGTTTGTGAATGCATGCGCGCATGGGCGCCAATCATGGCCACCCAGCGATCTGCGCCTAAGCGTGTGGGATGGTCATAGCCGTTGGTGACTCCCGCTTCGTAAACGCTGGGCACCACCCAGCGCACCGACACATCCCACAACTCCATTTGCTCTTCCACCCGGCGTCGGATGGCCTCGCCCGCCACGATGCAGCCAATCATTTTGGTGGGTGTGGGCAAGTTTTTCCATTCCTCTTCGGCCAAGCGGTCGATGTTTTCCAGAAACACCGCGCCATGGTTCAGGAGTCGAGCACCCGGTCGAGGCGCCTCATAGAGGGCCCATTTCAGGCGGGTGTTGCCAACGTCAAGTGCGAGAAAGGTCATGGTGAAGACAAAAAGCGGGTCTCCCATTATCATCAATCTCATGTTTCCACAGATTCGCATTTCCACGCATGCCACAGCGCATGCGCGCGGCGTGGCTTTGGGCCAGGCCAGTCGGCCCCAGGTCGGGCACAGCGTGGCCACCTATGCCCGCCAATTTGCGGCGTGTGGCATCGATTGGTCGCACGCCCGTCGCTTGGCGCAGCGTTATCTGCCTGCAATCGAAGCGCTGGACGCCAGCTTGTTGGATGAGATGCGTGGCCTGGCCGAAGGCAGCCGCTTCAGCTTTGAAGACATCCTCACGCTGAACTGCCGCACCGAAATTTTGCCGCCCAACTATTTCAGCGGCGAGCCCACTGCGGCCGAAGCCGCCCTGAAGGCCAACCGTGCTGCAGGCATCCCCGATTGGGCAGACGATGTCTATCCCTTGCCCCAGTTGCCCAGCGACCTCTCCGAATGCACGGCCATGTGTGTGAACGGCCAAGCCAGTGACGACGGACACGCCTGGTTTTCTCAAAACTGGGACTGGATCGGGCGGCAACGCGCTGCCCTGGTCGTCGTCTACGCTGTCGATGCCAACGGCACGAGCTTCACGACCATGGCCGAAGGCGGCATGCTCGCCAAAATTGGCATGAACCAACACGGCTTGGCCATTGGCTTGAACATCTTGCGCTCGGTGCATGATGGTGCCGAGCCCGGCGTGCCCGTGCACATCTTGCTGCGGCATCTGCTGAGCCTGCCGAACATGGCCGCCGCACGCGAGCGCCTGTCCTTCATTCAAGACAAGCTGGGCTTTGGGGCGGCTTCCAATATTCCTTGTGCCGATGCCCAGGGCGAGGTGGGCTGTTTCGAGGTGGCACCCGCTGGCTGGGCCGAGCAGCGCCCGCATGAAGGCGTCGTGGTGCACACCAATCACTTCTTATGTGAGTCCTTGCTGACCCAGCAAGCCATGATGAGCAACTATCTGTCGAGCGAGCCGCGCTTGGCGACCGCGGCGCAACACGCCACCCAAAAGCCCTTGGGCCTGTCATCGTTGCAAGCGTTTTTGCGTGACGAATCCGGCGAGTTTTTGGCCGTCTGCCGCCGCCCCGACCCCGCCTTGCCGCCCGAAGCGCGGGTGGAAAGCGTGGCCGGCATCATCATGCATCCGCAGACACGCCGCTTCTGGATTGCGCCCGACGTGCCCTCGAAAACCGAGTTTCAGCTGGTCTGAAACCACTTCTCCACCAGCTTCACCCACAAGCTGCCCCCTAAGGGAATCAGCTCGTCATTGAAGTCATAGCTCGGGTTGTGCAAGGTGCAGGGGCCGCCGCCATGCCCCATTTCGCGGTGCGCGCCATCGCCATTGGCAATGAAGGCGTAGGCGCCCGGAATTTCCTGCAGCATGAACGAGAAATCTTCCGCGCCCATGGTGGGCTCTTGCGCCATCACATTGGCCGTCCCCACCATCTCGCCCATGACCTCGCGCATGAAGGCGGCCTCTTTCACATGGTTGATGGTGGGCGGGTAGTTGCGAACAAATTCGAACTCGCAGCGCGCCTCATTGGCCGCGCAAATGTGCTCGGCCACTTCTTTCATGCGCCGCTCGATCAGGTCCAGCACCTCCAGCGTGAAGGTGCGCACTGTGCCCTGCATTTCGCAGGAATCGGGAATCACGTTGGTGGCATGGCCCGCATGGATCATGGTCACCGAAATCACGCCTGCGTCCACCGGCTTTTTGTTGCGCGTGATGATGTTCTGAAACGCCTGCACCATTTGCGAGGCCACCACGATCGGGTCCACCCCGTTGTGCGGCAAAGCGGCATGGCTGCCTTTGCCATGCACGGTGATCTTGAATTCGTTGCTCGAGGCCATCACCGGCCCCGGGCTGACCGCAAAGGTGCCCACTTCGGCGCCCGGCCAGTTGTGCATGCCGAACACGGCTTGCATCGGGAACTTCTTGAACAAGCCGTCCTTGATCATCTCGCGCGCGCCACCGCCGCCTTCTTCGGCCGGCTGAAAAATCACATACACCGTGCCGTCAAAGTTGCGGTGCTTGGCCAAATGCTGCGCCGCCGACAACAGCATGGCGGTGTGGCCATCATGGCCGCACGCATGCATCTTGCCTTCATGTTGGCTGGCATGGGCAAAGGTGTTGAACTCTTGCAGGGGCAAGGCGTCCATGTCGGCGCGCAGGCCGATGGCTCGGTCGCTGGTGCCGTTCTTGATGATGCCCACCACACCGGTGGTGCCCATGCCGCGGTGCACCGGGATGCCCCATTCTGTCAACTTGGCGGCCACCACATCGGCGGTGCGCTGCTCTTGAAAGCACAGCTCCGGGTGGGCGTGGATGTCTTTGCGAATCGCCACAATGCTGGCGGCCTGGGTCACGATGGAATCTAGAACGTTCATAAAAACCCCCAATAACTGTGGCAGTCTACCCAGAGTCCTGCTAAAACGCCACTAGGGTCATTCCCCCTAACCTCATCGCCAGCGGCGGGGAGGGGGGTGAAATGAGTCATCCTGGCTGTCTTTACAAGCGTTGTATCTCCAGACAACTTGAATTCAAAGCCTTCCCGCATCCGATAGCTCAAGTTTCTTCATCCAAGGAGTGCCCTCATGGCAACTTTTTCTCGCCTTCGCGTCAACCATGGCTTTCGCGGGTTTCTTGCAACTGTGCTCCTGAGCTGTGCCTGGCTGGCTTTCGCTTTGCCCGCCCCGCGTGACATCGAGCAAGCCGTTGCCGCGGGAAATTTCGCGCAAGCTGAAAACATGTTGCGCGAAGTGCTGCAAGAAAAGCCGCAAAGTGCCAAAGCGCACTACGAGTTGGGTCAAGTGCTGGCCAAAGAGGCGCGCTACGCCGAGGCTTTGCGATCCCTTGAGCGCGCCAAAGAAATTGACCCCGCCCTGAAGTTTGCCGCCAGCCCCGAAAAGTTCCATGAAGTGTTCAACAAAGTCACAACGCTCAAGGCGAGCCAAAACGCCGCGCCTGTGGCATCAACCGCAGCGGTAACGCCCGCGACTTCCGCACCGCCCGCAGCGGCCATGCCCTCGGGCACTTTGGCTTTGGGCGTCGGCATCCTGGCGGTGGCTGCATTTCTGTTGTTTCGCGCCTCCAGCAAACCGCCTGCACGCTTTGGCGCTGCCAACGCCACGCCAGCCCCTCCTGCACCTGCTGCACCTGCTGGGCCCACCGCGTTTGCCACTCCCTCCGGTTTGGCAGCTGCTTATGTACCTCACGCAACAGGCAACGCCTCCAATGCAGCAAGCTACGCGCCGGCCCCGGCCGCTCCCGGAAGCGGCTCCACACTCACGGGCGCTGTCCTAGGTGGTGTTGCGGGCGTCGCCGCTGGTTATGCGCTTTCGCGTGCGCTCGAGGGTGACCATCGTCCACCTGCCCCCGAGGCCCATGCCAGTGGTGGCTATGTGCCTTTCGAAACGCCCATCGCCAAAGACACTGGCAGCTTCGACCCCGGTAACGATTCAGACGACTGGGGCGACGCCTCTTCCGACGACACCTGGTAAAAACCGCGTCATTGCGAACGGCGCAGCAGCGCAGCAATCTCTCTGTTGCCAGAGTTCGTCGCGCTGTGCGCGCGATGACGTTTTTGGGGGTGCATTCATCAATAAATTTCCTTTTAATTAAATAATTTATTGGGTGTACAATTTCAAATGGAGCTTGAGTTTGACCCAGCCAAGCGTGAGAAAACACTGATCGAACGCGGTTTGGATTTTGCGCGAGCCGCCGAAGTTTTTGCCGGCGTTCATCTGACAGGACAAGATACGAGGCAATCGTATGCAGAGGACCGGATGATCACCGTGGGTTTTTTGGACCAACGCTTGGTGGTGTTGGTGTGGACCCTTCGCGGCGAAGCCCGCCGCATTATCAGTATGAGGAAAGCCAATGAGCGCGAAAAAGCCTTCTACGACCGCTACGTGGACTGATCCCGATGAAGCGCCGGAATTGGACGAAGCGTTTTTCAAAAATGCGCATCCATACAAAGGCACACAACTCAAGCCGCGAGGTCGTCCCAAAGCCGCTGTGACCAAAGTGCCCGTCAAATTGCGTCTGGATGCAGATGTTTTGTCAGCTCTGCGGGCCAGCGGTGAGGGTTGGCAAACGCGCATCAATGACAGCTTGCGCGCTTCCCTGAAATTGGCAGGCCGCGTCTAACCCCCCTCTTCATTGCGAACGCCGTAGCCGCGCAGCATCTCTCTGTTGCCAGAAATCGCCGCGCTGTGCGCGCGATGACATGGAGGAGGGTCGCTCAGAGGTCGTTCAGGGTGGCTTTGGCCAGGGCGATCACCAGATGGTCCAGCGCATCGGTCGCTGCCGAGCGGCTCACTTGCTGGTAAAGCCCCAGCGCCCGCTCGTGCTGAGACTCGCCCTCCAGCATCACCAGGCCCCGTGCCATTTCCAACATGCCGGCCAACGAGCCAGGGTTTTGCGCATGCGCTTGTGCATAGAGGGTCAGGCCACGGTCTTTTTTGGCGCCGTAGGTCATGTTGGCGATGAGCTCGCCCACTTTGTCAATCACCTCGGCGTGAAACGTGGCCAAGGCAAATTTGGCGTCGCTGTGCTCGGGTTGGAGGTCAATGGTTTTTTCGAGGGCGTCACGCACCCGCGCACCCAGCCCCTGCGCCAGTGCTTTGGCCACGCTGATGCCTTGGGCATAGCGCCCCAGGGAATAGGCCAGCAAATACCAAGCATTGGCATTGTTTGGCTCACGTTCCACATGGGCTTGGGCTTGCTCTGCGGCCTGATGCAACAGTGCCAGGCGTTGGGTCTCCAGGGGCTCCACATAATTGGCATAGACCGCGGTCGCACGGTTCACCACGGTCCAGGCGCTGTGCAGGCCTTGCGCGGTCAGTGACAGGCCTTGGGAAACAGCCGCTTCAAACTCGCCCCGATGAAACAACGTCCAGGCGCGCAGCAAGGCCGCATGCTCTGGACAAGGCTCGGTGTCGCCGCAGTGCAAGCGCGGCCACAGCGTGCGCACCTGTTCGTCGCTCAGATTGAGGGGGGGTGAAAAAGCTTGCCAGTTCGCCATGTTCAGCCAGCCTTCGTGCTTGCGCTGTCCGAGGTGGGGCCGATGTAGACCTGCATCAGATGCTTCAAGTGCTCACGCGGCGCCGGCGTGGTGTAGGGCAGCAGCAAACCCAGCACATGCTGAGCACCGCGCAGCAGCGATTGCTGGGCAGTCTCGTCTTCCATGGCATGGCGCGGGTCCAGCACGTACTCGTAGCTGAGCCACCAGGTCAGCATCACCACCATGTGGGTGGCGGTCAACTCGCGCTCGGTGGCGTTCATGGCCAGCACGCCGTGGTGGTCCAGGCTTTGCAGCAGCGCACGAAAGGCGCTTGTTTTCAGCTG
Organism: uncultured Burkholderiales bacterium; assembly: GCA_903850735.1. GTDB lineage: Bacteria > Pseudomonadota > Gammaproteobacteria > Burkholderiales > Burkholderiaceae_C > Limnohabitans. The sequence goes on along the minus strand of CAINMN010000150.1, from coordinate 19,599 downwards.
CAACATGTTTTTCAACTCGGCTTCGAGCTTGCGGTTCTTGGTCAGCAAGTCATTCAGGTCGCGGTACAAAAACCGGTAATGCCAAACGCCCTCGAGCAGCGAGTGCATGAAGAACCAGGCGTCTTCCAGGTCGCCCACTTCGGGCGCCGCCGCCAACAACTTTTGCAGGGAGGTTTGGTAGCGCTCAAACAGCGCGTTCACCAACTCGTCTTTGGCAGGGTAGTGGTAATACAGGTTGCCTGGGCTGATGTTGAGCTCGGCAGAAATCAGCGTGGTCGAGACATTGGGCTCCCCAAAGCGATTGAACAGCACCAGCGTGACCTCGAGGATCCGCTCCGCCGTTCGCCTGGGCGCTTTTTTCGCCATGGTGTTGTCTCGCTCTTGCCAATGTCTTCTAGGATGCAAGACACTCTAACCGAATTTCAACACAGCGTCATGTCGCACCCTCAGCCGTCAAGGCGAGCGCAGTGCGGCCATCCCCCGCGCCCCCACTCACTTCTGCTTCACAACTTTCTTGGCCGCACTCGCCGTTTTCTTCGCCGCAGCGCGTGGTGCCCGCGCTTTGCTCGCGGCGGCGGCCGCCTCCAGGCTGGCCACCCGTTTTTGCAGCTCTTCCAATTCTGCGGCCGTCGGCAGCCCCAAGCGGACCAAGGCGCGCGCCACGCGGTCTTCAAAGATGCCTTCCAACTTGTCCCAAGACCCGGTGGCCTTGCTGCCGAATTGCGAGGCCTGCGCACTCAGTTCCTGCGCCATGGTGCTCATTTTTTGGGTGGCTTCGGCAATTTTTTCTTCGGCGGTGGTTTGCGCCTTGCGCTGCATGGCCAAGCCGTCTTTCACCAAAGTTTCAAACACTTTCCCGCCCTCTTGCTGCGCTTTGGCAAAGGCGCCCAAGCCAGCCAGCCAAATTTGCTGTGCAGACTCTTTCACGGTGTCGTTCAAAGCGCTGGGGTCCGGGGGGAATTTTTTGGCGGTCATGTTCTTTCTCGCGTCTGGGTGGATGACATGACATCACTGTAGAGCGAAGCATGCATTTTGTTTAGGGGGTGCGGACTAAAAAATGCAGGGAGCCCAAAGCTGATTAAAATTAGAATAATCGGCCGCTTAAATTTTTGACTTATCCTCTCCCTCCATGCATTGGTACGTCATCCACACCAAACCTCGCCAGGAGCAACGCGCCTTGGAGAATCTGCAGCGCCAGGGGTTTGAGGCCTGGTTGCCCATGATCACATTGGAGAAAGTGCGCCGTGGCCACTTAGCCCAGGTGGTTGAACCCATGTTCAGCCGTTATTTGTTCATTCGCCTGGACACTGTGCAGACCAATTGGTCGCCCATTCGCTCAACCCTGGGGGTCAGCAAGCTGGTGGCCTTTGGCAATACGCCTGCCGCTGTCCCTGATGACTTGATCTCGGCCTTGCGCAACATGCCTGCGCCCCCGCGTGAGCGCATGATGAACCCCGGCGATGAGGTTCAATTTGTGGCGGGGCCCCTCAAAGGCTTGCGCGGCATTTACCAACAACACGATGGCGAAGCACGCGCCATGGTGCTGATTGAGTTGCTCAGCCAGCCTCAAACCATCCAAACCGAACTGCAGGCCTTGCGCCCGTTGGCCGCATGACAACTGAGCCCGCACAACCCCAACACATTGCCATCATCATGGATGGCAATGGCCGCTGGGCGAAAAAGCGTTTTTTGCCCAGAACCGTGGGCCATGTCAAAGGGGCCGCAGGGGTGCGGCGCATCGTCAAGGCCTGCGCGGACCGTGACATTCAGTACCTCACCTTGTTTGCCTTCAGCACAGAAAACTGGCGCCGTCCGCCCGAAGAGGTCTCCACGCTGATGGACCTGTTTGTGCAATACCTGCAAAAGGAAATGGCCGACATGAGCAAGGAGGGCGTTCGCCTGCGCGTCATTGGCGACCGCAGCGCGTTTTCTGCCGACTTGCAGGCGCGCATTGCAGCCGCCGAGCAGGCCACTGCGCACAACACCACCTTGCACCTGACTGTTGCCGCCAACTATGGCGGGCAGTGGGATATTCTGCAGGCCAGCCGGGCCTGGCAGAAGGCGAACCCCACACTGTCGATCCATGACTTGCGAGAGCAAGACCTGGCAGCCTACCTCAGCACCGCCGACCTGCCCGATCCCGACTTGCTGATTCGCACCGGCGGCGAGTCGCGCATCAGCAATTTTTTGTTGTGGCAAATGGCTTACACCGAGATGTACTTTGTGGACGACTACTGGCCAGATTTTGATGAAGCCAGCCTGACCAAGGCCTTGACCTGGTTTGCCTCACGCGTGCGCCGTTTTGGCCGCACCGACGATCAGGTCGCCAACGCCGCCAACGCGGCCTCTTAAGCGTCGCGCAACGAAGCCACCCACTGCATTTGCTCCGGCAGGCATTTGTGCCGCAAGTCGTAATGGGCAACCGCAAAAGCCCGAGCGGCTTGGCCCAAACGCTTGCGCAGGGGCGCGTCATCGCACAGGGCAATCACTTGCCCGGCCAATTGGGCCGTGTCCAAAAAGTCGACCAGCAAGCCTGTTTCGCCGTGGGCGATCGCCTCTTGCACGGGGGCCGTGTTGCTGGCCACAATGGCGCAGCCCGCACTCATCGCCTCCAGCAAGCTCCAACTCAGCACAAAGGGATAGGTCAGGTAGGTGTGCACGGTGGAAATTTGAAGCAGCGACACAAATTGGGCGTAAGGGATGTTGCCCAAAAAATGCACCCGCTGCAGATCCACCTGGTCTTTGACCTCGTTTAAAAAAATCTGTTTCCAGCCTTTGGGCGCCAAGCCTTTGTCGTCCAGCGGTCCCGTCGGCGGCGCGCCGTAACTCACGCCATCGCCCCCCACGATCAAGACGCGTGCTTTGGGTCTGGCTTTCAAAATCGCCGGCAAGGCGCGCATGAAGATGTGGTAACCCCGGTACGGCTCCAGGTTGCGGTTCACAAAAGTGATCAACTCATCGTCGCGCGTCAGCGTGAGTGCCGCGCCGCTGCTGGTCTTCAATTGCAGGCTCACGCCTGGGTCGGGGCAGACCGCCGCGGTGTCAATGCCATCGTGAATGACCTGAATCCGATCCCGAAAAGGCTCTGGAAACACCGACTGCTGCCAATGCGTGGGAGAAAGGCCCGCTTGGGCCATCGGAAAATGCAGTTGGTAGTTGGCGTTTTTCAGGCGCAAGCGGCAAGCGTCTTCTTCGCCCGTCGTTGGAAACTCCGGGTCAAAGCCCACATCGGCGCCGGCAGGCTGATAAAAAAACTCACAGTAAATGCCCAACCGGGCCTGCGGCCAGACATCTTTCAAAAAAAGGCTTTCCCCCCAGCCCGGATGCGCCACGATCACATCGGGAGTGAAGCCCTCGTCACGCCATTGGCGCGCGCATTGGTAGGCGGCTTCGCCCCGGATGACCTTGGTTTCCAGGTCGGACACCCAACGGTGCACGCCGGGCGTTGACCCCCTGGTCGGGCTGTAACGGCGCGTTTCCACACCCGGCATGGCCGGCGTGGCATTGATGTGCATGGCTGCCACGCGGTGCCCCGGCAGGCGCGCCATGGCTGGCGCCAGGTGCTTGTACTGCCCCGGGAAATTCTGATGAACAAACAACAGGTTCATGCGCGTCTCGCCGGTCTGCGGTCAGGTGTTGGGAGGCCCCTCAAGGGCCAGGTGCCACTTAAGCTTTGGGGGCTTCTTGTGGCGCCTCGAGGGCGTCACGCTTTTTCAGCACGCCTTGTTCCACCAGCTTGTTGATCACTTGCGTCATCTGGTCGTAGGTGCGCACAAAGCCTTGGACCGACATGGCCATGCCGCCCACTTTGTTGGCCTGCGCCTTGTCGCCATTGATTTGAGAGATGGTGACCAATTCAAAGCGGACAACGCCATCCACCATGGAAATGCTGTCGATGCCGTCTACGTAGGTGTACTGAGTGCTCATGGAGAGGTTCTAGGTAAGGTTGAAATGGGATCATTCTAAGCCGCGACAAAGCGTACTAAACTCTTGGCAATCTATGAAACTGCCACTTTCCGCGTCGCAAAGCGAAATCGCTGCCGCCCTGAACCAATTCAAGGGGGTCTTCAAAACGGTGGGTGTCTTCAGCATGGCCATCAACCTGCTGATGTTGGTGCCCTCGATTTACATGCTGCAGGTCTACGACAGCGTGCTGTCCAGCCGCAACCTGATGACCCTGGCCATGTTGAGCCTGATCACCCTGCTGTTTTACGCCATCATCAGTGGCCTGGAGTGGGTGCGCAGCCAGGTGCTGATCCGTGTCGGCGCCAAAGTGGACGCCTTGCTCAGCGAGCGCATTTACACCGCAGCGTTTGAGCAAAACCTGAAGAAAAACAATTTCCAGGCAGGCCAGGCGTTGACCGACCTCACCACCATTCGCCAGTTTGTCACCGGACAGGGGCTGTTCGCCCTGTTTGATGCGCCCTGGTTTCCGATTTACCTGGCCGTCAATTTTTTGTTTGATTTTTGGCTGGGCATGTTTTCCCTGATCGGAACCCTCATTTTGATTGCCCTGGCCTGGGCCAACGACCGCGTCTCCAGCAAGCCCCTGTCGGAAGCCAGCCAGTTGGCCATGGTCTCCGGCGCCATGGCCACCAACAATTTGCGCAATGCCGAAGTCATTGAGTCCATGGGCATGCTGCCCAACTTGCGCGCCCGCTGGCACAAACTTCACCAGCAATTCCTGGCGCAGCAGGCCATTGCCAGCGACAAAGCCTCGGTGGTCACCGCTGTGACCAAGCTGTTTCGCTTGACCTTGCAGTCCTATATTTTGGGGCTGGGCGCCTGGCTGGTGATTGAAGGCCGCCTCACCCCCGGCATGATGATCGCTGGCTCCATCCTCATGGGGCGTGCCTTGAGCCCTGTCGAACAACTCATTGCGGTTTGGAAACAGGTCTCGGGCGTGAAAACCGCTTGGAAGCGCCTGGACGATTTGCTGCAGCAAAATCCTGCGCGTTCTACGGGCATGCCTTTGCCCGCGCCCACCGGACAATTGAGCATCGAGAACGTCACGGCCGCCCCCCCCGGCGGGCAGGTGGCTGTCCTCAAGGGGGTTCAACTCAACTTGGCGGCGGGCGAGGTCTTGGCCATCATCGGTCCCAGCGCCTCTGGCAAATCTTCTTTGGCGCGACTCATGGTGGGCATCTGGCCCGCCCAAATGGGCAAGGTCCGGCTCGATGGCGCCGACCTGTACCAGTGGAACAAAGACACCCTGGGACAGCACCTGGGCTATTTGCCGCAAGACATCGAATTGTTCGCGGGCACCGTGGCTGAAAACATCGCCCGCTTTGGCGCGGTGGACTCCGAAAAAGTCATTGCCGCTGCCCAATTGGCCGGTGTGCACGACATGGTGCTGCGCTTGCCCAAAGGCTATGACACCCCGATTGGCGATGGCGGTGCGGGCCTCTCGGGTGGCCAGCAGCAGCGCATTGGCCTGGCGCGTGCTCTCTATGGCCATCCGGCCTTGATCGTGCTGGACGAGCCCAATTCCAATCTGGACGATGCCGGCGAAGCCGCCCTCATCCAGGCCATTCGCGAACTCAAAGCACAGCAGCGCACCGTGGTGCTGATCACCCACCGCATGCCCATTTTGACCATCAGTGACAAATTGCTGGTGCTCAATGAGGGCAGCGTGCAGGGCTTTGGCCCCACCCAACAAATTCTTGGCGCCCTGGCGCAAGCCCGCCAGCAAGCCGCGGCCCAGCGCGCGCCGGCCCCTCCTGCAGCCTGACCCACCATGTCCCAGCCCAAGCTTTCTTCTTCCAATGCGGGTGTGCAAGATGTGGCGCCGCGTCCCGTGGCGCCGCCCGACTTGATGAACCCCCAGCGCTATGTGCGCATGGGATGGGCCGTGATCCTGTTCGGGCTGGTGGGCTTTCTGCTCTGGGCGGGCCTGGCGCCCCTGGACAAAGGCGTTCCCGTGTCTGGTACGGTCATGGTCAGCGGTCACCGCAAAGCCGTGCAACATGCCACGGGCGGCATCCTGGCCCAAATCCGTGTCAAGGAGGGCGAACTGGTCAAGGCCGGTCAAGTGCTGGCGGTGATGGAGCCCATCCCTGCCAAGTCCCAGGCCGATGCCACCCGCAGCCAATACCTCACCGCCAAGCTCACCTCCGTGCGCCTGCAAGCCGAATTGGCAGGCCTGGCCCAGTTGGCTCTGCCCAAAGAGCTGCAAGCACAGGTGCAAGGCCAGCCCCGTGTCATGGCCACTTGGCAGGTTCAGCAAGACTTGTTCAAAAGCCGCCGCGCGGCTTTGCAATCCGACCTGGCGGCCATGCAAGAAAGCCTCTCGGGCCTCAGCGTTCAAATGCAAGCCCTGGAGGAAAGCAGGGCCAGCAAACTGCTGCAGCAAAAAAGCCTGAACTTGCAGCTTGAGGGTTTGCGCGATTTGGCGCGCGATGGCTATGTGCCGCGCAACCGTTTCTTGGAGGTCGATCGCATGCACGCGCAAATCAGCGGCGCCATTGCGGAAGACACCGGCAACCTGGGCCGCTTGAAATTCCAAGTCAGCGAAATCCGCCAGCGCATGGCGCAGCGCCAAGACGAGTACCAAAAAGAGGTTCGCACCCAGTTGGCCGAGGCCAGCCGCGATGCCGAAACCCTGGAAAGCCGCAGCACCGCCACCGACTTTGAGTTGGCCAACACCGAAATCAAAGCGCCCATTTCCGGCAAAGTGGTGGGCTTGGCCGTGTTCACCGACCGCGGCGTGCTGCCCTCGGGCTTCAAGCTGATGGACATCGTCCCGCAAGATGAAACCCTTTACATTGAAGCGCAGGTGCCCGTGCACCTGATCGACAAAGTCACGCCCGCACTCACGGTCGAAGTGATGTTCACGGCCTTCAACCAAAACCGCACCCCCCATGTGGCTGGCACGGTGGACATGGTGTCAGCCGACCGCTTGGTCGATGAAAAAAATGGCTACCCTTACTACACCATGCACGCCCACGTCACCCCTGAAGGCATGCGCAAGCTGGGCCAACTTCAAGTGCGACCTGGCATGCCGGTCGAAGTCCTGGTCAAGACCGGTGAGCGCACCCTGTTGAGCTATTTGCTCAAACCTGTGCTGGACCGCATGCACGGTGCATTGCGCGAGGAATGAGCGTGACACGGCTGCGTGCTTTGAAATGCTTGGGCGTGCTGTGGTTGGCAGGGCTGGCGCCGGGCGTGTGGGCCCAATCGGTCAATACTTTGCAAACCTTGTATGAAGCCGCTTTGCGCCATGACCCGCAGTACCGCAGCGCCCAGCATGAGCGCGACGCCGGCTTGCAGAACAAGGCCTTGGGCCAGTCCGCCGTCTTGCCGCAGGCGCAATACAGCTACAACCGGTCCGACAACCGGGCTGACCGAACCATTCTGCCAAGCTCAGGGCAAGTTGCCACGCAAGACCAGCTGAACTACCGCAGCCTGTACAGCGGCGTTTCTGTGCGCCAGCCCCTGTACAGCCGCGAGGCCTGGGCGCGCTACCAGCAGGGGCAATTGCAGGCCGACTATGCCCAGGTCCAGTTTGAAAGCCGAGAGCGCGAAGTCCTGGTCCGCTTGGTCGAGGCCTATTGCAATCTTTGGTATGCCAAAGACCAGATCGACTTGTTGCAAGTGCAGCGGCACACCCTGGCCGAGCAGTTGCAAAGCGTGTCCCAGCAGTTCGACAAAGGCGAGGCCAGCCGCACCGATTTGCTGGAGGCGCAAGCGCGCAGCGATTTGCTGGAGGCCAGCCGCATCGAGGCGGAGCATGCGCACAAACTGGCGCAACGCGCCTTGCTCGCCATGGTGGGGCCAGAGCAGCGCGACTTGGTCATGCACGGTGCCAAGCCATCCCATTTCAAGTTTTCGCCCACGGTTGTGCAGACCAGCCTGAGCGATTGGGAAACCCGCGTGAAAGCGCGCAACGCCGACTTGCGGGCGCTGCAACTTGCCGTGGACATTGCGCGGCAGGAATACCTGAAGGCCCAAAGCGGCCATCTCCCGCGGGCCGACCTGGTGGCAAGCTATGCCAAATCCGAGTCAGAAAACGTCAACCTGGTGAACCAGTCCTACCTGACGCGCTCGGTGGGCGCGCAAATCACCATCCCGCTGTATGCGGGCGGCGCCACTTCCGCGGCCGTCAGCCAAGCCGCCGCCAGCCGGGCCCGCGCTGAAGCCGAGCTGGACAACCAGGCGGAAAAAGTCATGGTCGAGTTGCACAAACATTACTTGGTGGTCGGTCAGGTCGACAACAAGCGACAGGCCCTGCTCAAGGCCTTGGTCTCGGCCAACGACCTGGTTCAGGCGTCCCGCAAAAGCGTCTTGGGCGGCATTCGCACCACCCTGGACGTGTTGCAGGCCGTGCAACAGGTTGCGCAATTGCAGCGCGATTTGCTGCAAGCCGAGTACACGGGGCTGATCTCCACCTACCGGTTGCGCTGGTTGGCGGGCGACTTGAGTCCAGCAGACTTGAACTGACCGCTAATTTACTAGTTACTTTGATTTAAAAAAACCGCTTCAGGCTAGCGGGTTGTGTTGCGATCGTTGATTCGGCACGCCCGCTAAAAATTCTTCGCCCATGTGTGCGAAAAATAACCAAAAGCGGCACTTTTGTAACAAAGTTGGGTTAATATCAAATTGAGTCCCAATTTTGTCAAACTTCAAAGTGTTTCAATTGAATCCTTTCGAGGTTGAAATGCACTGGCGTTGTGCCCGTGCGTTGTTTTATTTGCTGTTCGAACCCAGGAGTCGTGATGAGTACCCGTCTGCAACACAACATGGATAAAAAAGCACCTGCCCAACGTTTGTCCTCCCTGAGCCCTGTTGCTTTGGTGGTCATGGGCTTGGTCGGCGCAGCAGACGCCTTGGCCAGCTTGCGTGAAGCCTTGTCGCACAGCCAAGCTTCAGCCGAGGGCATCACGTCCGCCAAAACCACGGTGATGGACTACAACGCGGTGGCCTCCTTGGTGCAAGCCTTGGTTCGTGAGGGCGTGGCCCCTGAAGAAGCCGCTTTGCAAGTCCAATTTGCCTTGCAAGGCCCCAACCCGCTGGCCGCGCTGTCAGCCTTGGTGGCGTCGGTGAGCGCGCAAGCTGGTGCCGAATTGACGCAAGACGCCTTGTCTCTGACGGCATTGGTCGATGCCTTGTCGCAGCAAGTGGCGCAACTGACCGAGAACGGACAGTCTTTCGACGTGGCCATGCTGCAAGACTTTGCGCCGCAAGCCACGGGCTTTGCGCAGGCTGATCTGGCCCAGGCCCTGGAAACCTTCAAGGCGTTGGAGCAAGGTGTGGGCGCCTCGCAGCGCGGCGGCAACGCGGATGTGGCTCAAAACCAAATTGACATGCTGTTGGCGCAAGCAACCCAGTCTGGTGCCGCTGTGGCCACCGATGCAGGCGCGGCTTCAACTGCAACAGCCTCTGGCGCAGCATCGGGTGCCGCTGCCGCAGGTGCCTTGTCTGCAGCGCAGGCCATTGCCATGGTGGCTTTTGCCGCTGTGGCCTCGGATGCCATCGACGGCAGCTCTACCACCTCAACGGCGGATTCTTCCTCCGGCAACGTGGTCAAGGGCCCGATCACGGGCGCCACGGTTTTCCGTGACTTGAACGGCAACTACATTCTCGATTCAGGTGAGAGCTCTGCCACCACCACCACCGGCGGCGCTTACACCTTGAGCGGCTCCGGCGGCAAAATTGTGGCAACCGGGGGTACGGACAGCACCACCAACCTGGCATTCACTGGCATGTTGGCCGCACCGGCTGGTGCCACCGTTGTGACGCCTTTGACCACGCTGCTTGCTGCTAACAGTTCGCTGACGGCGGCAGACCTGAAATCAGCCTTGGGCTTGTCGGTGGACCCGCTGAGCTTCAACCCCTTCGCCACGGGCGTGAATGCTGCCGATGCCTTGAAGGCCGAAGGTGCTGCAGCCCAGGTGAATACTATTCTGACCAGCTTGGCCGTCACCGTGAACGGTGCCAGCGGTGGCACGGTTTCTCTGGCGGATGCTGTCAGTGCCGTTGCCAACAAGTTGGGCGCCCAGGTGGCCACCCAAGCAGCGGCCTTGAAGGTCAGCTCCTCAGCCGGCACCCTGAACCTGGGCAGCGATGCCTTGTTCACGAACTTGGTGTCCGACGTGAGAACGGCTGTTGCCAGCAAAGTCACGCTCAGCGACTCTGACTTCACTTCCGTCGTCACAAGCGCCAAAGCCACCAACGCTTCCATTGCCAGTGTGGTGAGCTCCAACGGCAGCTTGACCACCATTGCCAACACGCTGAAAACAGCACAGGGCACGGCGCCCGCGGCCAACGCCAGCTTGCTTCCTGACGTGACTGTGGCAGAAGACACCGCGCTTGCTGGCACCGGCGGCGCAGGCGCCTTGACCACCTTGCCCAGCACGTTCACGGCCAGCAACATCAACAGCGCCAACCTGCAAAAATTCTTCGACAGCAACAGCAGCACGGTGGGCGCAGCCCCCACGCTGACCTTTGACATGACGGGCTATTCGGTGACGGACAGCGGTGCCAGCACCATGGACCTGATCGTCAGCATGCAAAAGGCGGCTTTTTCAGGCCTCGACCTTTCATTGACTCTGAATGATGTCAAGCTGGATGCCGCGACCGCCAATGGCAACACCACCTTCACACTGCCGGCCCAAACCATCTCGGCCACCGTCAAGATGGGTTCGGTCAGCCTGGGTAGCTTTAACGTTTCCAACCTCGATTCCGATGCCTTGACGCTGGCCGCAGGCGCCAACACGGTGGGCGCATCGCCCTCTTTCACGGTCAAGCTGGACAGCCTGTTTGCCAAGATGAGCAACGGCGTCGGCGATGTGCTCGACCTCACCACGCTCAGCAACGAAGCTTTGGTCGCCTTGGGTGGCGCCTTGGTTGTGGGCGCCTTGGACGACGTGACGCCCGCCAGCGTGGTGGGCAAGCTCAAAGAGTTCATCACCTTGCCCAGCAGCGTTGACACGGTTTCAGAGTTGGTCAAACTCGCCCAAGACGTGGTGGACTTCCCGCAAGTCTCCTCCCTGAAAATTTACGACTTGCTTGGTCAAATTCCCGAGAGCGACACCAAAACCCTGTTGCTGGCCGCAGCCAGCCGTGCCAGCGTGAACGTGACCAGCGCCAGCAGTGACACCATTTCCAGTGCGCTGACCAAGTTCAGCACGGCCTTCGGCACCTACAAGCTCAGCGAAATCACCGATCTGCTGGCCAATGGCTTGGGCTTGGACCAAGGGGTCGATCTGGTGTCGGTCACCAAAGAGCTGCTTGTCGCGGCTCTGGGCCTTGCAGATGGCCTGACGGTGGAGCAAATTCTGGACAAGGCCATTGGCGCCCTGGTGGACGTCAACAATGGCGACCTGCGTGCCTTGTTGGCAGGCATCGATTACGAATCTATCCTGGGAACCAGCATTGACGTCAATGTGCTCAACAGCATTGCTCAGTACGGCACGGTGAAATACGTTGACCTGATCAACCTGGGGGCCAGCACCCTGCTGAGCACCGACGCCACACTGACCATCCAAGCAAACGACTTCAAAGGCCTGTCGGTTTCTGCCAACAGTGCGCCTCAGAGTTCCTTGCAAATCAGCGTGCCCATTGGCTCGGCCTCAACCTTCACGCCGCCCTCCAGCGGCTTGGGCGTGCCCACTGGCGCCTTCACCGATGCCGATACGGCCGATGTGTTGAAGTACACCGCCACACTCGAAAGTGGCGCAGCTTTGCCTTCCTGGTTGACCTTCAATGGCCTCACCAAGAGCTTCACTGGCACGCCGACCAACGACCACGTTGGCGCTTTGAACATCAAGATCACGGCGATTGACCCTGCGGGCAACACGGCGTCCGACGTGTTCAAACTCACCGTGACCAACGTCAACGATGCGCCGCAACTCGTTTCTGGCGCAACCACAACAGCCACAGCCGTGGAATTTGCAGCGGCTTCGTTTGATGTCGCCAAAGCCTTCAAAGACATTGACGCGGGTGACACGCTCACCTACAGCGCAGCCTCGGGCACCACCTTGCCCTCAGGTTGGACACTGAGCAGCGCAGGCGTTTTGAGCGGGACGGCCCCGGTCAACAGCACCAACAGCAATGCGACCCAAACCATCAAGATCACGGCGACTGACAAATCGAGTGCCTCTGTCACCCAAGACTTTGTGTTGACGGTCACGAACGACACGACGGCGCCTGCCAACCTGACGCCCACGCTTGTGGAGGACAACGGCACCAACACAACCGATTTCATCACGGGCAATGGCCGTATCTCGATCAACTCTGCGGCCCTGGAGTCTGGCGCGAAGTGGTTCTCCAGCGTCAAAGGCGAGGTCACCGAGCAAACCGGCAAGACTTACTTCGACCTGCCGGTGGGTTCCTACACGGCTGATGAAGTCAAGGTCTACCAACAAGACCAAGCCGGAAACAACAGCCTTGTGCAAACCACCCTTGGCAAGGCGCTGAGTGTTGTCGCTGCGCCTGGCGCACCCACCATCACCTTCACAGACTCGGCCATCACCACAGATGGCGTGACCAACGTCAAGTCGGTTTCGGTGACATTGACAGACAGCGCGACCACTTGGGCCTACAGCCTCAAGGGCGCAAGCTACGTGACGGGCACGGGGACCAGCTTCAATTTGGTTGACGGTGTGACCTACGCGGCTGGTGACATCAAAGTCAAGCAATTCAACGCCGCTGGCATCAGTGGCTCCTTGGAAGCCACGAACACGGCTGCCGTCACGGTTGACCAGACAGCTCCGACGGTGGCCATTTCTGTGGACAGCATCGACAGCAATGGTGTTTACACACTCAAGTTTGCGTTCTCAGAAAGTGTCAGCAACTTTGTGGTGGGCGATGTGGGCTTGGTCGGTGCGACGGCAGGCACCTTCTCGGGCTCTGGCAGCAATTACACCCTTTTGGCAACCCCCAATGCCAGCACCACCGGTGCCACCATGACGGCCTCTGTGGCGGCCAATGTCGCGACCGACCTGGCGGGCAATGCCAACACCGCCGCAACCGATCTGGCCAAGTATGTGCTTTACGGAACCACAAGCGCAGACACCTTGACGGGCAGCGCCTTTGCTGAGTTGGTGTATGCCAAAGACGGCAACGACACCATCAGTGCCGGTGCTGGCGCAGACACCATTTTCGCTGGCGCAGGCAACGATGTCATCACTGGCGGTGCGGGCGCTGACGCGATCACCCTGGGCGATGGCGTTGACACGATCAAGCTTGCTGCAGCGTCTGACTCAACGGCCAGCGCCTCTGACACGGTGACCGGCTTTGCGGCAGGCGACAAAATTGACCTGTCAACACTGCTTGGGTCAGCAGGTGTGGGCTACACGGGCGAAAGCTCATTGCCCTCTGGTTCTGCCAATTCAGTCTTCGTGCTCAAAAATCAGACGGTCAGCGGCCTCACGGCAAGTGTTGACATCTTCTATTCGGGCAGCACAACTTACGATGTTTCCGGCGCCGAGTTCTCCTTCTTCGCCCCGAGCATTGTCAGTTCTTACACGGTTGAGAACGGAACCTCGGGCCTGGACTTTCAGACTGCAGTGGGTGAGTTCAAGGTCGTGGGTGTGGACGTCTCGCCTGGCACCATCGCGGCCAATACCAAGCTGGCAACAGTCACGTTCACGCTGTCCTCTGCCCAGACCCAGTTCGTGTTTGCAGTGACCAAGGCCCAAATCGATGGCGACTCTGTGAACGACGGCGCCTCTGGCGCTTTGGCTGACAAGGATGTCCCGGTTCCCGTGATTGCTGGCGGTACCAGCTCAGCCATCACGGGTCTGTACACCACCAAAGATGATGGCAGCGCGCTGACCACCGTTGGTGACAACGAAGTTCATTTTGCCAACAATGCCACAACGGGTGGCGTGGACGTCCGTTACGACACCAACAAAGCCGCTGGCACAACCGTCCTGAGTGACATCATTCACCTGGACGGCATCACCAGCCTGGACTTGTCCAAGACCGACTTTATATTTGTCTGATCAACAACTGGCCATGTCTTTACCAGCGGCCACCTGTCGGTGGCCGCTTCTTTTGGCTGGGGATGCTCGCGACATTTCAACGTAGCTCATGTTTTCAACCCCTTTCCGACTCTATTTTTTGCATTGTCTTTTGGCCTTGGGCCTTCTGGCAGCGAACACTTGGACGTCAGAGGCAAGAGCACAAACTGCCGGCGCAGTTCAAGAAACCACTTTGCGCGCCCACACCGTCGGCGACCAACTCATCCGCTATCTGGAAGCCTGGGCCAACGCCCAATCTGGCGAAGCTCAACAACAGCAAGCGCGCCAAATCGCCAATGCTGTGGCGCAATCGGTGCGACAGCACCCCGAATTCCTGGCCGCTCGCGCCGCCCTGACCAGCAGCCGCGAAGGCGTAGACGAGGCGCGCGCAGCATGGTGGCCTCAGCTTTCGGGTAACACGGGCTTTGGCAATCGCACCACGGGCGGCGTTTCCATCAACACACCAACCTATGGCGTCACCCTCAGCCAATTGCTGTTCGACTTTGGCAACACCTCGGCCAAGATTGGCGCTGCCGAGTTGCGGGTTCAAGGTGCCCAAGCAGGGCTGGACAAAAAACAAGCCGCTGTGGTCATGCGCGCAGTGTCTGCCTGGCATGAGCTGTACCGCACGCGCAAGCTAATGGAGCTGCATCGACTGAATGTGCAAGCGCGTCAAGACATTGTGGCTTTTATCAAAGAGCGGGCCGACTTGGGCGGCAGCGCGGCCAGCGATGTGCTGCGTGCGCGGGCAAGGCAAACTGAGGCGGAGGCCGCGCTCAGTGCGGCCAGCGTGCGCGAGCAAGCGGCAGAGTCTGCCTGGCGTGAAGTGTTTCAATCGGAACCGCCCTCCAAGGTGGAAGTGTGGCCTGACTTTGCGCTGAATGTGGGCGCCTTGAAAGAGCAGGTCGATGCCCTGGTGGCGCGTTTCCCCACAGTGCAAGAGGCCAAGCAACTCAGCCTCGCGAGTGAAAAAGATGCAGCCGCGGCGCGCGCCAATTTGTTCCCGCGCTTGGCCCTCGAGCACTCGATTGCGCAGAACAAGCAAACATCCTCCGGCACGGAGTACACCGATCGTTCCACCTTGGTCACCTTGCGCTACAACTTCCTGTCAGGCGGCGCCGAGATGGCGCGTGCCCGCCAGGCTGCCTCGAAAGCCGTGGAATACGCCATGCAGGCCGAAACAGAACAGCGCAACACCGAAAAAAATCTGCGCCAAACCCTGAGCGAGGTGGCTTTGGGCCAAGAAATCCTCAGGAACCGCCGCTTGGCTGTGGGTGTCGCCAACGACACCTTGGCTGCGGTGCGCGAGCAATTCGCTTTTCGGCGCGGCAGCTTGCTCGACTTGTTGCGGGCGCAAGAAGATGTCTTCATGGCGGGTCGTGACCTGATCGATGCCGTCACCGACCATGCCCTGGCCCGTTACCGTTTGCTCTACATGGCCTCGATGCTGGAAGAGCACTTTTCTTTGGGAACCCCGCCTTGAACGCTGAATCTACAAGCCAACACGCCGCACCCGATGCGCTGGAAGAGGCCTTGCTGCAAGCCCTGCGCTGGTTCGACTTGCCCATGTCGGCCGCGGCGCTGCGCGCTCGCGCGGCCAAGTTGCCGGGACCTTGGTCCTTGGGCGATGTGTGTGAGGCCGCAGAAAGCCTGGGCCTGCGCGCCCAACGCCAGCAGGTTGGCGCGCAACAAGCGAAGCTTGCGGCGCTGCCCATTTTGTTGGGGCTGGATGGTGGCGGCATGTTGTTGGTCACCGCCCAGCCCGATGCCGAGCATTGGCAGGCCTGGGTGCCAGGTCAGGGCATGCAAACTGTCGACGCCAAAACCTGGCTGCCACGCTTGAATGGCGAGCAGGTGGTGCTCAGCCGCCAAACCCGCATCGACCGCAGCGCCAATGCCGAGCCGCAAGGCCGCTATGGCCATTGGTTCTGGGGGCCGCTGGGCATGGCGCGCAACCTGTATTTGCAGGTGGGCGTGGCGGCCTTGCTCACCAACATCTTCGCGGTCACCACCTCCATCTTCAGCATGATCGTGTACGACCGCGTCATTCCCAACAATGCCCAAGACACCTTGGTGGCCTTGTTGATTGGCGTGGTGGTGGTCTTTGTCAGCGACTTTGCCATTCGCTCCTTGCGTGGCTATTTTTTGGATGTGGCTGGGGCACGCGCCGACATGGTCATTGGCGACAGCTTGTTCGAGCAAATCCTGGACATGCAAATGAAAGCCCGCAGGGGATCTACCGGCGCCTTGGCCAATGTGCTCAAAGAGTTTGAGTCCTTGCGCGAATTTCTCACATCGGCCACGCTGACCACCCTGATCGACATTCCGTTTTCCATTTTGTTCCTGGTCATCATCTACGCCATCGGTGGCCCCATGGTGATCGTGCCGGTGCTGGCCATCCCCTTGATGCTGGGGGCCAGCTTGCTGGTGCAGCCGCGCTTGAAGCGGCTGATCCAATCCACCTACGAAGACGGCAACCGCAAGCAAACCATTTTGGTGGAGACCCTTGGCGGGCTGGAAACCGTCAAAGCGCTGGGGGCGGGCGCCATCATGCGCCGGCGCTGGCAAGAGGCGGTGACGCACCAGTCGGAAATTGGCTTGCAGTCGCGCATGTTGTCACAATTTGCCGGCAACATTGCCAACCTGGCACAACAACTGGTGCAGGTGGGCGTGGTCACCATGGGCTTCTTTTTGGTTGCTGAGGGCAAGATCGGTTTTGGCGCCATCATTGCCTGCACGATTCTGTCGGGGCGTGCCATTTCGCCCTTGGCACAGTTCTCTCAACTGCTCACCCGCGTGAACCAGTCGCTGGCCAGTTACAAAGCCTTGCAACAACTCATGTCTGCGCCGCGCGAGCATGCGCACAATGTGCAGTTTGTGGCGCGCAATGAACTGAAAGGTCGCATCGAGTTTCGTGAAGTCACCTTCAGCTACCCCGATGCCGCTTCACCGGCGCTGGACAATGTGTCCTTCACCATCGAGCCCGGCGAGCGTGTCGCCATCTTGGGCCGCATCGGTTCGGGCAAGACCACCATTGCCAAGCTCATTCTGGGCTTGTACCAGCCCGACAAAGGGGCGGTGCTGATCGATGGCGTCGATGTGCGCCAGATCGACCCCATCGACTTGCGGCGTCATCTGGGCGTGGTCTTGCAAGATGTGTGGCTGATGAGCGGCACTGTTCGCCAAAACATTGCCATGGGCTTTGACCAAGCCAGCGACGCGGCGGTGTTGAAAGCCGCGCAAGTCGCCGGCGTGGAAGACTTCATCAGCCAGCACCCCCACGGCTACGGCTTGCGAGTGGGCGAGCGTGGCGAGGGCTTGTCTGGCGGTCAACGTCAATCCATCAGCATTGCGCGAGCGCTGGTGGGCAACCCCTCCATGCTGGTGCTCGATGAGCCCAGCAGCGCCATGGATATGGGGGCCGAGCAAACCTTGGTGGAGCGCCTGCGCCCTGTGGTGGAGGGTAAAACCCTGGTGGTCATCACCCACAAATCCACCATGATTCAACTGGTTCACAAAGTGATCGTATTAGACAAAGGCCGTCTGCTCAGCATCGGCACTCCCGAACAAGTCTTGGGCGCACCGCGCGCGGGAGGTGCCGCATGAGCCGCCCCACTGCAAGCTGGTGGCAGCGCTGGCTGGGCCGCAGCGATTCGGTCACCATCGAAGGCGCCGGTACCTTCGCCCGTACCCGTCCGGGCTCGCATTTGCTGATGTGGTTCATCCTGGGATTTTTTGTGGTCATGATCGTCTGGGCCGCCCTGGCCGAAGTCGACACGGTCACGCGCGCCGACGGCAAAGTGGTGCCCTCCGCCCGCTTGCAAGTGCTGCAGAGCTTGGAAGGCGGCTTGGTCGCCCAAATTGAAGCCAAGCAAGGGCAACTGGTGCAGCAAGGCGACTTGCTGGTGCTGCTCAACCCCACACAGTTTGGCGCCGACTTTCAAGCCCGCAGCAAACAGGTGATGGCCTTGCAAGCCCGAGCCGAGCGCTTTTTGGCGCAAACCCAAGGGCGCGAGCCTGTCTTCACTGCCGAGTTGCGCAAGAGCGGCGCCGAGTTTGTGGCCAATGAGTTGGCCGCCTACCTCAGCAAAATGGGCGAGCACCAAGCGCAACTTGCCATGCTGGACGCGCAGGTAGGTCAGAAAGAAAAAGAGCTGCAAGAAACCATCGTCACCCGCGATACCGCCAAGCGAACCCTGGAGCATGCGCGCAGCGAATTCGACATCGTGGCCATGATGGTCAAGCGCGGCCTGGAGCCGCAACTCGAGCTCGTGCGCCTGCAACGCGTGATGGCCGATGCCGAAGGTCGCGCCGAGGGCTCGGCCCTGATGGTGTCGCGCCTGACCGAAGCAGTCAAAGAGACCCAGTCCCGCAAGCTCTCGGCGGAGCGCCAATTGAAAGCGGAGTCGGCCGCCGAATTGAACCGCACCCTGACCGAGTTGCGTGCGCTTGAAGAATCCATGCCCGCGTTGAAAGACAAGCTCACGCGCACCGAAATGCGCGCGCCGTTGTCGGGCATTGTGAACCGCGTGCTGGTCAGCACCCTGGGCGGCGTGGTCAAGCCCGGCGACCCGGTGGCCGAAGTGGTCCCGGCCGACGACCAGCTGATGGTGGAGGCCTTGGTGCAACCCAAAGACATCGGCTTCATTCACATCGGGCAGCCAGCCAAGGTCAAGCTCACCGCCTACGACTATTCGATTTATGGCGCCATGGAGGGCAAGGTGGCCACCATCAGCGCCGATGCGGTGCCCATGGGCGACAAGGGCCAGGCTTTCTACCAAGTGCGCATTGAAACGTCCACCACAGCCATGGAAAGCCTGGGCAAAAAACTGCCCATCATTCCCGGCATGCAAGCCCAGGTGGACATCGTGACCGGCAGCAAGTCTGTGCTGCGCTACATCACCAAGCCGCTGACGGCTGTCAAAGAAAACGCCTTCCGCGAGCGCTGAACACCATGGCCAACTGGGTTCTCGCCAACGATGCCAATGCCCTGTTGATCGACACGGGAGACAACGGGGCGCAGACTTATGTCTCGACGGTTCCCATCAGCAGTGCGGGCGGTGTGCTCAGTGCCTCCTTGATCCAGGCTGGCATTGGCTTGGACCAGACCAACCTGATCGCCACCTTTGATGGCAATGCCAGCACGGTTGGCAAGTCGCCGGTTCTCAGATTGCGCTTGGCGAGTTCAACACTGCCTGATATTGGCGAGCAAGACTTCACGTTTCAGTGGAAGCTCACCATGGGGATGGACAGCATTCGCGATGCGGGCGAGCGCCAGGTCAACATCAATGGCGGGCTGTCGGTCCATGTCGGCGCTGTGGTGGATGGGCGAATTTTGCTTTATGCGAATCCCCAAACCAACAAACAGGTCACCGCGATTTCCGGTGCAGGCAATCCGTTTTCTGCCGGCACCGGCATCACCACGCAAGATGTGATTGGCCAAGCTTTTGCGAACAATGGGGCAGCTTACCTCGATGTCGATCTGATGAGCTTGGTCAGCAAGCTCGATGCCAATGCCTCCTTGCTGTTCAGCAACTTGACAGGCTACACGCCCCAAACCTTGCTGTTGCCCACCACCTACAACCTGACTCTGGGAGGCTTGCCATTGGCATCGGCCAGTGGCGAGTTGCAAACC